>CAWVME010000030.1:0-3173 GCA_963930325.1 Bacillota bacterium | reverse complement strand
TTTAAAAATCTTATATCATTGGTATATAAAAGTCTTATATCTGTAATTCCATATTTAAACATTGCAATTCTGTCTAATCCAGTTCCAAAAGCAAATCCAGAGTATTTTTCTGGATCATATCCATTCATTTTTAATACATTTGGATGAACAATTCCTGAACCTAAAATTTCTATCCAACCTGTTTGTTTACACAAATTACAGCCTTTTCCTCCACATTTAAAGCAGCTTACATCTACCTCGTAAGATGGCTCTGTAAAAGGAAAATAGCTAGGTCTAAATCTTAGTTTAGAATTTTCTCCTAATAATTTTTTTACAAACACTTCTAGTGTTCCTTTTAAATCTGCTAATGAAATATTCACATCAATTACTAATCCTTCTACTTGCCCAAATTGATGTGAATGTGTTGCATCATCGTCTCTCCTATAAGTTTTACCTGGGCATATAATTCTAATTGGTGTTTTTTCTTTATTTTCTACCATAGCTCTTGCCTGCACAGCAGATGTTTGTGTTCTTAATAAATATTCGCTTGTGATATAAAAACTATCTTGCATATCTCTTGCAGGATGTCCCTTTGGTAAATTTAATCTTTCAAAACAATATTCATCGGTTTCTAGTTCCGGTCCTGGAACAACATCATACCCCATTGATACAAAAATATCTTCTATTTCTTCTATTACTCGGTTAATTGGATGTTTGCTTCCTCTTCTAATCTTAGTACTTGGCAAAGTAATATCAATTCTTTCTGTTTCTAGTTTTTTATTTAATTCTTTCTGTTTTAAACTTTTTTCTATTTCTTGTAGTCTTTGTTCTATTTCATCTTTTACTTCATTAACCAAGCTTCCAATTACTGGTCTTTCTTCTGCAGAAAGTTCACCCATACCTCTTAGTACTGCCGTTAGCTCTCCTTTTTTGCCTAAATACTTTACCCTTACATCATTTGCCTTTTGCAATTCTGTTATTTTCGTAATCTCTTGTAAAGCACTGTTTTTAATTTGCTCAATCTTCTCTTTCATACAATCTTCCTTTCTTTTTTCTCTATTTACATGCCAAATTTGCAAAGTAGAATCTACAGTTATTGCTATATATAAAAAGCAATTTTGCCTATGCAACAAAAAAGTCACCTCGCCAATTAGGACGAAGTGACTCGTGGTACCACCTAAATTTATTAATTTCTAAAAATTAATCTCTTCTAGCTATAACGTTGCTATCGCTTTTACCTACTTTTTTCAATAAAAGACCTAGAAAGTGAAATTTCAATTTAGTTTTTGTTAAATAAGCTTTCAGCCAATGACTTATTCTCTCTAAAACATAATATCTAAATCTACTTTGCTTCCATGACAGTTCTTATTTCATTGTTTAATATAATAACATTTTTTTTTATAAATTACAAGTAGTTTGAACTATTTTTTAGTGTTACTTTCATGTGCATTATTTTCCAGTCCAATTATCATTTTGTGGTTGTATTATTGGCACTTGCTCCTTTGTGACTTCAGATTCTAGATGTACTATCGGACGGAGGTAAAGCGAGGCGCTCTCAAAGTTGCCATCAGAATGGCACAAAACGCAGTCCATGCCCACCAAGCCCACGAAGCCGTCACGCACACAGCTAACGCAAAAATCCGCATAGCTTGATTCCACTAAAACAAAACGAGAGGCTAACCAATATTTATAATTCCCACTAGGTCCTAGCATTAATTCTAATTGTTTTCTATTATTTATATATTCACTGGCCTTATAGTAATATGCATTACTTGTAAACGTTTTTGTCCCTATTGAATATCCTGTACTACTGTTTTCATCTGGATAATAGCAATTGTTAAATGTTTGTGTATATCCTATTCCAGCAGGCTGTGTACTATCTCCAAAGTCTGCAATTTTTTGTGCCTCTGTATAACTACTCACTTTATTTATATCATCCATATTTATACTTCTTGCTCTTCCTATATTATTACTGCTATACAATTCTTCACATATAGTATTTAATTCATTCACGTAATTTACGTAATTGTTACTGTTATATCTTTCAAAACCATGAAACAATGCATACTGGTTTGTTGGTGTGTTACTTATTAATATTACTTCATCTGTGTTTTCATCATATCCCCATACTCTCCAATATAAGTCTTCTTGGGTAATACCATCATTATCTGCTGGCGCTATCGCCACCAATAAATTGTCGCTATCCATACTTGCTAATAAATATTTTCCACTTGTAATTGTGTCTGGAGTGTAACCTACCCAGTCTCCTATATGTAAATGGTCTGTAGCTGTACAATTTGTTCCATCACATCCTGCTGTTTCTGCATTTTTATACATTTTTGCTAATGTTAGGCTATCTGCTTCTGTTGTATCTTTTGCTATTACATCGCCTTCTTCTATGTCTATTTCAAATTCATATCCATTTAATTCTACTGTCCATTTTGTTTCTGTTTTACTTTTTATTGTTGCTCCTATGTCTTTTAGTCCTTGTTCTAGTTTTACTGTGTCTGTGTATCCTTTATTATCTGGGCTTTGATATGTTACTATTGTTATATCTTCTAATGCAGCTGCTTTTGTGTGCTCTTTTTCTGCATTTTGCGCTTGGGTTATTATTCCTCTTCTTCCTGCTAATGTGCTTAATGTTATTGCTGCTAGTATTAATAATACTATTATAGTTATTACTAGCGCTATTAATGTTATTCCTTTTGCATTTTTTATTCTTTTCATTGGTTTCCTCCTTTTATTTTTTCGTTTTTATTAGTTGATTTTTATATTAGTAATGCCTACGTAGTGGCGGATGAACACTGTTCGCCCCTACGGGTGTTCTACTGGTTTTGTTTTTGTTATTTGCAATTATTTTTTCTTAGAAATAACAGTCTTTATGTGGAAAATGAGTCCGACCTTGGAGCAGTTGTTTCTTTTTCTTTATTTTAGTGTGTTTCTATATTATTTTTTTGCCTCTTTCTTAAACGCCTTGGAGGACGCATATTTTTCACATAATACTGTTATTTCGATTGTAAAATGTATTAGCTATGCCTACGAAGCACGGCGAACAATGTTCTCCCCTACAGGTGTTCTACGGTTTTGCCAAGTTATTTGCAATTGTTTTTTCTTAGAAATAGCAGTCTTTATGTGAAAAATGAGTTCGACCTTGGAGCAGTTTTTTCTTTTTCTTTATTTTAGTGTGTTTCTAT
>CAWVME010000029.1:0-18466 GCA_963930325.1 Bacillota bacterium | reverse complement strand
TTTTTAATTGCAAATACTCCAAATCCAATAGCTACTAGTATGCTAAATCCTAATACATAGTAAATTGGCATATTACCTGTTGGCTTTGTAATGATTACTTCTTCTGATGGATCAGCGTCATTTTCTTTATATTCTTCACTAGTTGGATCTTGATTTCCAGGAATACCTTCTTCATTTCTTTTGCCGTTTTCACTTGTAAATTCCACAATTTCTGCTATGTTTGTATAATTATAATCGTCTTTATCTGGTGATAAAGTAGTTGAAGCTGTCAAAGTAATTTCTCTTTCTTCTCCCGGTTCTAATCTATCAATATCGTTATTCGTTACAATTGTAGAAATATATTGTTTTACCTTATCTACAAAACTAACATCAATCATTCCGTCTAATTTGTCTGCTCCTACTGCACTCCATCCACTGTTTAATTCATAATCTACTCTCATACCTTCTGGTAGATAATCAATTAGCTTAATATTTGATACTGTATCTTCTCCCTGATTTTTTACAATTAATTTGTAAGTTACTTCTAAGGTTGCTCCGTTAATAATTTCATTATCCATTTGTACCCAGAAGCTGTCTTCTGTTACAAATAGCCCTGATACATTTGCTTCTACAGGAATATCTGTATCTATAAATTGTGTACCATTATTCAAAGTAACAGTTATATGAGTTACCTGTTTTTCTAATACAATTCTGTTTTCAATAGTTTTAATCAATCCTAAATCTAAGTTACTCATATTTTCTGTTTCTACCGCTACTTCGAATTTATCAGTATCTGCATTCATATAAGTATTATCTACAAGTTCTTTCAATTTTGCTTCATCTACTGGGCTTGCGTAAGGTGCTGCTAAAATATTACCTTTATCATTATTAACCAATTTTGCATATTCTTTTACCTGTTCTCTTCTTTCTGCATTGTCTATCGCATCTGAATCTATTGTGTCGTCATTTCCTTCATTTACTATTGTTGCTTGGTAGTCATGTCCATTATATGAAATACCATTGTTTAGTTCTACTTTTATAGTCTGTACATCATCTCCGTATCTAAATCGGATGATATAATCACCTGGAATAAAGTCTTCTAAGTGGTATTCTCCTTGTTGCATAGATTTGGCTGTGTCTATATCTCTGTTAATACCTCCTGCAAATCCTACATAGCTTACTTTATTAATACCTGTTTGCATTTCTTTCCATATAAATTCTTGTGTTACTCCATTTGAGTCTTTGATTTCAATAAATTGTACCGTTACTCCATTTACTTTTGGCTCTGTTGCGTCTCTTATTCCATCTGCATTGCTATCATCCCAAACAATTCCGGAAATAGTTCTTGGAGTCTCATCTAATTTTAGTTCAAGTCCTGGTGCTTTTGCTGTATCATCTTCGAATGTTCTTATACTTGCTGTAGGGTCTGCATTTCCTGGCGCAGAATCTTGGTCAATAGTTCCATTGTAATATTTCTCATAATCCCAAGTAGCATTCTCAGTATAGCCTGAATATACGTTAATTTCGCTTATCACTTGTTTGTTTCCAAGTAAAATGTTTCTATCTGTTTCATTATCTTTTTTTACTTGATATTTTACATAAATTACTTTTGCATGAGCTCCTTCTATATTTCCTAATGTAGAAGTATCAATTGTTACTGCATTGTATCCAGTATAAGAAGTTGGAACTACTTGAGTTTCAAATTTGCTTTCATTTGAATTTGGCGAATCAGTTACTAGTAATAATTCATAGCTATCACTATAATAGTTTACTAATTCTTTTACTGTACCTTGTACTGTATTTTGATTGTAAATAACAATCGAATAAGTTACTACAACATTTAATTCTTTGCTTAGTTCTAAATCTTGGTCTATCATTTCTGATAAATCTTTGTAATTTCCAATTCTATAAGTATAATCTGATCTTTTAATGTAGTATTCTCTTGTTTGATTTCTTTCTACTAAATATCCTTTAATAACATCTTCTGTAAGGGTATTTCCTATATCATTAACTGAAATTTCGTCTTCAAATGTTTTTCCATTAATACTTATATTAATTTTTTGTATTCCTTGCATTAAACTAAAGTCTAGTGGTGTACGTCTTGCAAGTCCAAAGTTTACAACAGCATTACTAGAAAGATTTTGTAAAGTTGCATCTCTTTGATATGTAGCATCTGTAGAAGCTGTTATTTTAAATTCATCTTTTCCATCTGTTATAGCAGTTGCTTTTGCAAAACTTGTGTCATCTATTGCCTCTTCTTTTTGATATTCGATTCCACTTGAAGCTGAGATTTCTCTAAATTTCATATTGAATTCTCTTCTTAAAGCTTCGGCCTCTTCTCCTTTGGAATTGTTTTCTCCATCTACTAAGTAATATGTTGTTGTATATGTCATTCCATTGTATTCAATTTCAATTCTATAGTCTCTTCCTGCTGGTACTTTTTCAAATTTATATTCTCCATTAACTGTTGTAGTTGTTGCAATAACAGTGTTGCCTTCATATAGCGTTACTTTTATTCCATCTACGAGCTCTTCTCCATCATCCATCAGTCCGTTTTTTTCCATATTCTTGTCTCTTGGTTCATCTATCCATACAGTTCCTGTTATATCTACTTCTGGTCTTATTTTAATTTTTTCAAAATCGTCATCATCTTCTTGTCCTGGAATATAAGTTGCTCCAGAAGAAATTTCACTGTTTCTATAGTTTCCATCTACAGCTCCATGGATAGTTCCTGGAGTCGAATCTCTATCAAATGTATTTCCGTTTATATCTTTAGCTTCTGTAATTTCCGCAATATTTGTAAGAATATCATTTGCTTCTGCTGTATCTGAGACTACACATTCAATCTGAATTGCTACTGAATTTTCAATTAAATTGTTTTCTGCTGGATCAAATGCAGTAAGTAATGTTCCATTTAAATGAGTTGTTGTTACTGTAGTTGTTCCATCTGCATTCTTTTGTGCTGTCCAACCCATTGCTTGATTTAATAAGCTGCCTTCTACAAATTCCAATCCTGCTGGTAAATAGTCTGTTATTCTAGTTGCGTATCCATCTACTTTTCCTTCATTATATATTCTAATAGAATATGTAATTCTGTCTCCCTTACTTACTAATATAGGTTGTTTAGTATGATGATATTCTGCAGTTGTTTCAGTTCCGTCTATTAATCTATCTGTTACCGCATTTGGGTATCTCGTTGTAATTGTTTCTCCATTAATAGCTGAAATATATTTTCTTAAAGCTAAGTCAAAGTCAGCGATTTTACCAATTTCTTCCGTTACTGAAATCCCCTCTACTTTTCCTTTAACCATAATCAATTTTTGCCAGCTACCTGCAGATAAGAAAAATATTCGTGCATGATATGTTTGTGCATTTTGTGTTATAGTTATTCTGCTATCATTATTTAAATTTTCTATTTTTTCCACATAAAAGCTTTGATTTGGCTGAATTTGACTTACATTGATTTCTCTATATGTGTTCCCGTCTTTTATAAGAACTGTTTGAATTAGTGTATTATCTATTCTAATGCTTCTTAAGTTTCCATAAATAAGTGGTATATTATCGTAGTTTGTTTCTACTTGTACAAAGTCATAAGCAAATGGTCCCACATATGATTTACCATTATAACTTTGTGTTTCTAACTGGTTTTGAGATGTTCTTTTTATTCCTACTCTTCCATTTTCTCTTAAAAATTCTACGTACTTTTCAGCAAAGTCTGCATATGTACTTGCTTTGGCATTAAGTTCTTTCATCTTTTCTGTCATTCCTGTACTACTTCCGGGGCTATACTCATTTTGTAATAGTTCTTTTCCTACATTTTCGTACCAATTACTATATCCATTACTTGCATTCCAAATAAGTTTTTGTAAAGTACTTGGGTAACTTTCATTATATTCACTATTTGATTTTACCGCTTCATAGGCTAAATATGCCATTTTTGCATTTAGTCTATCTTCTTTACTTGCTGTACCATTTTCAATTCTTGCTTCTAGAATATTGGATGTTCCATAACCGGTTCCAATGTTTACAATATCGGTTACTTTGTAAGTTACTTCTCCTTTTAAGCTTTGACCATGCTGTATACATAGAATATCGTTGCGTGATTTTAATTTGCTATATGTCATTTCTATCTCTGTTCCAATTCCTATGTTGTTTTCCGCATAAACTACATTGATTCCTAAAATGAGTATTACTAAAATTAGTATGTAAAATAATATACTAATTTTCTTTTTAGTCTTCATGTTTCCAGTCCTCCTTTCCTTTATCCTAAAACCTTTTTCTTGATTAATATAACTCCTGATGTAAATACAATAAGTGATATTATAATAATTGTAACCATAAATACTTCTTGTCCTGTTTTTATAGATATAATAAGTTCTGCTGTACTAAAGTCATCTTCTTTTGTATTTTTATTGCCCTGAATAGAGTCATATTCTTCAATTCCTTCTACGCAGTGGCTATCTCCAATCTCTGCAAGGTTAGCTATAACTCCTGTATCGTCTTCTGTTATTGCTTTTGTAAGAGCTAATGTAACATTAAGTGTTTCTCCTGGTTCAATTCCTTGTTTTTCTAAGCTTAAATTATGTAGTTCTCCTTCAGCAGTCATGTACCAATCAGGATTTAAATCTGAACTGAACCTTAATTCGTCTGGTAGTATATCTACTAATTTACTTACATAACCTGTTACATTTCCTTCATTTGTAATTGCTAAATTATATTCTACAATTATATTTGTACCTGTAATATATTTTGCAACAAGTTCTATTTTTGCTAGTTTTTCACCTGTATATTCATATGTTTTAGTTCCCTGTTCATTTTGTACTGTAATTTTTCTAATCGTTTTATTTAACGCCAAATCAAATTTTGGTTTTACATATAGTCCCATGTCAATGTCTGTTTCGTCACTATTTGATATTTCAATAATATCTGTTGCTGCTACTGTTCTTTCTTCTCCATCTATCTGTTTAGTTGTTACAATAACATCTGAATTTATTCTTTTACTTACTCCTGATACTTGATATGTGGTTACATTGTATGTGTCTACATCATATTCAAAAATAACAATATATTTTCCTTTTGCTAAATCTGTAAACTCATATTGTCCATCTTCATTTGTTTTTGTTTCTTTTACGATAGTATCTGTAGTTCCATCGTATAATTTAACTGGGATATTTCCTAATACTTCTTCTTCGGTTTCCCTTATTCCATTTTGGTTTACATCTATCCATGCAGTACCTGCTATTTTATAAGTTTTGTCTGGATCTTCTACCTCTGGTTCTGTTACTTGTTCTACTTCTGTGGCTACTTCATTAGAACTTGTTTCTTCTATATTAATTCCTGTAACAGTAACTAAATTGCTTACTTCTTCTATGTTGTCTTTTCCTTCTAGATTTACTCTTGCTCTTACCGTAATAACTAAAGTTTCTCCTGATGGAATATAAAGCCCACCTGTTACCTCTGTAAATTTATAGGTTCCTTCTTCTGTTACTTCTTCAATATTTCCAAACTCATCAAAATGATTATAATTTTCATCTGTTTCATTTGGATTTCCAAAATTGTCTTCTGGTATACCTAGGTTGTCATCCTCCTCTTCTGGAATTTCTGTATCTTCTATATTTTCAAAGTTTGTATAAGAAATACTAATTCCTTCTAAACCTTCAGATAATCTTTCTAACATTCTAATATCTTTTGCATCTACTTTACCTTCATTTTTTATAGATATTGTATAAACAATTTCATCTCCTTGTTTTACTGGTCCTATACTATCAGTCGTTTTTACTACAGACACTTTTGTTTTTCCTTGATAAACGGTTTTTTCATATTCATTAGAAGTGTAAGTTTTGTTTTGGCTTTCTGTTACTTTTGCTAAAAAACTAAATGTTTTGCTCTGTTCTTCTAATTCCATATCATCAATTCTTACATCTACATAAATTTTCTTCGTTTCTTTTCCTGCAATTTCGTCTATTTTCCAGCTAATCTCGCCTGTAGAGTTATTGCTATTATATTGCTCCAATGCAATTTCTTCTCCTCCGGAAACAATTCTTGCTTTTTTATAAGTAATTCCTTGAGGATTATTGAATCTTACTATTACATCTTTTAAAGTTTCTTCAGTTAAATTTTCTACATCAATTAGTAAAGCCATTCCATCTCCAGCTTGTTTTATAATTGATTCATCATCAACTGAACGAATTGTTAACTGAACTTTTCCTTCTTCTACTTTATTTTTTATGGTTTGAGCTTCTGATGTAATATCATTTTTGGTTATTTTAATTTCACTGTAAATTTCTCCTTGTTCTTTTTCCTTTACTCTTACTTCAAATTGTACATCTATGCTTCCTTTGGCAGGAATTTCTATATTTTCTGCTTTTACAAGTTGCACATTTTCTTTTTCTTCATAGTATTCATCTTCATATTCGTAATTTTCTTTTACTTCTACAAAAGTAGTTCCTTCTGGAATTTTTGCTTCGTAAGAAATTCCTGTTATTGCCTGATCTGTTGTATTAGTTATTTTGGCAATATATTTTACTATTTGACCTACATATACAGTTTCTTGTTCTTTTAAAATGGCTCCTCCACTCTTTACCATAGTTTCTAGCTTTAACCCATCTGCTTCTTCTACCTTAGATTCGCCTTCAATTATATCGCTTCCACTTACAGTTTCTGTTGCTAATTCTATTTTAGAAGTGCTTTGTTTGTTTTGTTCTTCATAAATATAATCTATACTACTAAAAGCATAAGCCTTTTTATTATATTCCAAATTTGGCCCTATTTCTAATATATAGCTTATATCTAATATAGCTTCTTGTGGCATTTCATAATTTTCTAATACGATTTTAAAAGATTTTATATTTGAAAAATCAGTTACATTTTCTTGCCAACCTTCTGCATCTTTTTCTATTCCTGCATCTTCTGAATAATAAATTTTTGCATTTTCTACATTTATTTGTACGTTCTGCTTTAGCATACTGTCAAATTCACTACCTATATGGTTTCCGTTTTGGTCTTTGCTGTCTAAGCTAGGAATTCTTCCCAAAATAGTTATTCCACTTAATATGTCTTCATAGTTATTTATAATTTTTTGTTTTATAGTTATTGTTTTGCTTTCTGTTTTAGCAGATAATACTGTTTGTACATTTTCCCCAAATATTCCTTCATCGATTTGATTTAGTGTAAATAGACCATATTTAGAAACAAGTTCTAATTTTATAGTTTTTTCTTCTAATTTTTGTGTTTGATTATCTGTATATTTCATTTTTAGTTCAACTGTTTTACTTGGTACAGTTTTCATCTCTGGGATTTGTACCGGAATTACCAAAGTAGTATCTTGCATTTTATAAACAGTTTGTTTTCCGCTAAGTTTAATTGTAATTACAGTTTCGCCATTTTCATTTACACTTACTTGTTTATTTTCTATTTTTAATTCTTCTTCATTTAGTAAAGATAATTCTCCTACAGTCACATTTTGGAATTCTCTTGGAAGAATAATTTCTACTGTTGGAGTATCACTTAATTCATATCTGCTGTCATTTGTTTTTAATGTGGTCAATATTTCCACGGAATTTGCTTGCATTGTAGACAAGCTAACAATATTGTTATTTAATTTTATATCTGCTTTATCCTCTGTTTCATTTAGTTCAATTTCAACAAAGTCTTCTGCTCCTTCTGTATTTACGATTACTTTTAGTTTTTCCATATTTTTAATTTGCTCTGTACTATAAGTAGTTTTTGCAGAAATTGCCTTTTTCTGTATAATCTGTATATTAGCACCTAAAACATCTTCTAAAGCATCCGTTGTTTTCATTCTTAGCTCTGTAGGTTTTGTTCCATAGTTTATAAAATAGTTTCCATCTTCGTCTATATCGCTATTTTTATCTATAATTCCAAGTAGAATGTCTTGTTCATTGTAAATATATACTTTTCCTTCTGTTCCTAATATTTTTTCAAAGTCTTCTTTGTTAATTTTAGTTTGTTTGTAATAAGTATTATTTCCCGCTGCAATTTCTGTTCCATCCTTAAACATAAATATGTCTTCTTTGTTTTCTATTAGAATTGTTTCTGCAAGGTCTCCTTCAATAATATTTATTGTATTTTCTACTTCATATTCTGTTTCATAGTTGCTCGCAGCATACATTGCTCCTTTATATAATGTTTCTGGAATAGTTTGCACTTTTCCGGATACAACAGTACCAATTTCATTTTCTAAAATAATAGTTTCTTCTATTGTTTTTGTTGCTTTTGCATTAGTATAAGCTGTTATTTCATTTTGAGCTTTTATAGTTATTTTATTTGGATTTTCACTTGCTTCTTCTAGTAAAAATACATAAGTTACTAAATACTCATCCTCTCCATCTTTTTCCCAAGCAACTTTATTTTCAGTTTCATTATTCGTTACTTCTATATGAATTTGACCATTTTCGTCATTGTATTCATAACTTGCTTGTGTTTTATCATTTCCATTTGTTGCTTCTGTATTTTGGATTACTACTCCTACATCGTCCGGAAATTTTCCTTCTACTGTTGGAACTGTTATGTATATATCTGTTTGTTTTATTGGTAATTTTCCATTGTCTAGTTTCGATTTTATAGCTGTTTGTATTAAGATACCATTTTGATTTTCATTTTCAAAAGGAATATATTTTACTAATTCTTGTGATAAAATTGAATTTATTTCTCCTGTCCAGTGTAAAAAGGTTTTTATTTCGCTATTAACCTTATCTTCTTCTCCTTGTTCTGTTATATAATCTCCTTCTAATCTAACAGCTGTTTCCATGCTTAGATTTTCTAATTCATATGGATTTTCTTTTTTAGCAACAATTGGAATTTCTAATTCTACTTCCATACCTTTTGTAGTCGGATTTAATTGTATTATATTATTTTTTGTATCTATACTTTGCACCAATTGTAAATTACTTATTTGATCACTCATTTCAAAATTTGTATTTGAAAAATTAATTTGTGCATTTTTTAAATATCCTTCTAATACTTTAACTCTTATATACATTTTTGCATCTGTAGCATCTATGTCTGTGCTCACACTGTGCACACGATTTCCATCCACAATAAAATAGGCATCAAATTCTACATTTTTATTGCTTGTCTTTATTTCTTGCGACTCTAATTTAGAATTTTCAGCCATAGCAATTACTTCCCCTGTAAAATAACTTCCTACAAATATAAAGTTAATACAGGTTAAACTTATTAAAAGCATGGTTGCTATTATTTTTTTCATTACTTTTGTCATAGTTATCCTCCTATTTATAAAAAATGAATTTTCTGTATAATAACACAAATGTTACTTTTTTTTGCATATTTTTCTATCATATATAATTATACACGCTTATGTAAACTTTTGCAAGTTTATTCCCTAAAATTCTTTATTTTTTCACTAGTTTACAGGATTTTATTTTTTAGTTTCGTCTTCTGTAACATATATGTTTTTTTGGCATAATATATAACATACTTATTGGAGAAACGGCATATACTTTTATATGTAAAAGAATCATTTAGAAAGGATTGAGATCAAATGAATAATTTGGATATGAATCAAATTATGGCAATGTTAGCTAAAATGGACAAAAAGGACTTAGAAAAAGGGATCGCTATGGCAAATCAAATTTTAAATAATAAAAATAATTCATGTGATAATAATCATAAATAAGCATATAAGATAGGAGGAAGTATAATGAGTGAAGAAGATATGTCAGGTCTTTTAAAACAGTTCAGTACAATGGTAAATAGCAATTCTCTGCCGGATAATATAAAAGATGCTTTAAATCATTTTAATTCTTCTGAATCAAGTTCATCATCTGATAAATCAGACAGTTCTAACGAAAATTCAAATACTTCCTCATCTATTCCTAATATTGATATTGAAATGTTACTAAAAATAAAATCAATTATGGATAAAGTAAATACCAAAAACGATCCTAGAACAAATTTATTACTATCACTAAAGCCTTATTTAAATGATGTAAGAAAAGAAAAGTTAGAGCAATACATACAATTTTTAAATTTAAGTAAAGTTTTTGAAGCTTTCAACTCTACTGGTGGTGATAAAAATAAGTGATGAACAGAGTTTAGAAATTTTTGGATTAGAATTTCATTTTGATGACCTTTTACTAATTTGTTTATTATTTTTCTTTTGTCAAGATGGTGTACAAGATTCATTTTTATTTGTTGTTTTGCTTTTGCTCTTATTGTCTTAATAAATGATTTTAACGCTCGTCTCCTCCTCATATACTAAATATAAGCAAGCAAAATTGCATGCACTTTGTCATACTACAATTTATATTTTTGTTTAATAGAAAAAGCACTTTTTTGTTAAGTAAAAAAGAAGCTTGATACATTTAAATTTATATATCAAACTTCTACATATATTTATTCTAATTCGACTTTATCTTCTTCTACAAAAGCATATTGGTGCTTTTGTTCTACTTCTTCTTTTTCTATTTCTTTTACTATATTTGCAATTCTAAGTTGCGGTGTTTCAATATCATTAGCTGCAATAATTGCTTTTTTATTTCCTTTTGCACCTGCATGAGCAAGTCCTCTTAAAGCTCCTAATACAACAATATTTTCTCCCGCAATTACTTCTGCTCCGCCATTTACATCACCCAGCACTACAATACTTCCTTCATATTCCAGTTTTTGTCCAGATCTTAAAGAACCTTTATAAAATTTTGTTTCCGAATTTTGAATTTCTCTTTCAAACGTCTTTTTTATTCCATGAAGTCCTAATATAGTTGGACTTTCAAACTCAATTTTTACATCAATTGATTTTTTTATTAATTCTCTAATTTCTTCTATCTCTTTATTTTTCAGTACTTTACCTGTCACATAAATAGGTGTTTTTTCCTCTTTGTACAATTTTTTTAATTCTTTTAATTTTTTGCTTAGTTCTTTTTCTATTTCTTCCATTTCTGCTTCTTCATTAATATGAATTGTTACTTTGTCTTGTTTTTGGCTAATACGAATTTTTGCTTTCATTTTCTTCCTCTTTTCTTTTTAAATTTCTATTTTAATAAACTTTCATTTAGCACACAAATTTAATATTAAATATATGCCAAAGTAATTAAATGTTTCTCTATCTAATTTCTCCTGTAGCAGAAAGAGCCTCCGTGCTTTCATTTACATCTCCTGTGTTCATTCCAAAGTATTCTTTAATAATATCTCTTACAACTTCTGCCGTACTACTTCCGTGTCTACCATTTTCCACAAATACTACTACGGCTATTTCAGGATTGGTATATGGTGCAAATCCAGCAAACCACGCATTAGTGTAAGAAGTTCCAGTTTGTGCAGAACCTGTTTTCCCAGCCACTTCTATATTAAAGTTTCGAAATATAGAGTATGCTGTTCCTCCTGATTCTGTAGTAACTCCCTTCATTCCTTCTCTAACAGCTTCTAGATTTTCTTCTTTTATGTTTAAATCTTCTACGATTTCTTCTGTAATACCTAATTTTTCATTTACAAATGTATTTAACTCTTCTTTGCTTACTTCATTTCCATTAGCATCTATAACACTTTTTATAATTGTTGGGTTTATTCTTTTTCCACCATTAGCTATCATTGAAATATATCTTACCATTTGAAGTGGTGTAAAACTATTTTCTCCTTGTCCTATTACTGCTGATAAAGTATTCCCTAGATACCATGTCTTTCCTTGTTCCTCATAATTTTGTCTAGAAGCAAGCGTTCCGGCACTTTCTCCTGGTAATTCTATATTTGTTTTTTGACCTAATCCAAAATAAGTAGCGTATTTAGCTAGGTTATCAATTCCCATTCGATTTCCTACTTCATAGAAAAAATAGTTGCAGGAATGTTTAATCGCGTCAGATACGTTGAGCCATCCGTGCGTTCCTCTATAGTCTGACCAAATCCAGCACACAGGATTGTGCCCTTCAGGATACACTCCTCTATCTTGTATTTTTTCTGTTGTTGTAATAACTCCCGTTTCTAATCCAGCTATTGCAGAAACCATTTTAAAAATGGAGCCTGGTGCATAAGTTCCAGATATTGCTCTATTATATAAAGCTTGTTTATCGCTATATTCATTCCATTTTTCATTACTTATTCCATCCATAAATTGGATTGGTTCATAATCAGGGTAGCTTGCCATAGCAATTACTTCGCCAGTATTTACGTTCATAACCACAACTGCTCCTGAAGGAACTTCATATCCGTTTTGACTAATTTTAGCAATATTATTAGCTAGCGCTGTTTCTGCCACTTCCTGTAAGTTTGCATCAATAGTAAGCACTACATCATGTCCAGCAGTTGCTTCTTGGTATACATATTCTCCTGAAGTAGTTCCGTCTACGTCCATATCAATTTGTCTAATTCCATTTTCTCCTCTTAAATATTCTTCAAACATGAATTCAATTCCAGTTTTCCCTATGTAATCATTCATGGAATATCCAGAGTCTTTCTTTGCATTATATTCAGGTTCATCAATTTTTCCCATATATCCAATAATATGAGATGCTAGACTACCTTTTGGATATGTTCTTGCAGACTGAACTCGTATTGTAACCCCTGAAAAACTTGCATTTCTTTCACTAAATTCTATAGCGCTCTCTCTCTTAATTTTTTTAGCAATTGTTATTGGCTTTGTAACACTATATCCCGCTTCTTGAATTTCATATCGAATAGCCATTATTTTTCTTGCTTCTTGTATATTTTCATTTTCTATTTTATATTTTTCTTTAAAAAATTGAAATGCTTCTTCTGCTGTTGCAGTCTCTGGAATTTCATTTTCATTTTTAAAGTTTGCTAATCCCTCTTCCGTAGAAAAAGTATAAGCAAATGGCTCTATTGTAATTGGGAAAGAATCAATATATTCATCTCCATTTTTTTCTAGCACTTGAATAATTCTTAATATATTTTTATTCAAGTCTTGATCTTCTATTTTTGTTTTATATAGTTCTAAATCAAATGTCATTTCTGTTCCTGCAATTACATTTCCAGTTCTGTCTAAAATTCTTCCACGAGCTGCTTGAAGTACTGTTTCCCTAGTTAATCTTGTATTTGATGTAGCTCTATATTCTGCTCCATGTGTAATTTGTAAGTTAAAAAGTTGTAATAACATTATAACACCACAAATATAAATGAAAATACTTGTTAAATTATATCGCAATTTTATATGCTCTTTTGGTTTGTCTTTTCCCAAATTTTTTCTTTCCTTTCTTTGTTTTTATTAGTTATTTAGCAGTATTTCTATTTGTAATATCATATTTTTCTAAAAAACTTTAAAAATATCTCGTCAATATTTTGTTTCCTCTAAATATATCCTGTATATAATAACCGCCCTTCTTTATTAGTGGATATAAAATAATTGTTAAAATAATATTATAAAATATTTCAATACAATTTATTTTAAAAAATGCAAATAGTTCTAAATCCATTCCTAATACAGCAGCATTTATAATATAAATTCCTATTTCATATAAAAAAGTACATATACCTATCATAAGAATAATTGTAATTTTACTATCTTTAGAAAATTTCTTTTCTAGTTGCCCGCCTATGTACCCCATCAGTCCTAGCATAATGCTATAAACTCCTAGAGTTCTTCCTATAAAAACATCTAATAGGAATCCCATTATACATCCCATAGCCGTTGCATATCCTCTTCCTACAAATAGTCCTAATGTGAGAGCAAGTAATATAAATAAGTTCGGTTTTACTCCTGCTATATTAAACCATGTAAAAAAATTAGCTTGTAATAAATATAAAATAAGGAATAGTATAAATATGCAAATTGTAACTGCTAT
This sequence comes from Bacillota bacterium, assembly GCA_963930325.1. Lineage (GTDB taxonomy): Bacteria > Bacillota > Clostridia > TANB77 > CAG-508 > CALXJM01. Next base: position 4,715 of record CAWVME010000029.1, on the reverse strand, counting down.
TTTTTTCATATACCAAACCATTCCTTCCTGTTTTATGTGTTTTGCATTGTAACCACTAAAACTGTTTCTAATTTTGAAAAATCCACTGCTGTTTCTACTAATGCATATCTATCAATAGGATTTTTTGTATTCTTAATTTCAGTAATTGTTCCTATATGAATTCCTTTCGGATATATCCCTCCCATTCCAGATGTCTCTATCGAGTCTCCAATTACTAAATTTGCTTCTGTTGGGATATAAGCTGCTCTTATTTTATTTGTATTTTCTAAAATTCCTCTACAAATAATACTATCTCTTGTTGTACTAATGTTGGCACTAACACTACTAGCAGGATCAATAATTGTTTGTACCTTTGCAGTTGTGTCTGTTACGGACAAAACATATCCCACAAGTCCATTTTCTGATATAACAGCCATATTACTTTGAACTCCATTATTGCTTCCTACATTAATAACTATGGTGTAACTATAATTACTAGTATCTTTATTAATTACATTTGCTGGAACTGTGCTATATTCTGCATATTTTTCGGTCATTTGCATATACTCTTTGAGTACTTCATTTTCAGATTTTATAATTTCTAGTTCCCTTAAACTTTCTTCTAATTCACTATTTCTCTTTTTTAGCTCTTCATTTTCTTGTTGAATGCTAGCTAAATTTTCAAAAAATGAATCATTTCCTGCCAATTTATTTTTTAAATATGTTAATCCATTTTGAATTGGCATAACAATTTTGCTCATAGTCCCTTCTAAAAAAGATTTGTTTTCTTCTTTCATATTGGAAAATATTACAATTAGTATAAGTATAATTATAGTTATAATAATTCCTATAATGCTTGTTGTATTTTTCTTATACATATTTCCCTCCATTCCAGATAATATTTATTTTTTATCTTCTTTTTCGTGCATTTATTAGCACATTTCTTAGTTTTTCTAAGTCTTCTGCTGTTTTTCCAGTTCCCTTTACTACACATTCCAATGGGTCATCTGCAATATATACCGGCATTTCTGTTTTTATGCTTAATAGTTTGTCAATATTTTTAATTAGAGCTCCTCCTCCTGCAAGAACAATTCCTTTTTCTGCAATGTCTGCTGCTAATTCTGGTGGTGTTTTTTCTAATGTTGCCTTAACTACTTCTACAATTTCCATTATCGATTCTTTTATTGCTTCTTCTACTTGAGTAGAAGTAATTACTACATTTCTAGGTAACCCAGTGGTTAAATCTCTACCACTTATTTCCATACTTGCTTCTGTCATTAATGGCAGTGCACAACCAATTTCAATTTTTATTTGTTCTGCTGTTGTATCTCCTATTGCTAAATTCATTTCTCTTTTCACATAATTTAATATATCTTGATCTAGCTCATCTCCTGCAATTCTTAGGGAATTACTTACTACAATTCCTCCTAAAGAAATAACAGCTACTTCTGTTGTTCCTCCTCCTATATCTACAATAATATTTCCAGTTGGTTCTGCTACATCTAGATTAGCTCCAATTGCCGCTGCCATTGGTTCTTCTATCAAATATACTTCTCTTGCTCCAGCCTGTAATACAGATTCTTCTACAGCTCTTTCTTCTACTTCTGTTATCCCAGAAGGTACTCCTACTACTACTCTTGGTCTTCCTGCATTATATCTTTGACATATTTTTTTTATAATGTTTTTAAGCATTAATTGAGTAGCAGTAAAATCTGCAATAACTCCATCTTTCATTGGTCTTACTGCTTTAATTGTGTCTGGAGTTCTTCCTAACATTTCTTTTGCTTCATGTCCAGTTGCTAATATTTCTCCATTTCTTCTGTCAATAGCTACAACTGATGGTTCTTTTAAAATAATTCCTTTCCCTTTTAAAGTCACTAATATATTGGCAGTACCTAAATCTATACCAATATCTTTTCCTCCAAATCCAAAAAGTTTCATTTTTCTCAATCCTTTCATTTATCATATTTTTTGTCTTTGGTTTTTCGCATCACGCTGTCAAATAATCCATCCCCTATTATGATGTGGTCTAATAATTGAATTCCCATTATGTCTGCACATTCATAAATTCGATCTGTTACTCTAAAATCGTCATCACTTGGAGTTGGGTCTCCACTAGGGTGATTATGTACAAGTATAATTTTAGGCGCTTGCATTTTTATTGCTTCTACTAATACTTCTTTAGGTTCAATTAAAGCAAAATTTGTTCCTCCTAAAGAAATATCTAGGATTTTTAATATTTTATTTTTGTTATTTAAGATAAGCAATTTTACTTTTTCTCTTTTTTCATATTGCATTTCATCTATTAGTAAATTTACTACATCTTTTGTTGTTCTTACTATCATAGTCTCTGAATGAATTGGCTTTGAAATCCTTTTTACAAGTTCCCCAACCGCTTTTAATTGAATTGCTTTTACTTTCCCAATTCCTTTAACTTTCATTAACTCTTCTATAGTTATATTTTGCATAAATCTTAAACTATCTTCTTTGCTTTGAATAGAAAGAACTTTTTGAGCTAGTACTACAGCAGAGTCTTCTTTTGTTCCTGTCTTTATTATTATTCCCAACAATTCGGCATCTGATAATTTTTCTGCTCCATATAATAACATTTTTTCATAGGGTCTTTCTGATAGAGGCATTTCCTTCATTTTCATAACTTTTTTCCTTTCTGTTTAATTTGCCCCTTTAAAAAATTTCCATCTCAATTATTTTTGCTAGAATATACGGTAAATTAGAATAGCTATAACAATGCCAATAATACTTGCTATGTTAATTTTTATCATGCATGCAAAAGTCAATTTAATAAAGCTTAAATTAAGTACAATTGGTGATTCTAATCCGAATTCTTGTCCATAAGAAAGCCAACTTAAAAAATCCACATGTGTTGCTAAATCTCCTAGTAATCCACCTATTACAAGTCCTGAAAATATAAATATAATAAGTATCCATGTATTTTTACTTCTTACTGCCATTTTATCCTCCTTTTTCTTACGGAAATTAGTGTTTCTTTTGTTTTCATACTGCATATTATATATGGAAGTGAAGTTTTTTTCAAGTTATTTTACCAAAAACACACATTTTACTTTCTTTTTTTATTTAGTTATGCTATTATATTGTGTACTATTTTAAAATAAACATAAAGAAGCGGAAATTTTATCTTATATATACTTAATTTTTCTATAAGTTATTTTCTCCATTTTTTCCATTTTTTTATGCTTTATTTTTAGATGTATTAGTAGTATAATTATTAGTATATAGACTTATAAGGGGGAATTGCTTTCATGAGAATTGAAAAACTTAGTGAAAATAAGATTAGAATATTTTTAAATATAGAAGATTTAAAAGAAAAAAATATTGATATTCAGGCTTTTATGTCTAGTCCAATTGAATCTCAATCACTTTTTTTAGATGTTTTAGCTTTAGCAGAAGAAAAAATAGGTTTTGTAACAAAAAATTATCAGCTTTCTATTGAGGCTTTGGCTATGTCCTGTGGTGATTTTGTTTTAACTGTTACTAGAAACAAGGAAGATCCTCCTAAAAGAAAAAAACATTTTCAAATTAAAAGAAAAACAGAAGATTTAACGCAAAAATTCACTATTTTTGCGTTCCAATCATTTGAAAATTTTATTGAATTTTGTATTTGTTACAAAAGCTCACCATTTTTAGAATTAAAAAAATGTTTTAATAAGACTTGTTTATATGAATTAAATTCTACATATTACTTTGTATTATATTCTGAATTGATTAATTTAGAAACTTTAAAAAAATTTTCTACTTTTGCATCAGAGTTTGCAGAGTATGTTTACGATTCTGATTTATTTATTAGTAAATTGCAAGAATATGGAAAATTAATTATAAAAGCAAATCCGATAAAAGTAATACTTAAAAATTTTGTAAAATAATCTTAGAAAAAATTTGATTTTATAGTTAGAGCGACGCAATGTTCTTGAATTGGAAAAAGGTACTATTAAATAATATAAATATTATTTAATAGTACCTTTTTATTTTAATATAAATAATTTTGTGGATTTTGTGCAACTCCATTTGCTCTTATTTCTAAATGTAAATGTGGTCCAGAAGAATTTCCAGTTGATCCTACAGTAGCAATAGGTTGTCCTTGATAAACCGTATCTCCTACTGAAACAAGAATAGAGTTACAATGTGCATAACATGTTACAATTCCTCTTCCATGTGAAATTGTGACCATATTTCCATATCCACTAGTATAAGATGTATTGGTCACTGTTCCTGCCGCAGCAGCTACAATTGTAGTTCCAGTTTTTCCTCCTATATCTAGTCCTGTATGCAATCCGCTACCTCTATATCCAAATCTAGAAGTAATAACTCCATTTACTGGTGTTGTCAGTGAAATTCCTAGGTCGATCTTTCTTCCTGACAAGTTTGTAGATGATGCATAAGTTGGGGTTCTTGCTACTACTACTGGTTTTTCATACAATTCTGAAACAATTGTATCTGCCGTGGCAAATTCTTTTAATTCAGTTTCATATTTTTCTATAATTCCTAATTTATCTTTATTTGTACTATTCTTTTCTTTTAATTGATCAATTGCTTTTTGTGCTTCTTCTTGTGTCGTTACATAAAATTTTTCTTCATCACTTTCTGTTACCGCATAATATCTATAATAAGGTACTCCTGTTTCTTTTATCTTGTTGAAAATTTCTTCATCACTTGTAACAATTCCTTTTTTTAGCATGCACATGGTGTATGTCGGTAAT
>CAWVME010000028.1:0-5263 GCA_963930325.1 Bacillota bacterium | reverse complement strand
ATCTGTAGACCTTACAACTGTTGAGCCTACCTTATGAAGCATTAATGCCTTTGTATTCTTTATTATTTCTTCTTTAGTCTCAGAATTTACTTTAATATCTCTGTATTTTTTTAGATATGGATACATTTTGTTTACTCTTCTAGATATAAGTATATTTTCAATCAGTGTATTTATAATTAATAGCGTTAAATATAAATAATAATTATGTGTTATATATAGTACTATTAGTTGCAGTACATTTAAAAAGAAGTAACATACATACTTATAAATGGTAGTTATATATTTATTTTGGTCTGCTATTAATAAAGATTTTTTGTATGAGTAAAAATACGACACAGCGGAGTTAATAACAAAAAATATAAATATTAGTTGTAAATTTTCATTAATATTAGGTTTTTCATTTAAGAAATTTTCTATAAATGGTGCTATTGCAATTCCGACAATTAATATAAATATTCCTATTATTGTATAAATCTTTTTAAAAAGATTCATTAACGCTACTATTTTTTCTTCGTTTTTTTCCGACAAAGGCTTATATAAACTATATGTTATAGCTTCTCCAACCCCTAATTCTGTAAGTGATAGTACCGTAAGTATGTTAGTAAATAAGCCATCAATTCCTAAATACTCTTTACTTAAAAATTTTATAAACAAAGTCCTCGCAATAAAAGCAATTAGCGTTCCAATTCCTTGTCCAATTAAAACGACTGTTATATTTTTTAATGATTTACTTGTTCTTGACATTTTCTATTTCTTTCCTCTCGTATATATATGTCTATCATAGCTATTGTAAAACCAAAAATTAGCCAAAGATATTGAAATGTTGACATGGTAGACGGACATATTGTTAGTGTTATAAATATTATATAATATGCATAATAATTTTTTGCCTTGTAACTCCACTGTTTGTTAGTGTCTAAGGAGATATATTTGCTTTTCTTCATTAAGACATATATCCAGTAAATTAATATAGCAAAACATATAATTCCGAAATCTCCTAAATATTCTAAGAAGTAGTTATGTGGTGTTCCAAACGTATACTTATAATGGCTGGAATTTAAATTTGCATATGCTGTATTCCCGGGGCCAATTCCCATAAATCTATACTTAGAAATTGTCTCTAAAGTTTCTTTCCAAATTTCTATTCTTCCCTCTTCTAAAATATCCATTGTTAATAATTCACCGAGTGAAGATTCAAATAACATAGTAGAGAAGAATAATAATGTTATTACCAATATAACTCCATATAATATGGTTTTTTTAGTTGAAAAATTGTTTTTAAAATCTAGAATTATAAATATTATTATGGCCAGTAATGCACCTCTTGAATTAGTAAGTAAAATCACAAATGTGTTAATCATTAAAAACAAGAATTTGCAAATATTTTTCCTTTTTTTAAATTGAAAAATTGCATTACAACTTATAGGAGTAGCCAAAGCCAAAAACGTTCCTAAATTATTAATATTATAAAAGGTTGCTAATGGTTTGTACAAGCCTAAGCTATTTCTTTGTTGCATATATGAATCATAAGTTAATATAAGATAGTCCCCTGTAAAACTTTCATATATGGCTAATGCCAAAACTACTATAACATTTAACAAAAAAACTTTTTCGCAAAAGTTTAAAATTTCTTTTTCTTTGATAAATTGCATAGTAATAATTAATATCGCAAAAGATGTTAAATATGTGAACATAGAAGCTATATAACTTTCATTGCTTGGTGCCCACGCAAAACATAAAGTGGACCATATTACTGTAACAAATAAAAATATGCCCGTAGTCTTCTGCATTTTAGTAAATACTATCTTTTTTCTTTTAGCTAATGCAAAAAACATATATATAATTGTTGCTATCACAAGAGCTCTTATTAAATATATATTACCAATTCCAGGTATTCTAAATGATGGTAAGCGTGCCCCCCAAATTGTAAACGTTATCAAAAGTGTGAAATATATTTTTTTCATATTTTTCTCCATTAAATTTTTGTATATAATTCATTGATATAAACATTAAAATTCCTTATATCAAATCCATTTTCTATTAATATTTTATCAGCTCCTCTTACTCTTGCCATTTTCTCATTATCTTTTATTTTTTCTATCCATATATTGATATTTTCTTTTAAGTCTACATAATCAAAATTATCTAATACTTTTACAGATTGTGGCACTCGTTTACTACTTGCTATGCATCTAAGACCATTTGCTTGCGCTTCTAATAATACAATTCCAAATCCTTCATTTCTTGATGGTAGCAAAAATAGATCAAATGCAGATAATATTTCATTTACATTGTCTCTATTCCCAGCAAGTATCACTCTATCTTGTATTCTGTGTTCTTCTATATTTTTTATGAGCTCTTGTTTTAGTGGTCCATCACCTACTATCATTAGTTTTATATTTTTTTCTTCTATTTTACTTACTATTTCTATTAGAAATTTCTGATTTTTCGCCTCTGCTAGTCGCCCAACATTTCCTATTACTATATCTCCTTCTTCTATATCAAATTCTTTTCTGATTTTTTCTCGATTTTCTTGATTGAAGGCATATTTCGTAACATCTATACAATTTTTTATTATAATTCCTTTTTTTTCAAATGACCTTTTCCCATAAGTTGAAATTCCAGCTTCAAAAGAGCACGCACATTTTTTAGTACTATATTTATTCAACATCATTTTCATTATAAAATTATATGCTTTTTTATACATCTTTATTTTGTAAACAGAATGGTTATTATGCATATGTGCAACTCTAACTGGTATTTTCATTTTTGCTGCAATCCACAAAATAATTCCAGAATTATAAAAAGTATGTGAATGCACAATTTGGTATGGGCCGTTTTCTCGCATAACTTTTTTTACATTTTTCACAAAACTTTTTATTCCTTTTTTAGGTGCTGGGATTTTTATAATCTTTCCTCCAAGTTTTATAATTTCATCTTCATACTCACCTTTTTCTTCCTGATATGATAGAAAGTGAAATTCATACTTTTCTCTATCAGCATATCTAAAGAAATTCATAGCTACAGTTTCTAGTCCACCTGTTCTCAAAGCTCCTACGACTTGTAAAATCTTTATTTTCTTCATTTTACTTTTTCCTCCTTAAATCGTATCAAATATACTACATATGAAAATGGTAGTAGTAAAATCGATAGGATTTTGTGTGGAGATTCTTTTATGAATTTCTTATTTCTAGCCATTATAGAAACTGCGCCGTACATGATTCCATGTTTGATTCTTTTCTTAAACTTTGTAGCTAATTCAAAAGATTGCTTTTTTACTGCAAGGTATCCATTTGGATTTTTTCTTATAACTTTATATTTGTTTCTGGTAAGTCCGTCTTCCAAATATTCGCAAAATATAATTGGATCGCGAAACACTTTAAATTTATACTTTCTCGTTATTTCATATTGTATATATGCTGGAGATACAAATTTTTCTTTCTCAAAAATAGGAAATCTAAATTTTTTAATTAATTCTGTTTTGTAAAAACATATAACTTCAGATTTTATATCATATTTATCATTAATTTCTATAAACTTTATGTTTTCTACTCCTGCAGGAATTTCTTTTCCACCTAATACTCCACCTTCGCAGTCTCTCCTTAATGCCAAAATTCCACATATATCATCAACATTTTCTATCATTTCCAAATTTTTAAATGCAATTTCTATTGCGCTTTTTGAAAAATATTCATCTGAATCAAGGCAAGCACAATATTTCGTATTAACTATATCCAAAGCTAAGTTTAATGCGCTTGCTTTACCACCATTTTCTTTTTTTACATATTCTATATGTATTCTATTTTCCAGTTTATAGTGGTTAATTAATTCCTCTGTTCCATCCGTTGAGCCATCATCTATTACTAGCCATTCAAATCTTTGATCTGTTTGCTGACATAAGGATTCATAACATCTATTTAAGGTATGTTTTCTATTGTAAGTTGGAGTAATGATTGTAATCTTTTTATCCATTTTTTTTATGCTCCTCTATTTTAAATTTTTTTCCTAATTCAAAATCAAAATTATCTGGTGTATATTTTACATATCCACTCCATGGATAAAACGTTAATTCTCCAAAATAAATCTTGTTCTGAATACAATATAAATCCACTCTTACTGCTGGGAAATCTTCTGACAGCCTTCTTGCTATTTCCAGCATCTCACTTAATTTTTCCGGTTTTTTTACTGTGTCTCCAAAATTTTTACAATCACTTGATACTTCTAAATAATTCCAATTTGTATCGTAAAAATTTCTTTTATGATCTATATATCTATCTATATCATAAACAATATATTCCGGTTTTCCATTAAAGCATAAGAATTTATAATCATTTATTCCATGGTCTTTTGTCTCTATATCTTCTAGTAATTCCTCTACTATTATTTTCGGCTTAATATCTTTATATCCCCATTCTCTACCTGCTGAAACATGGCTTCTATAAAAAAATTTTTTAACTCTTTCTTTCAGTTCTCTTTCATCTAATTTGCTTTTATCTTTGCAAAATATATTAGTGCCACTACCATTAGTAGTTTTTAATGCGAATTTTTCAGGTAAACTATTTAATTGTATATCCTCCGGATCATCATATACCATATACAATTTATTTAAAATTTCACCTAGCCCTTTTCCCTCTATATATTTTCTCACCTCATATTTGTCTGCACATTGAGGAATCAGCGGGTTTCTATAATTCAATTTATACCATTGGATTTTTTCAGTATATCTTTGAGGATTTTCTAAATTTAATTTTCTTCCTGTCTTTATTCTATATTGCAATTTTATCATAGATTTATCAGGTACAAATTTAAAAAGTCCTAATAAAGCAAATCTCACATCTCTATTTCTTATAATTTTCTTATAAAAATCCATTGTTCGCTCCTTATTTATTATTTTCTACATTTCCATTATATTCAACATATTTTTGTTTATTATTTTTACGTCAAACTTTTCTTTACAATATTTATAACTTTCTTCTGCCATTTTTTCTACTGTTTCTCTATGTTCTATCATATATATCATTTTTTCTGCTAGAATTTCTGAATTTTTTACTGGAATCATAAATCCATTTTTTCCATCAATTACAGTTTCTCTACACCCTACATTGTCTGTGGTAATTACTGGTCTCCCCATTGCTAGTGCTTCTAATAATGTTCTCGGAATTCCTTCTCTATAATAAGATGGCAAAACAAACACTGTGCTCTGTTTTACAACTGCTGGAACGTCTTCTGTTTGCTCTATATATTCTATAATTTCACTGTCTAT
>CAWVME010000027.1:0-3010 GCA_963930325.1 Bacillota bacterium | reverse complement strand
TTTTAAACTATGGAACAAAACTAAGCATAAAAGATATTTTAAAAATATATCAAGATAGAAATAATTAATATGTTATACTCTCAAAGTACTATACTAACTTTTTTTCAAATTTCATTTGCTGTTAAGAAAGGAATACATATTAAAAAATGGAAAAAGTATTAAAATTTATTTTAGGAATTATGATTATAGCTATTATAGCTATAATCATAATAATTTATTACTTATTAAACGTAGATATAAAATCAGATCCACCAAAGGGAATACAAGAAGAATATAATATAGAAACTGAAACATATCAAAACAGGAGTGTTTTTTATTTAACACAAAAACAAGGAGCTACAAATCCTTATACTATTTTTTATTTACACGGAGGCTCTTATGTTTCAGAAGCTTCTGCTGGCCATTGGGAATTTCTAAAAAGTATTGCAAAAGATATTGGAGCAATTATTGTTATGCCAGACTATCCATTAGCGCCAAAATACAATTATAAAGATGTATTTCAAATGATAGAACCATTATACCAAGAGATAATAGAAGAAGTAGGGAAAGATAAATTAATTGTTATGGGAGATTCAGCAGGTGGAGGCCTTGCTTTAGCTTTATTAGAGAGAGTACGGAGAACTTGGGATAGCAATGCCTAAAAGAGCAATTCTTATTTCACCCTGGCTGGATGTGCGCTTGAATAATCCAAAGATAGATGAAGTACAAAAAAGAGATCCTTATTTAATTAAACAAACTTTAATTGCTGCAGGAATTGCATATGCTGGATTAGATGGAATTGATAATTATTTAGTAAACCCAATTGATGGTCCACTAAATAAATTAGAGAATATTACCATATATACAGGGACAAATGATATTTTAAATCCAGATGTACATGTTTTAATAGAAAGAGCAAAACTACAAGGAATAGAAATTGATTTAAGAGAAACAAAAGGTGCTTATCACAATTGGATTCTTGAAAAACATACAATAAAAGAAGAAGCATATAGTGATTTAATTACATTATTACAAAAAGAATGTATTTGAGAAAGGAGGCAAACAAAATCAGTAATACAAGAAAAAAACTAGATTGGAGAAAATTAGATAATTCAGCAAAAATTTTTCCCATTGCATCAAGTAAAAAATTTAGCACAGTGTTTAGAATTTCTGCTGTACTTTCGGAAAAAATAGATAAAATTGTTTTGCAACATGCTACTGAAAAAGCTTTAGAAGTATTCAAATCTTTTAAAGTACGTGTTAAAAGTGGATTCTTCTGGTATTATTTAGAAGAAAATACAAAAAATGTAAAAATAGAAAAAGAAAATTATTATCCATGTAAATATATTGATCCTAATGTTAATGATGGATATCTTTTTAAAGTAACATATTTTGAAAATAAAATTAATTTAGATGTTTTTCATGCCTTAACCGACGGAAATAGTGCCATGCATTTTTTAAAAGAAATTGTTTACTCTTATATAGAGCTAAAACATCCAGAAGAATTTAATAAGATAACTAGAAGAGAAAGAAAAATAATTTATAACACAGAAGATAGCTATATAAAAAACTATAATAAAAAAATAAAAGGAAATACGAACAAGCAAAAAGCATATGTTTTACGAGGAAGAAAATTACCTTTAGGCGCTATTTCAGTAACTCATGAAATAATAGATTTGGAAAAATTAAAACAAATATGCAAAGAAAAGAACTGTACAGTAACACAATTTCTTACAGCGATTTTAGCTTATTCCATTTACGAAGAAAATTATAAAAAATATAATGGAAGAAAAATTATTAAAATTTGTATACCAGTAAATTTAAAAAAGTATTTTGATTCTATTACAATTAGTAATTTTTTCTCTTATATAACAGCTAAAATTCATATTCAAGAAAAAATGACCTTTGATTATATTTTAAAAGAAATACAAAAAGAGTTTAGAGAACAATTAACACTAGAAGAAATTATAAAAACAATGTCTGCTAATGTTAAATTGGGAAATAACTTATTTATAAAAATCATACCTCTTTTTCTTAAGAAAATATTTGTAAAACTAAGCTATATAGAAATAAGAAAGTATACAACATCTACCTTTTCGAATTTGGGTAGAATTGGAATAATTGGAGACTATAAAAAATATATAGAAGAAATTTTTATATTGATTGCCCCAGAAAGTGTAGAAAAAATAAAATGCTCTTCATGTTCATATGAAAATAAAATGGTATTTACATTTACATCTATCTTAGAAGATAAATCAATAGAAAAGCGATTTTATGAATTATTGCAAAAAGAAGGCATAAATGTAAAAATAGAAAGTAATGGTGTTTGTGATGTTATATCCGAAAATTAATAATGTAGAGAAAAGTCATTTTACAATTCGATTATTACTAGGAATTTCTATTGCTATTTCATTTATACTCATAACTATTAATTTATTAACTACACATAATGTTCGATGGGCAATGCTTTCAATTTGTGGAATCGTATATGTATGGATTATTACTCTATATTCTATTTATCACAATATTAATATTGCATCTCATGTAATTTTACAAACGATAGCAATAGCTATTCTTACAATATTGATAGATACTATTATAGGATTTCGAGGGTGGTCTTTTACAGTTGCTATGCCAATTATTATTATTACAGCTAATGTAACTATGTTCATACTAACTTTGGTTAGTAGAAAAAAATATTATAAATATGCAATTTACCAAATTATTTTATTTATTTTAAGCATGATGCCAATGATTTTAATTTTTTGTAATGCTATTGACAAAATCGGGCTTAGTTTAATATCTACAATATGTTCTTTAGCAAATGCGGTTATCGTTATATTTTTGTGTGGAAATGATATAGAAGAAGAACTTAAAAGAAGGTTTCATATTTAATTCTAGTTCTAAACTAACAATAGAAAATAAATTGAGTATCGGGCGAACATTGTTCGCCCGCAAACGTAAAATTACAGTAAAATCTGATATAATAAACAATAAAATTATTGAAAAATTTGCTAAAAGAATTAAATAA
>CAWVME010000026.1:0-6120 GCA_963930325.1 Bacillota bacterium | reverse complement strand
GAACTGTTACTAAAGAAATGATAGAACAGAATGCAGAAATTATAGACAATATTCCTATTGTAAGTGAAGAAGCAACTGTAAAAACTTTAGCACAATATCAAACAAATGTAGGATATTATTCATATAATCATACAAAGCTAGGTTTATACAATATAGAAGGAAGAGAAACTTTAGCTTATGTTTCACCAAGAGAAATTGTAAGTGGAGGGGATAGAACTTACAGTAATAAAACATATGAATATACACATGGTTATGGTGTTATTTTATCTTACGCAAACAGAGCAGATTCAACTGGAAAAATTGAGTATATTCAAAAAGAAGTGGATGGTAAAGATGAAAAAATTGAAATTACACAACCACGAATTTATTATGGATTAGAAACAAACGAAATTGTTGTAACAAACGCAAAAGACACTTCAGAATACGATTATCCAATTAATAGTTATACAAATGCAGAAAATGAATATGATGGAGAAGGTGGAATTAATTTAGGATTTTTTGATAGATTAATTGTAGGAATTACAAATGGAGATGTAAAACTAGCTGTATCTACTAATATACAAGATGATAGCAAAATATTAACTAATCGAAATGTTATTCAAAGAGCAAAAACTATTATGCCATATTTATTATATGATGATGAACCATATATGGTTATTCGAGATGACGGTTCCCTTGCATGGGTGCTAGATGCTTATACGACTTCTAATGCATATCCTTATGCACAAGGAACTGTAATTGAACAAGATGGTATAAAAACAAAAATTAATTATATTCGAAATTCAATTAAGGTTATCATAGATGCTTATGATGGAACTACTACATTTTATTTAACTGACAAAACAGACCCAATTGCAATGGCATATTGGAGAGTATATCCAGAAGTATTTGCAGATATTAATCAAGAAACAATTCCAGAAGATATAGCAGAACATATAGTTTATCCAGAATTTTTATATAATGTGCAAGCAGAAATGATTACAAGATATCATAACATTCAGGCAGAAGTATTATATAGAAATGATGATGTATGGGAAATTGCTAAAAGCACTGTTTCTAAAACCTCTAGTTTGAATGGAATTCAAATGGAACCTTACTATACTATGGTAAAAAATAGTGAAAATGAAAATTATTTGGGACTAATTATACCGTATACACCATTAGAAAAGCAAAATATAGTATCTTATTTAGTAGGAACCTACGAAAATAACCAAAACACTTTAGTATTATATAGATTTTCTTCTGGAAGTAGTGTTGTAGGACCAATGCAATTAAATACACAAATTGAACAAGATAAAACAATTTCAACTGAGTTAGAAGACTTAAATGTTTCTGGGGCACGTTTGATTAAAAATATGATGATTATACCAGTAGAAGATACACTTCTTTATGTAGAACCGGTTTATCAGGTGCTAGTTAATGAATCACAGGTTCCTATTTTAAAAAAGGTAATTGTGGCTTCAGGAACAAAGGTAACAATAGGAAATAACTTGGAAGAGGCATTAACAAATTTGTTCTCGCAATATGCTGTAGATATTGAGGTTCAAAATACAGATAATGTAGAAGAAATTATTGAAGCAATTATTAAAGCAAATAATAATTTAGAACAATCTAGTGAAAGTCAAGATTGGGAGCTTATTGGAAAAGATTTAAAACGTTTACAAGAATTAATAAAACAGTTAGAACAAGTACAAGAAGAACAAAAAGAAGGTAATGAAGAAATAACAGAAGAAAATATAGTTGTAAATGAATAAAAGTAGGAAGAATACGGAAACCTAAATATTAGGTGAAGTATGTATGTTCATAAAAAGAAAATTAAGTTATTTAGAAGAAAAAATTGAGAAGCTGAACACAATATTAGTAGAAGCCAATATACGAGAATTATCTTATATTATTGGAAGTAAAAAACAAATTCTTATTCGTAATATTTTAGCAGGAATAGCTAAAGGAATAGGAGTAGGAATTGGTTTTACCCTTATAACAGCTATTATTATATATATCCTTCAAAAAATTGTAAAATTAAATTTGCCAATTATAGGTGATTATATTGTAGATATTATTGATATCGTACAAAATAGGAGGTAGAAATGAATTTAGCTAATAAATTAACTATTGTCCGAATAATTTTAGTGCCAATTATGGTGTGTATTCCATTCTTTCCATTAAAAACAGAAATTTTAGGAATTCCACTTACTTATATACTAATTAATATTATTTTTATAATAGCATCTATTACAGATAAATTGGATGGGTACATAGCAAGATCGAGAAATGAAATAACTACATTTGGAAAATTCTTAGATCCACTTGCGGACAAAATATTAGTTTTATCTGCCATGCTTTTATTAGTAGAAATGCAAAAATTACCAGCTTGGATTCCTATTATTGTATTGGCAAGAGAATTTATTGTTTCTGGATATAGACTAATTGCTGTAGAAAAGGGAGGAAAAGTAATTGCTGCAAGTGTTTGGGGAAAATTAAAAACAGTTACACAGATGATAGCTATTATTTTAGCATATATAGATATACAGCCATTTGCAGAATGCTTTACAGGAAGTTTACATGGCTTTGCTTTTGGACTTAATTTAGTGGCTACTTTATTTATGATTTTAGCGGTTATAGCTACCATTTTTTCAGGACATGACTATTTAAAAAATGGGAAAGATTTATTAAAATAAAGAAGGTAGAAAGATGATAACACAAGAGGAAGTAAAACAAAATGCAAATAATAAAGAGCTTTTAATAAATGCAGTTAGAGAAGATGGAAAATTATTAGAGTTTGCAACAGAAGAGTTAAAAGATGATAAGGATTTAGTTCTAGAAGCAATTCATAATTATGCGGGTTCTTTAATTTTTGCGAGTAATCGTTTAAAGGATGATAAAGAGGCTGTATTTGAAGCTGTAAAAAAAGAACCTTGGACAATTTGCTATGCAAGTGATAATTTAAAAGCAGATAGAGAAATTATGCTATATGGAGTAAAACAAAATGGACAAATTTTATATTATGCTTCTCAGGAACTTAGAAATGATAAAGAGGTAGTATTAGAAGCAGTAAAAAATAAGGGAATTATACTTAAATATGTAAGTAGAGAACTCAGAAATGATGAAGAAGTGGTAATGGAAGCAATAAAGCAAGATAAAAAAGCCATAGAATTTGCAACACCAGAAATGCAAAAAAATGAAAAAGTTTTAGAATTGCTAAATTCTTCTTCAAAGTAAACGCAAAACATATGCTACTTGCTTAGAAAGGGTTAATATAGTAAACTCAGACTTTATTGCATAAAAATGTATACAATAAAAAGTTCAAGCAAAAGAAAGTAAATTTTGCTTGAACTTTTTTATATTAAATGCATATTCACGGTTTATATCATTTGCACAAACTTGTTTATATATTCTTCCATTTTTATCATGTCATCTTTATTAGGATTGAATAAAACTTTCACACCATCGTCTAAAACTTTTAATTTTAAACTTTCTAATCTTTGCTTTATCATAGGAACGGCTTCACCAGACCAACCATACGAACCGAACACTCCGCAAAGTTTACCTTTATTTGAAATAGCATCAATTGAAGATAGAACATCCCAAACAGGTTTTAAAGCGTCTCGATTAATAGTTGGAGAACCAACTAAAATACCATCAGAACTATGAATAGAAGAAATTATTTCTGAAATATCGCTATGAATAACATTAAATATTTCTACAGTTATGCCGTTTTTTTCTAAAAATTCTTTTGCAAAATTTGCAAGCTTTTTAGTATAGCCATAGGCAGACACATAAAAAATAGTTACTTTTTTATTAGGAAGTTTTATCTCAGAAGCCCATGTTTTATATTGATCTATAACATGAGGAAATGTTTCTTGTAAAATAGGCCCATGGCTTGGACAGATAGCGCTTAAATCTAGATTTTCTATCCTAGATAATCCATAAAGTACATTAGGTTTAAAAGGTCCAAAAATGGCATTAAAATAGTAAAGAAGAGATTCTTCATATTTTTCTGGGTATTTTACATATTTATCAAATATTTTTGGCTCGGCATAATGGGTGCCCAAAAAATCGCAAGAAAATAAAATTTTGTCGCTCTTTGAATAAGTAAACATTGAATCTGGCCAATGTAACAATGGAGCAACAATAAATTCTAGGTTTCTGCTTCCTATGTTTAGAATATCTCCATCTTTTACAACTTGAGAATTAAAATCCATATTGCAAATATTAGAAACAAAATTTTTGCCAGCCATAGTAGTAATAATTGTAATATTAGGATTTTTTTCTAATAATTTTTTTACACTTCCTGTATGATCTGGTTCAGTATGATTTAAGATTAAATAATCAATTTTTTCAATAGGAATAATTTCTTCAATGCTTTCTAAATATTCATCAAAAAATTTTTCATGAACAGTTTCAATTAGAACATTTTTCACATCTTTAATTAAATAAGCATTATACGTAGTTCCATACTCTGTTTTCATTATAATATCAAAAACTCTAAGTGCAGGGTTAATGGCTCCTACAAAATAAATATCATCATTTATTTTTAACATAAATTTTCCTCCTTTACTCTAAAATCATATTATAATAATAAAAAAATGTCAATTGCTAAGTTTTGTAGTAAATTGACTTTTTACAACAAGAATAATATAATGAAAAAAATTATATAAGGAGATTATAATAATGAATGCTAATATTAGTGTAATAATGCCAATATATAACCCACCTAAAATATATTTGCAAAAAGCACTCGATAGTATTATATCCCAAACATTTAAAAAAATAGAAATAATATTAATTTTAGACGGGAGTAAAACAGAAATAGAACAGCTGTGTAGAGAATACGAAAAAAAAGATCATAGAATATATATATTTAAACAAGAAAACAAAGGTGAGGGAGTAGCAAGAAATAAAGGAATTGAGCTTGCAAAATCTCCATGGATAGCTTTTGTAGATGCAGATGATTGGTTAGAACTAGATACTCTTGAAAAACTATATAAAAAGATAGAACAAGGAGATAATTCGGATATTATTGTTTATGATTGTTATGTTGAATATAAAGAAAAACAAGTTAAAAATAAATTTTATATAAAAGATGGAATTCTAAGTAAATTAGATCAAAGAGAACTACAATTGCAAAATATAGGAAAAGGATTAACAAAATATTTTCCAACAGATTGTAATGTTTCTGTTGTTTGGGGAAAACTATATAAAAAAGAATTTATAACAGAAAATGATTTAAAATTTATAGAAGGAGTAAGAAAAGCGCCAGATACAATATTTCATTTACTAGCATTAGAAAAAGCAAAAACAATTAGTCATTATAATATATATGGATACCATTATAGAAAAAATACTAGTTCAGTAACGCAAAAACAAGATAGTACAACAAAACACGATGCAGAAATTTTTTTTAATTCTGTAAAAAAATATATAGAGCAATTTAATAAAGATGAAGATTTTGAAAAAACATATAATATTTCTGTACTAACCATGGTAAATAATATACTTTTAAATGACTTTTCTACAATACCATATAAACAAAGAAAAAATAAGATAAAAGAACTATTAGAAAACCCAGTGTATAAAAAGGCATTAACAAAAATTCCAAAAGAAAAAATAAGTTTATATCAAAAATATATGTTATACAACATAAAAAAAGGAAATGTTAGAATATTAGAAATTTTAGTAAAAATCAAAAAACATATAAAAAAAGTTCAGAGAAAAGAAAGTCAATAAAGACTGGGAATAAAATAAAGAAATGGAAAAATTAATAATAAAATATAACAAAATAGTTGAAAGAAAAATGCATAAATGATAGAATAAAAAAAATAGTTTTTCTACATATACATCTTATTTGGCAAAACCGTAGAGCAATGTAGGGGCGAACAGCGTTCGCCCGCTGCTCGATGAAATTGTAATAATGAAACTAAATAACAATATTATGTTCAAAATATGCGTCATCTAAGGTGTTTAAGAAAGAAACAAAAAAACAATAGAAACACACTAAAATAAAGAAAAAGCCAAAACTGCTCCAAGGTCGGACTCATTTTTCACATAAAGACTGTTATTCCAAAAAAGCAAAAAACAAAAAACAAAAACTTTGACAACATATTCGTCAAACAGAAAACT
>CAWVME010000025.1:0-6170 GCA_963930325.1 Bacillota bacterium | reverse complement strand
GTTCCTATTGTAGCTTTACATACAGCCATTACTAATCTCATTTCTCCAGATGGAAGTCTTATATGTGCATAGTTACCTTCTTTTGCCATAAGTTGAGCTTCGCCTCCGGCAGTCCTTACCATTTTTCCACCTTGACCTGGTTTTAATTCAATATTATGAATCATAGTACCTACTGGTATATTTTCAATTGGTAAGCAATTTCCAACACGAATATCTGCATTTGGTCCTGAAACAACTTTATCTC
The DNA here is from genome assembly GCA_963930325.1 of Bacillota bacterium. Classification (GTDB taxonomy): domain Bacteria; phylum Bacillota; class Clostridia; order TANB77; family CAG-508; genus CALXJM01. The sequence continues at coordinate 5,926 of CAWVME010000025.1, read as the reverse complement.
CATCTTTTAGTCCAACAGGTGCTAATATATAAGCTTTTTCTCCATCCTCATATTGAACTAATGCAATATTGGCACTTCTATTTGGATCATATTCAATACCAATAAAAGTTGCAAACATATCATCTTTTTTACGTTTAAAATCAATAATTCTGTATTTTTGTCTATTTCCACCACCTTGATGCCTTACTGTAATTCTACCATAAGAATTTCTACCTGCTTTTTTCTTTTTAGTAGCAAGTAGTGACTTTTCAGGTGTCTTCTTAGTAATTTCCTCAAATGTAGAGGTCGTCATATTTCTTAATGATGGTGTAATTGGTTTATAGTGTTTTATTCCCATTTTATTTCTCCTTCCAAACAAATGAAAAACAGCGTCTTACATTATTAAATTGCATGAAAATTTTTATTTAATTTTCTTGCATACTTGTTTTTAATTTGCTCTTATTTTTATAATTTTATTTTCCTAGTTTTAAAACTAGTTAAAATTTGTTTTCCTAGTTCATTCTAGATATTCCTTGCTTTCTTTTATGCTCCGAAAGCTTCAATTGAATCTTTATATTTCTTATCTGTAGGATTTGTATCGATTGTTATAATTGCCTTTTTCCAATCTGGTGTTTTTCCTGTATGAACTCCTACTCTTTTTTCTTTTCCTTTTACATTCATTGTGTTTACTTTTAATACTTTTACTTCAAATAATTTTTCTACGGCTGCAGCTATTTGAATTTTACCTGCTTTTTTTGCAACTTCGAAAGTATATTTTCCGCTTTGTATTTCCATAGTACTTTTCTCTGTGATGATTGGTTTTATAATGATATCTTCAGGCAACATTAGGCATACACCTCCTCAATTTTTTTAGCGGTGTCTACAGTGATAATTAATTTATTATATTTTAATAAGTCATACACATTCATTGTATTAACTAATGTTGTTTTTACACCTTCTATGTTTCTTGCTGATTTTTGTACATTTTCATTTTTTTCTGGTAATATAACTAGTGCTTTTCCTTCTAGCTTTAAGTTTTTCATTGCTGTTACCATTTGCTTTGTTTTAATTTCGTTAAAATCAATTTTGTCTAGTACTACTAATTGATTTTCTAAAACTTTTGAACTTAATACAGATTTAACTGCTAGTTGTCTTTCTTTTCTATTTACTCTGTATTTGTAACATCTTGGTTTTGGACCTAAAGCAATACCGCCTTTGATCCATTGTGGTGCTCTAATACTACCTTGTCTTGCTCTACCAGTACCTTTTTGTCTCCATGGTTTTCTTCCGCCACCAGATACTTCTGCTCTAGTTTTTGTGCTTTGTGTTCCTTGCCTTTGGTTAGCCATATAATTTACTAGTACACTATGTACAACAGTTTCATTTGGTGTAATACCAAATATTTCATCTTTTAAATCAATGTCACTAACCTTTTTTCCTTCTATATTATACACATCTATTTTAGGCATTCTTTGTCATCCTCCTTCTTAACATGCTTTTACTGCATCTTTAATTTTTAGTATTGCACCTTTTGGGCCTGGCACACTACCTTTTACTAATATTACGTTCTTATCTAAATCTACTGCTACTATTTCTAAATTTTGTATAGTAACAGTTGTACATCCCATATGTCCTGGTAATTTTTTTCCTTTGAAAACTCTACCTGGTGTAGATGTTGCTCCCATAGAACCTGGTCTTCTATGATACATAGAGCCATGCCCCATTGGACCTCTAGATTGTCCATGGCGTTTAATAACACCTTGGAATCCTTTTCCTTTTGTAATTCCCTGTATATCTACTTTTTCTCCTACAGTAAAGACATCTGCTTTTAGCTCATCACCAACTTTTACATTTTCAACTGTTTCTAATCTAAATTCTCTTAAATGTTTTTTTGGTGTTAAGTTTGCTTTTGCAAAATGTCCTTTCTTTGGTTTATTTATCTTTCTTTCTTTAACTTCTCCAAATCCTAATTGTACACTGCTGTAGCCATCTGAATCTACTGTTTTTACTTGTGTTACAGTACATGGTCCAGCTTCTATAACAGTTACTGGAATAACATTTGCTTTTTCATCGAAAATTTGTGTCATTCCAATCTTTTTTCCAATGATTCCCTTTTTCATTTTTAAATCCTCCTAACTATTGGCTGATTTTCATCAGCTTGGTCTTGTTTTACTTTTTGTAATTTTCAATTAATTATGAATTAGATTACAATTTGATTTCAATATCTACACCAGCTGGTAACTCTAATTTCATAAGAGTATCTACTGTTTTTTGTGTAGGATAAAGAATATCTATAACTCTTTTATGTGTTCTCATTTCAAATTGTTCTCTTGAATCTTTGTGTTTGTGTGGTGAACGTATTACAGTTATAACTTCTTTTTCTGTTGGAAGTGGAATTGGTCCAGAAACTTGAGCTCCTGTTCTTTTAGCAGTATCTACTATTTTTTCAGCAGACTGGTCTAAAACAACATAGTCATATCCTTTTAAACGAATTCTCATTTTGTCACTTCCTACACTTTGATTTGTTGCCATAGTAATTTCCCTCCTTAAATTAATAATCCTAGGCAAGTTACTTTTCAACGCACCCTGGTGTTTCTTGCTTCACCTTTTTAATATCCTAAGTTTCTTTAGTTTTCTTAGGATAAGTGCTCTCGTTTTATAACTTATCCGCCTGGTCTAAAGCCAAGACATACTCCGCAGAAATTCCCTCCATCTGTAAAGATGTAGCCACCTCCTGCTTCATCGCAAATCTTCACGCTTACTAATTATACTACGATAATGCCTCTATGTCAACATTTTTTGGAAAATTTGTATTTTTTCTAAATTTATGTTATAATTTGGTAAATTTTTTAGGAGGTGTGCTTATGTTTTCTGATTGCATTCGGTGTTATCATCTAGAACCCATTGGTTTTTGGAAGTTGCAAGAAGATTTTTGGCTCTCCGGTATCACAGTAAAACCTGTCATTTTTGCTTCTGGAATAGAAACAATTAAACAGGTCGAAGTGTCTTTTTTAGATTTTCACACGTTTGACTTTTACAAGGAATATTACCAAAAATCTGGTATTGACCTCTTATTTACTAGGTTCACGTACACTCATGCTTGCAATTTCGACTACAGGACATACGTAGAATGGCTCCATTCTCATGGATTTTCTATTTCAAATCGTTTGCTACTATCCTATTCTCCACTGATTATTCAGTTCTACACTTATACAGAGGATCCGTTTAGGAAGTACTATAACGATTGGAACAATTTGTCTTAAGCACAAGAAATCCCCGCGGAAATTTCCGCGGGGATTTTAGACTATGCTCTAATTCGAAGTTCGTAGATGTGAAGCTCATTACGTCCACTTCCATAAGACTCTATAAAAGTCATATTATCAGTCGGTTGATGAAACTTCACAGCATTCGCCGCCGGCGTAACTAGCAATGGGAAGCCATTTTGACTTCTTGACAGTTCACCGTCACTTGTCCGTAGGAACCAATACCCCGGAGGGCATTCAATTCTATTCGCATCGTCCTTTCGCATCTTGTCATAGCCTCCTTATTTAATTTACACTACTCATAGTAGTGCTTACTTTTATTATACACTTTATTCTGTTTTATGTCAATTTGCTTTCTTCTTGTTCTTTTACATATGTATTATATAAGTCATTGGCATAATGAATTGTTCTTTCTTTTTCACTTCTTTGTGCTATACCCATAGCATTCAAATCTTTTATTAGTTGCTCATTAATATTGCATTTCTCGAAAGACATGCAAACTCCTCCATTTTCTGTGAATTTAATCCATCGATAATAAAATTTATCATAATTCTTTCTCTTGTTTTCTAAGCTTTCTTCCATTTTCTATCTTTCTCCCTTCAAGAAGTATGTAATATTTTGTTAGCATTCTTATATACTGTGTTAATTATATCACAATCATTTATTTTTTGCTACATTGTCACATAAAATTCACAAAAGCCTATCAAAACTTTTTATATAAAGATCCTAGCTAAGCTTTATTGCAACCAGAACAATATCAAGCTTTTTTAAATATTTTTACATTTTATAAATTTTTATCGCCCGCATTATTGTTCGCGTGTCAATTTTACGCAAGTAAAATTGTGTGCATTTTCAGAGCGAATCGACGTTCTTGTATAGAAAAGCTTGATTTTTCCTATGCCGCAAAAAAAGACATACTATAAATAGCATGCCTCTTTTATTTCAAAATTTATTATTCTGCTGATTCTGCATCTGGAGCTTCATAAGCTTCAAATATAGCTGTTTGAATTTTCTCCCTTGTTTCAGCATTGATTGGATGAGCTATATCCTTGAATTCTCCGTTTGGAGTTTTTCTACTTGGCATAGCAATAAATAATCCATTTTGGCTTTCTATAACTTTAATATCATGAACTACAAATTCATTATCAAAAGTTACTGAAGCAACAGCTTTCATTCTGTTTTCTGAATTTACTTTTCTTAAACGTACGTCTGTGATTTGCATATCTGCACCGCCTTCCAATGTTTTTAAATATTTATACATATATTTTTATTTCTATGTATGTGTATATTATTCTTCATAAATTCTCTTTTTCCTTCTATTTTTTACATTTTATTTTTAAATTCTTTTAGTTTTTTCTTGTATTGTATTGCACATCTTTCTTGTTTTTACCATATTATGCAATAGGTATTGAAAAATCTTTTTATACGGTGTATAATGCTTTTAACATTTTATGGGAGTGGTTTTAAATGAAAGAAATTTTAAATATAAATGAATTAAAACATTATAATCATATTCATCTAGTTGGTATCGGCGGCATTAGCATGAGTGGTATTGCTGAAATTTTAAAGAATTGGGGGTTTACTGTAACAGGTTACGATGCTTGTGCTTCTGATATTACAGAAAAATTAATCTCCCATGGAATTCCTGTAACAACAACACATGATTTAAGTTATCTACATACAGCTGATTTGGTAGTTTATACCGCAGCTATCAAACAAGATAATCCTGAGCTCGTAGAAGCTCGTAATATGAATATTCCGGCTATTGAAAGAAAAGATTTTTTAGGTATTATTACCAAATCTTATATAAATACCATTGGTATTTCAGGTACTCATGGAAAAACAACAACAACTTCTATGATTTCTCTTTGTTTCCTAGAAGCAAATATGGATCCTACAATACAAGTTGGTGCAATGTTAAAACAGTTAAATGGAAATTATCGTGTTGGCAATAGTGAACATCTAATTATTGAGTCTTGTGAATATGCAGAAAGTTTTTTAAAATTCCATTTAAAATCTGCTGTTATTTTAAATATTGATAATGATCATTTAGATTACTTTAAAACTTTTGAAAATATTAAAAGAGCTTTTATTAAGTATGTGCAAAAATTGCCTGCAATCGGATTTTTAGTACTAAATGCAGATGATTCTTCTTGTTTAGAATTAGTTTCTCATACAAAGGCCACTTGTATTACTTATGGATTACAAAGCAATGAGAGCGATTTTACAGCAGAGAACATCTCTTTTAACAATGATGGTTTTCCTACTTTCGATGTATATAAAAAATCTAATTTTTATGGAACTATTTCTCTTTCTATACCAGGTATTCATAATGTTTCCAATGCTTTAGCTTGTATTGCACTATGTGATTGTTATCAAATTCCTTATGAAGTTATTAAAAAAGCTTTAGCTGAATTCACGGGTGCCAATCGTCGTTTTGAATTTGTTGGAACTTGCAAAGATGCCTCTGTATACGATGACTATGGTCATCACCCTACTGAAATCGAAGTTACAGCAAGAGCATTGAAGCAAAAGCAGTTCAATGAGTCTTGGGTTATTTTTCAACCCCACACATATAGCAGGACTAAAGAATTTCTTTCTGATTTTGCTAAAGCTCTTATTAATTTTGACAATATTATTGTTACAGATATTTATGCTGCAAGAGAAAGTAACACCTATAATAT
>CAWVME010000024.1:0-8834 GCA_963930325.1 Bacillota bacterium | reverse complement strand
ACATAAGCATATAGTCAATAATATACTTAAGATTATTATAATATTTCTTCTGTTTTTAAACCTCTTGAGATATTTTAATTCTTTTGTTTGGTCTACATTTTCGTTTACTTCTATTTCTTGATTCATATTTTTTAATATATTTTTACATTCTACACATTTTTTTAAATGTTCTTCTATATAATTATTTGTTTCTTGACTTGTCATATCATCACTATAACTTGGTAATAAATCTTGTATAATTTTGCACTCTTTTTTATTCATTGCTAAAGACCTCCTCATTAATTTTTTGCTTTCCTCGAAAAAAAGTAACTCTTACCCAGTTCTCTGTTTTGTTTAAAATTTTACCAATTTCCCTAAATGACATATTTCCTTCCAATCGTAAATACATGATTTCTCTCGTATTAGTATCAAGTTTATCAATAGTTTTATATAGCTTTCGTTTCTGCTCATTTTCTATAACAGTATCTTCCAAATTGTTATCATCAAATAGCTCTAATTCTTCGATTGGAATAGTTTTTATTTTATTTTTATGAGTTTCTTTATATAAGATATTTTTTGCAATTTGACATAGCCATACTGAAATTTTGCAGTCTCCTCTAAATCTATTTATTTGATTTATAGCAACTACAAAAGTTTCCTGCATTATTTCTTCTGAAAATTCTCTATCTCTAGTCATGGAGAACATATAATGGTAGATTAATTTTGCATAATTATCATATATTTCTTTAATACTTTCCATATTATCCCCTTGTCTTTATAGTTTCTCCTCAATATATCCATCTTTCATAACAAAGTACTTAGCAAAAATCCTAAAATATGTAATAGAGTTGATTTTCCTAATCCTGATACTCCTATTATAGAGTAAGAGCCACCTTTTTGTAAAATCAGACTAATTCCTTTCAAAGCCTGTACTTTTATTTCTTGAATTCTATTATAATACTTTTTTAATTTTTTTACTTCTATAGTTGGCATTATACTTTTCTCTCCAAGGCTTCAATAGGTTTTGCATTCTTTAGAGTTATAACACATCCTTTATTTACTCTCTTCTATTTATTATGTGTCTATTTTTTGCAATTTCGTTACACATTTTATTTTAATAATTTTTTCTATTCAACAAAAAAATAGCTTTCATTGAAGCTATTTTTTTGACTTTATCAGGTATAATGTTAGTTTGCTTTTTATTATCTTATTTTTTAAAGCATTTAGTGGTTGTTGCATATTTTACAACAATCTGTTCACCTTTTAACTCTTTTATTAATGCATTCTTTATATGTCTTGATATAACTAATCTATCTATTTTAATTTATCATATTCTTCGTCTGATACTGGTTCACACCATTCGTTTGAAGTTTCTTCTCCTGGAACTTCAATAGCAATATGGCTAAACCACGAATCAGCAGCAGCTCCGTGCCAATGCTTTACATTTGCAGGAATTACAACAATGTCACCTGGCTTTAAGCATTGTGCTTCTTTTCCTTCTTCTTGGTACCATCCTTTTCCGTCTACACAAATGAACATTTGTCCCCCTCCTTGTGTTGCATGATGTATATGCCAATTATTTCTACATCTTGGTTCAAATGTTACATTAGCTAAAAATAAGCTTGTTTCTTTTGGATTTGTTAGTGGTTTTAAATAGGAATTGCCTATAAAATATTGTGCATAAGCAGTATTTGGCTCTCCTAATCCAAACATTCCTCCATGGCTTTCTTTCTCACCATTATTATCTGAATATACTTCTTTTGCCATATTAAAAACTGCCCATGCATTTGGCCATCCTGCATAAAATGCTGCATGAGTAATAATTTCTGCCATTTCTTCTTTTGTAATTCCATTATTTTTTGCATTTATTAAATGGTGTTTTAGTGAATTATCAAATAAGCCCTTTCCCATAAAAATACAAATTGTTACTAACGACCTGTCTCTTAATGACAGTTTATCTTCTCTACTCCATACTTCTCCAAATAATACATCATCATTTAATTCTGCAAATTTGGGTGCAAACTCTCCTAAATTATCTCTGCCTGCTGTTTGTTTTTTCATTTTATACTCCTCCTTATTAATATATAAATATATGAAACCTTGTAATATAAGGCTCTTTTGATTTATCAAGAATTTTCATTTTTTCTTATCTCAATAATTTTAAAATTCCTTTATAAGCAATATCATATATTGTTAAATGCTCAAATGAAACATCTGCTTTTTTCATTGCTTCCTTTTGTTTATCTGTTATAAAAGTATATGGGTATATCCCATACATAAGTGGAAAAAATAAAGATAAGAATTCATTTTCTTCTTTTTCACTCATAGTAAAAAATTTGTTAAGACATTTCTTTACAGTTTTAACTGCTGTTCCATAAGCTGACTTGAATCTTACCAATGCTTCCATTCTGCTGTTTTCTTCCATATCGTACAAATTCATTGAAAGTAATTTTAATAGAGTTGGTCTTTTTTCAATTGTATGTGCTAGATTACTTGCAAACAATTCTTTTGTTAAGCTATCATTTTCATCATATATTTTATTTAAATCGTCTATCCACTTTTCATATTCATTTTGAAAAAGCGCTAAAAAGATTTCTTCTTTTGTTTGAAAATAATTGTATATTGATGTACGTGAAAAAGAAATTTTTTCTCCTATATGTTTTATAGTTATATCTTTAAAATTTTCTTTTTTATAAAGTTGTTCACAAGCATTTATAATTTCTTCTTTTCTAATATCAACTATTTCTTTTGACATTTCTACTCTCTCCATCCGTTTCATTTTTCTGACATGGTGTCAACCATATTATTACATATCACATTTCTGACACCGTGTCAATACATTTTGCAAAAAATTAATATTAGCTTATTTTTTTGCTTGCAAAAAGATGGTAATGCATTAAATCACAATACCATCTTTTTAGTTTTAGTGTATATTAAACTTAATTTTGTGGAAAGAAAAATCCTGCTGTCATATCTAAATAGTTTAACCCACTATACTCTGGATATTTTATTTTCACCTTTTCTTTAAATTCGTCTGCTTTTGAACATTCTTTGGCAATTTTCTTTAATTCTTCAAGGTATGCAATTTTTGTATCAACATCTTTTAATGTCTCTGGTGTATAGTGGCTTGAAAGAACTAATTTGTATCCCTTTGCTTTATAATTCTTTAATTCATTAATAATAGTATCTGCATGAGCTTCCCCTGCTACTATTGAATGGCAATCATGTCCTAACATATGTGTATATACACATCCTATTTGTGGAAATTCAATCTCGATGTTTTCATCATGATATGTGATGTTTAGTTTGATAACTGTGTAATTTTATTTCCCCAAAATTATAAGTTTCTACAAATCCTTTTTTTAAATTAACTTTTACTATTTCCATTGTAATTCACTCCTATTTTTTATTATTGAAATTTAGTAGCTACTCTGTTTTTCAATTTCTATAATTATTTTACTGACACATTTTTATTTTGTAAAGTAGTCACTTTTTTGTAATATAGTTTCTTAATGGATACTTTTTTATGTTCTTCTGGCTTCTATGTCTTAAAATTTTTTAGTCAATGTATATTTTTATTTATTACTATCTAATTTTATACTATTGTTGCTTTTGTAAGGCTATGTCATTTACTTTTTTACTCCTATTTGATATAATTTAAATAAATTTATTATTTATGGAGTTGATAATTATGAAAAACGAATTACCGGCTTGTCCTGTTGAAATAACCATGAGTTTGATTGGTGACAAGTGGAAAGTTTTAATCATTAGAGATTTACTTACAGGAACTAAAAGATTTGGAGAACTAAAAAAATCTTTAAGTACTATTACTCAAAAGGTATTAACAAACAACTTAAGGCAAATGGAATCCTCTGGTCTTATCAAAAGGAAAGTTTATGCTGAAGTACCTCCCAGGGTTGAATATTCTTTAACTGACACTGGCTTTAGTTTAAAGCCTATTTTAGATTCAATGGTTAGTTGGGGAAATGCTTACAGGGAAAAACAAAAATAATTAAGGGGAAGGCAATTTTAGTTCCTTCCTCTTAATTAAATATAATCTTACCATTCTTTTTTGTAATTTATTAATTCTAGAATATACCCAATTAAACAATATGGTGCTAAAATAAATGCATATAATAATACATAGATTATAAATGCTAATATACTTCTTTTTTCTAATTTGCAATTGATTTCTTTTAACATATTTTTTCTTCTAATTTCAATTAATAAGCACAGCAATATTCCAAAAGGAATTACAAGTAATGATATCCAGCCTATTAGTAAAGGATTGCCTAGAGCTAATAAAATTAATCCAAGTGGTACAAAAATAAGAAGGGCTAAATCAATAAATGGGAAAAACAAATTTAATCCCATTAAACATTTAGATTTCATACTCATTTTTTTTGATTTGAATACTTTTACTTTTTTAAATGCTTCAATCATACCTCTAGCCCATCTTTTTCTTTGTTTTCCTAAGTTTCTAAGTTTTTCTGGAACTTCTGTATAAGCAATTGCATTTTTTGCAAAATTAGTTTCATAACCTTCGCTTAATATTTGCCAAGTTAAAACAATATCTTCGCCTACACAATTTTTCCATCCACCAATTTCTTTTAAAATTTTAGTTTTATATGCACTAAAAGCTCCTTGTGCAACTAGAGTTGAATTGTAATTTCCTTGAATATATTTAACACCAAATATGCCTAAAGTATAATCCCATTCTTGTAATTTTGTAATAAAGCTTTTTTTAGCATTTTTCACAAACAAACATCCGGCTGTAGCTGCAGTCTTTTCGTTAGAATTTACTAATTTATTCATAATATTTCTTATAGCTAAAGGATGCAAAATAGTGTCGCTATCAATTGTAATAGTATACTCTGTATTTACTCTCTGCAGACCTTCATTAAGAGCTTTCGCCTTACCATTATGTTTTGTTTCTATTAGTGTTATATTAGAATTTAAATCCATTGATTTTAATAACTCCATAGTTCCATCTGTTGAACCATCATCTATAATATTTATAAAAATATTTCCACAGTATTTTTGTTTTTGAATTGATTCTATAGTTTCTTTTATCGATTTTTTTCCATTATATACTGGAATTAAAATAGTAACGTCTTTTTCATCTTTTTTGCAAGGCTTCTTCTCTTTTTTATTAAACAATAAGCTAATAAACATAAATACAAAATTAAAACCTGGAATTAAAGCTATAAATGTTACTAGATAAACTGCTAAGAAGTATCCAAAATAGCATGCTATATCATTAATCCAATTAACATTTATGAATATTGAGCATATAAGGCATAATAATGCTACTGCTACTGATATTAAGAACATTTTCATCACCTCATAATATCATATGATTTTGTCAAAAAATGGTGACAAGTATCAAAAAATGTCTAAAATGAATATAATAAATAGAGGTGAATTTAAATTGAATATAAAAAAGAAAATAATAATTCCATGTATAATTATTATCTGTGTTGTGGTTGTTGCTACATTCGTCTTTAATAAATATAAATATAGTAAAAGAGCAGATGTAAAAATTCCTGTATTGTTGTATCATAATTTTGTAGCTACAGTTCCAGCTAGCGACCCAGATAATTTTAACTATATAAACACTCCGGAAAGTTTTGAAGAAAATATAAAAACTCTCCTAGCAAATGGTTACACTATAATATCAATGCAAGAGTTAGCTGATGCTAATTCTATGAAAATAGAACTTCCTAGCAAACCTATCATTATAACTTTTGATGATGGGTATTACAGTAATTACGAGTATATTTTTCCAATTTTGCAGAAATACAGTGTTAAGGCTTCAATTTTTATTGTAACAGATAAAATAGGACAAGAAATTGATGGAATAAAATATTTAAGATGGAAAGAATGTTTAGAAATGCAGAATAGTGGTCTTGTAGAAATATTTAGTCATAGTAAAAGACATGTTTTTTATAACAAACTCCCAATAAGAGAGCTCCGTGATGATGTAATAGAGTCATATAAATTGATAGAAAAAAATTTAGGAAAAAAAGATATAAAAGTGTTTGCTTACCCTTATGGTGCATATACTTCTGAAACAGTTAGAACCTTAAAAAATAATGGTATTGATTTTCAACTGTATGACATAGGAATAAATAGTTTTAAAAATTTAGACAAAAATTTTATTAAACGAATTAATATTCCTTGTGAAATGACCGGAAAAGAAATTATAAAAGAAATTGAATTGTCAAATTATTAGATTGTAAGAACAATAGCAAACTTCCTTAAATACTTTTACATTTTATAAATTTTTATTGCTCGCATTATTGTTCGCGCCAATTTCGTGCAAGTAAAATTGAGTACAGTTTTAGAGCGAAGCAGTTTTATTGGGTAGGAAAAATCGTTTTTTCTTATTTAACAAAAAAAGTGGCAATGCCACTTTTTTGTTTGTAAAAATTTATATTTATAGCTATTTTCTTAATTCTGCTTTTAGTTCTCTTTCTGCTGCTAATATAATTTTATTTAAAGTATTATTTATTTCTTCATCTGTTAAAGTTCTATCGTCCGCTCCAAAGCTTAAAGCATAAGCAATACTTTTTTTGCCTTCTCCTACATGTTCCCCAGTGTATACATCAAACACTTCCATATCAGTTAAAAGTTTTCCTCCTGCTTGTTTAATTACTTTACTTATTGTTTGAGCTTCCATAGATTTATCTACTACTAATGCTAGGTCTTTTTTTACTCCTGGAAACTTAGATATTTCTTTATATTTCATTTTTCCTACTTTTTTATCTAACAATTTGTCTAAATTTATTTCCATTACATATACATCTTCTTTTGTTACTTCTGGATGAAGCTTTCCTAAAATTCCAATAATATCATTATTTACAGATATTTCTGCTACTTGCCATGGATGAAATTCTTCTGGGATACTGTTTTTAACAACAAAGCTATACCTATTTTTATATCCTAAATAATCTAGTAATTCTTCTGCAATTCCTTTAATTATATAAAAATCAGCTTTTTGAACATGTTCAATTCCCAATTCATATTTTCCTGTCATTAAACAGCATAATTTGGTATTTTCTCCATATTCATCTCCTCTTTTATAAAATCCTTTGCCTATTTCAAATATAGATATATCTTCTATGTTACGTGCTCTATTGTATTCGTATATTTTAAATAATGAAGGAACCATGCTATATCTTAATGTATTTCTATCTTCTGTCATAGGATCTAATAATTTAACTGGCTCAAATTCATCTGTTGTAAATTTTCTTACTTCTTTATCATTAATTAAAATATATGATAAAGTTTCGTTTAGTCCTAATGAAATCATTTTATTTCTAATTTCTCTCATTGTTTTATCATAGCTTCCCATTTTTACAGGAATAACTGGAAGCTTTCCTTCAATGTTATCAACTCCATAAATTCTTCCTACTTCTTCAATTAAGTCTTCTTTTATAGATATGTCTAGTCTTCTTGTTGGAACAAAAACCTTTACCTTTTCCTCTTCTACTTCATATGTAAAACCTAGTTTTCTGAATACTTCTAGAATCTCTTTACGTGGGATGTTCATACCTAAAATAGAATTAATATTTTCAAATGAAATTGTAATTTCTTTATCTGCTTTATCAGTTTTATCATATTTTACTATTCCTTTTAAAATTTTCGCATTTGCATATTTTTCTAATAAATTACATGCTCTTTCTATAGCCATATAAGTTCTATTTGGGTCTAGTCCTTTTTCAAATCGATTACTTGCTTCACTTCTTAATATTTTTTTAGAAGTATATCTAATTTTAATTGGGTCAAATATAGCAGATTCTATAATTATATTTTTAGTATCTTGTTCTACTTCTGTTGAGAGTCCTCCCATTACTCCAGCTAATCCTACTGCATTGCTTTCAGTTGCAATAACAATATCTTCACTACTTAAATTTCTTTCCACATTATCTAAGGTTGTAAGTTTCTCATTTTCTTTCGCCATTCTAACAACCATTTTATTTCCAATCCTATCTGCATCATAAAAGTGTAAGGGTTGGCCTGTTTCTAACATAACATAATTACTAATATCAACTACATTGTTAATTGGTCTAATTCCAGAAGCAATTAGTCTATTTTTAATAAAGGTTGGACTTTCTTTTATTTCTACTCCTGCCACTTTTTTGACTAGCACAAGATTACAGTTTTCTGTTTGAACATCTACTTTAAAGTTTCCTTCTATGTTTTCTTCTACTTCTGCATAAGATAAATCTATATCTTTTACCTTTTTGTCATAAATTGCTCCAAGCTCATATGCCATTCCTAAAATACTTAGTAAATCTCCTCTATTAGCTGTTAAGTCAAAATCAATTACTTCATCATCTAATCCTAAGCATTTAATTGGGTCTTCTCCTACAACAGCTGTTTCTGGTAACTCACATATGCCATTTTTATCTGCATCTGTTAAAAATTTATGTTCTAGTCCAAGTTCTGCAATAGAACATAGCATTCCATTAGATTCTACTCCACGAATAGTTCCTTTTTTAATTCTAACATTTCCTGGTAGTGTGGCACCATCTAACGCAACAATAACTTTTAGTCCTTTTCTTACATTTGGAGCTCCGCAAACAATATTAAGCACATCTGTTTTTACATCTACTTTACATACATGTAAATGATCAGAGTCTGGGTGGTCTGTACATTCTAAAACTTCTCCTATGGTTAATTTAGTAGCATCAATTAATTTTTCAGCTAAATCATATTCATTTCCTACCTTTGTCATATTTTCTGCTACTGTTTTCACATCATCTTGCACATCTATATAGTCTTTAACAAAATTCATACTTAGTTTCATTAGCAATCATCCTTTCTATCAAATTGATTTAAAAATCTTA
>CAWVME010000023.1:0-26081 GCA_963930325.1 Bacillota bacterium | reverse complement strand
ATTTATGTCTGCGGCTTTCTTATAATTGTCATTTTCAAAGTTTTTCACCTCTTTAATTACTTGTTTCATAACGAAAGTATCTCCACTATCAATATATCCATCTCCATTAATGTCCCCTAGCTTAATAACTGTGTAAGTTTTGTCTCCAATAGTTACCGTACTACCTGTAGCTAATTTTTCATTTGTAGCTGTTGCATTTTTGTATTCTTCTTTTGCTTGAATATTTTGTATAGTGGCTTTAGGTTCTACTTCTAATATTTGATTTTCATCGTCTACTCTAAAATCATTATTTTCTTCTTCTGGAGGTTCTGGCTGTGGTTCTGGTGTTTCACTTTCACCATTAACAGGTACTAGGTATAGCTTATTTCCATCTGGACTATATCTTGAAGCATATCCTTCTAATCCGTCAGCCATAACTATTCTATCCCAATAATATCCATTTGCATCTTTACTTTGTGCTTTTTCTATTCTTGTAACGATAGTACCGTCACTAAGTGATCTAATTACATTATAGTTAGTCCCAGGACCGTTCCTTACATTTAGTCCATCTGCATTAATCCTTATTTCTTCTCCGCCTGAATTATTAACTGATATATAATTTGTTGCAATATAGCCTTGCCTTCCATCTGCTAATATTACTCTGTCCCAACTGTAACCATCTTTATTATACATTCCAATTTGAATTCTAGTCATTGTTTGCCCAGTTGTTAAAGTTGTAATAACTGTGGTTCCTGTTAGTCCGGGACCATTTCTCAAATTAGCTATAGTGGTCGCATATACTTTTTCATTACAGTTTGTTACATCAGCCACTGTTTGCAAGTATTTATTAGCAACATATCCTATAGTTCCATCAGATAAAACAACTTTATCCCAATACAAACCATCAGTTGCAGATATGGCTTCTTCAATAACAAGAACCTGTTCATTTTTATTCACAGTTCTTATTATATTTCCATACAAGCTTCCTGAATCTCTAATTCTTACTTCATCACCGGTAATAATAGCATTTTTAGTACATACCTTATTTGCAGATGGAATAGGGCATGGACTTTGTGGCATATTTTCATACATTGGAATTACAAAAGTAAAACCATAATCTAAAGTTCCTTCATTTCGATATGTACTAGCTACTCTTCTGCCTTCCGTTTCTGGTGCTTGGATGTTTTGCATATATTGATTACTAAATAAAGTTCCATCAGAACCATCAATATCAAATTTCTGCAAGTAAATTGTATCTAGGCCTTGTTGTAAGTAGTTAGTATATACAAACTGTGCACCTCCTATAATGGATTTTTCTGGCGTATTCCATCCCTGTGATTTCGCATACGCCAAAGCATTTTGAATAATTGTTGCATTTGCAGTTGGATATGCTCCTATATTAAACATGTTATAATATACATTTCCATCCGAGTCTGTCATACCTTTACCTGTTGTACTACCGCTTGAACCTTGTTCTTGTAATAATCTTGAAGCAAGAAAATAAGGACTTACTCCTGATATTCTAGCAGCTTCCATAAAAGCATCTGTATAATTAGAACTTGAAACAAAACTACCAGATGTTAATCTTTCCACTCCGCTTCTGTTTTGTGCTCCTTCAACATAAACATATCTTTCAAATTGGAATACGTTAGTGTCGTCTAAAAAGTTTCTTGGATCCATTTGGTAAGCAATAGCCGCTTCGGAAGCACAGTTCCATGTCCCATTATCATATACTTTTGTCCCACAAATAGAGCAAATCCATTCTCCACTTTTTCCCTGTATCAAACTTTTTGGGCTAGTTCCATGTCCTGTATATTCACTTTTTATTACATAGTTCCAGTCCAACCCTGTATAAAGTAATGTAAATTTCCAATTTGGATGTTGATTTTTTAAACTTTGTAGTAATGCTGCATAACCTGGATATTTACTTTCATCTATATTATAAATATTGTTACCATCTTCATTTCTGAATTGAGATGCTATAGAGAAATTTATTTTTACATGCATTATTATCATAATAGTGATTAATATAATTGCTATATATTTTCTTATTTTTCTCATTTTTTCCTCCATTTATTTGTAAATCGTTTTTCATTTCCATTTTTCTACATTATTTACAATAAAAGTATATCCATAATAAAAAAATATGTCAATTGTATTTACAAATATTTCATAAATGTAATATATTTGTAAATCAATTGACATATTTTAGTTTTCTTTTCTACATGTACATGTTAGTTGCAACAACCTCTTCCAGAGTTGCATCCACAGTTTGTAAATAATAATAAGAATATAATTATGAAAAATAGTATTTGACTGTCTCCGCAACCACATCCGCAACCATTAAATAATCCTCCTAAAGGTCCATTGTTACACCCACAATTTCTTTCTTCTTGCATTTTTTTGCCTCCTTTTTACTTTTTATAATGTATGATATGCAAGTTTTTTTAATTGTGTTACACATTATTTGCAAAATCTATGATTTCCTATTGTTACAGTTTCTGGTCTTGACCAAATCCAAGCACTTGTAGCAGTATTAGGATTAAAATAATAAAGAGCACCATAAGATGGGTCCCATCCATTTATAGCATCTTGTGCTGCTTTTTTTGCTGTAGCATTTGGCGTCAAATTGATTTGTCCGTCATTTACTACACTAAATGCTCCCGCTTGATAAATAACTCCTGCTATAGTGTTTGGAAAAGAAGAACTTTTTACACGATTCAAAACAACTGCTCCCACCGCCACTTGACCGGTATAAGATTCTCCTCTAGCCTCTGCATAAATTAATCTGCTAAGCAAATTCAAGTCATTGCTATTGGTTGCTCCACTGGAAGTACTTCCTGTTGTAGAGGAATTATAAATTCCCATTGCTGCCAAAGTTTTAGGTCCCGCAATTCCATCTTCTGTTAAACCATTTTTTCTTTGAAAATATTTTACTGCTGCTAATGTTTGGCTTCCATAAATCCCATCTATATTTCCGTTATAATATCCCCATCTTTTTAATTTTGTCTGAATAGTTGTTACTTCGCTTCCTCTTGAGCCATACTTAGAAAGTGCAAATACTTCATTATTTTCTCTAAAAAACAAATGATAAGTGGAAAAAATAGTAATTGCTAAAACAAGTAAAAAAATTGAAAATATTTTATTCTTTTTAAACATAAAAAAACCACCTTTGTAAGAAAATATTGTTTTATCCTATTTTCTCCAAAGGTAGTTATTTTATACGGATTTATTCTGCATTCTTATTTTCTTCGTGTTGCCCGCAACCGCATATTTGTTCAAACGTGCTTGCTACTGTTTGATTAGAGACTTCTTTTTCCCAAGCTAAGTCTCCTAACGAAATAATTCCTACTAATTGATTATTTTCTGTAACAGGAATTCTTCTTACTTGATTTTGTGACATTTGTTTTATCACTTCTGTTAAATCCGTATCTGCTTGTACAGTAACAACATTAGTCGACATGATTTCGCTAATCGGTGTATTTTTATAATCTTTATCACAAGCAATACTTCTTAAAATAATATCTCTGTCTGTAACAATTCCTGTTACTTTTTGAGTATTATCACATACAACCACACTTCCAATGTGATTTTCGCTCATAGTTTTTGCCACTTCGCAAACTGTGCTCGTGGCATTTACCCATTTTACTTCTTTTTTCATACAATCTTTTGCTCTCATAAAAAACCTCCATTCTTTATTTAGTATTAACAAAAACTCGTTCTTTATTCAAGCAATTAAGTATCATATCTTTTCTTTGTGATTTTTTCCATCAATTTCAACAGTTAGAGTTTTGCAACATTAGTAATAATACGATGGTATTTCCATTCCTCCTTGCCCCATTAATGAGTTCCCCATCCCTCCTATAAATTGTGGATGTGGTGGTATTGATGATCTTCCCATTCCTCCTGGAAATGGTGGACGTGGTGGTCTGCCTGGTCCTCCTGGAAATGGTGGACGTGGCCTCATAGGTGGTCTTCCGTGTCTTCTCCTTAAGAGTTCTCTAATTAGCAGAATTCTAATTAAATCTCTTAATGTATTATTTTGTCTTGTTTCTTTTGGAATTTCTTGTTTTGCATTAGGATTTCTTACATCACCATTCTTTAACTCCATTTTTACATTTACTTGTTCACTGCTTGCTTCCAAGTTAACGAATATTATATTGGTCATCTCATCTATTGTTTCTTCTGTAATTGGTTTTGTATTGTCATCACATGCTTTGCATACCATTGGATATACTATTCTATAAATTTCTGGGTACATATTTTCATAATTCTCTATATTGTCTCTTGTATCTTTCTCAATATAATAATCGTTTGGTGCCATATATGTAGGCATTTCCATTCCACTTGGATTTGGGTATCCTAGCATACTTCTCATGTAGTCTTCATAATTTTGATAATACATTTTCCAAACCTCCTAATTTCTTGTTTGATAAAATATATTATTCAATTATTGAAAATATGTTACTTTTTAATGTGTTTGCATAAATTGTAAGTTGTATGAATGTGTCTATACGAATTAAAGTTTCTGAACTAATGCTTTAAATATTTTTCCTCTTTCTGCAAAATTTTTAAACATATCAAACGCAGCACTAGCAGGTGAAAGTAATACTATTTCTCCACTTTTAGCAATTCCATTTGCTGTTTCTACACATTCTTCTAATGATTTGCATTTGTAAATAGGAATTTCTTTATTTTCTTCTTTCATTTTTTCCTGTACGCAATTATAAATTTTCTCACTAGTTTGCCCCAACAAAATAAGTGCTACCGTATTATCTAAAATCGGTTTTGCAAGTGGTTCGTAGTCTAAATGCTTATCATAGCCACCTGCAATTAGTACAATTTTTTCATCAAAAGAATTTAATCCAGCAATAGTTCTTG
Source organism: Bacillota bacterium (assembly GCA_963930325.1). Lineage (GTDB taxonomy): Bacteria > Bacillota > Clostridia > TANB77 > CAG-508 > CALXJM01. The sequence goes on along the minus strand of CAWVME010000023.1, from coordinate 21,221 downwards.
TAGGACTTGTTCCAATGGAGTCATTATACCATTTTACTCCACCTATATCTCTTACAAATTCAAGTCTATGTTCTACTCCTTTAAACCTTTGAATTGCTTTTGTTGCTATTTCAATATCTACTAAAGATTCTGTCGCTGCTAATGCTGCACAAATGTTTTCATAATTGTGTATTCCTTTTAAATGAAGGTCTTTTGTTTTTACGACATGTCTTCGTAATCCATTTTTACATTGTTTTATTATGTTTTCGTCTATCATATATCCATTTTCTATTTTTTCTTTGCTACTAAAGAAAACTATTTTTCCTTTTACTTTTTCTTTCATTTTCCTTGTAATTTCGTTGTCGTAGTTTAGTACAACAATTCCTTGTTCATTTTGAAATTTGAAAATATTCTCTTTCGCCCCTATATATTCTTCATAAGACTTATGGATATCTAAATGATTTGGAGTTACATTAGTAATAACTGCTATTTCCGGGCTTACTTTCATATTCATTAACTGAAAACTACTAAGTTCCAAAACTATAATATCTTTTGGTGTCATTTCTTTTATTCTAGTAAACAGAGGTATTCCTATATTCCCACCTAGGTAACAATTAAGTTTAGCTTGTTTAATAATTTCGTAAATTAAGCTTGTTGTAGTGGTTTTCCCATCACTTCCAGTTATTCCTATAACTGTTCCTGGGCATAGTTCTACGACCAATTCTATTTCTGATGTAAGAATAGCTCCTCTTTCTAACTCTTTTTTTATTTCTGGCAAGTCTGGTCTACAGCTTGGGCTTCTAAATATTATGTCAAATTTCTGTAGATTTTCCAAATAACTTTCCCCAGTAAATGTTTTTATATGATATTTTTTTATTTTTTCTTGCATATCTAGTTGCATAAGATTTTCTTTTTTTTTATCAAAAATAGTAATTCTTGCTTCTAAATTGTATAGATAATCTAATAACGGAATATTACTCACTCCTAATCCTATTATAGCAACTTTTTTATTTCTTATGTATGTTTCAAATTCTTTCAATCTTTCATTTCTATATTCCATCTGTTTCCTCCCATCTCTGCTTCCATTATATTTTCCCTGTTCGTATTCAGTTCCTATTATATACAAAAAAAAATTTTTTTACAACTGTCCTGTATATTTCTTCTAGTTTAGAGCAAACTAGAATTAACAAGGAGGTGCTTGTATGGAAAATAAGAATAAAGAAAGTAGGAATAGCAATAATAACAAAAACAATCAAAATAATAATAGTAATCAAAAACAAAATAATAAAAACAATCATTAATTTTTTTAATATCATGGAAATTTGCTATTAATTTTAAAAAGTAGCAAATCTTTTTTCTGGTTATTAGAGAATAGTTACTTTATGGTATATAAAGCGATGTTGTTTAATAGAAAAAATCAGTTTTTACCTATTAAACAGCAAAAGGAACCAATTCTAATCGGAATTGGTTCCTTTTTTCGCCACCTTACACAAGAACCATAATTACTTTAAATATCATGGTTCCGTGTACCACAAACTTGATAATCTTTTCAACTATCCAGTTCATGGATTTTCGGGCTTCTACCAGGGGGAGAATTTCTTCGAGGCTCCCATAAGGAGTCTCATACCTCTGTTCCATGATGTCTTTCTCTCCTTTCCTTCGTATTTACTATAGCCTCCTACGGCTATAAATTTATTATAACACTTTTGTTAATTTTTTTCAATTTATTCTAAATATTTTTTCAAAAATTTCCCAGTATATGATCTTTCGTTTTTACAAATTTGCTCAGGTGTTCCTATTGCAATCACTTCTCCACCTTTGTCTCCACCATCTGGTCCTAAATCTATAATATGATCAGCTGTCTTTATTAAGTCTAAATTGTGTTCAATAACTATAATACTATTTCCTGTACCTACTAATCTTTGCAAAATATCAACTAGTCTATGTACATCTGCTATATGCAATCCTGTAGTTGGTTCGTCTAAAATGTATAAAGTTTTTCCAGTAGCTTTTCTAGATAGTTCTGTCGCTAATTTCACACGTTGTGCTTCTCCGCCAGATAAAGTTGTAGATGGCTGTCCAAGTTTAATATATCCCAATCCCACATCATATAAAGTTTGTATTTTTTGCTTAATTCTCGGAATATTAGCAAAAAAGTCAAGAGATTCTTCTACAGTCATATCTAAAACATCTGCAATTGTTTTTCCTTTGTATTTTACCTCCAAGGTTTCTCTATTATACCTTTGCCCTTTACATACTTCACAAGGCACATATACATCCGGCAAAAAATGCATCTCTATTTTCAAAATTCCATCTCCTTGGCATGCCTCACATCTTCCTCCTGGTACATTAAAACTAAATCTTCCTTTTGGGTACCCTCTTAACTTTGCTTCATTAGTTCCCGCAAAAATATCTCGTATAATATCAAATACTCCTGTGTAAGTTGCTGGATTTGAACGTGGTGTCCTCCCTATAGGCGATTGATCTATATTAATAATTTTATCGATTTGTTCAATTCCTTTTATTTCTTTACACTTTCCCGGTTTTTCATTAGCCCCATTTAATTCTCTAGCAATATACTTATAGAGCACTTCATTTACTAAAGTGCTTTTCCCGGAGCCAGATACTCCTGTAACACAAGTAAATAATCCTAGTGGAACTTTTACATTAATATTTTTTAAATTATTTTCTGTAGCTCCAATAATTTCAATTGCTCTTCCCGTCTGTTTTCTTCTCTTTTTAGGAACTTCGATTTTTTTCCTTCCACTTAAATACTGCCCTGTAATTGATCCTGATACCTGCTTAATTTCTTCTGCTGTCCCGCTGTGCTATAACATGTCCTCCATGTACACCAGCTCCTGGACCAATATCAATAATTTGATCTGCTGCATACATGGTATCTTCATCATGTTCTACTACAACTAATGTATTACCTATATCTCTCAATTTTTTTAAGGTTTGCAATAATTTATCATTATCCCTTTGATGTAGTCCAATACTTGGTTCATCTAAAATATAAAGTACTCCTGTTAATCCAGACCCTATTTGGGTTGCAAGCCTAATTCTTTGTGCCTCTCCACCAGATAGAGTTCCTGCCGGTCTTGCTAATGTTAAGTATTCTAGTCCAACATCTATTAGGAATTGTAATCTTTTATTTAATTCTTTTATAATTTGTTCTGCAATCAGCTCTTCTTTTTTGTTTAATTGCAAAGAGTTGATATAATCTTTAATTTGATAAATAGACATACTTGTTAATTCATTTATATTTTTGTCTCCGATTTTTACAGATAAGCTAGTATTCTTTAGTCTTGCTCCATGGCAAGTTTTGCAATCGCTTTCTGTCATATACATTTCGTAAAATTCTTTCATACTAGCAGAAGATGTTTCTTTATATCTTCTTTCTAAAGTTGGGATAATTCCTTCAAATGGACTGGTAAATTTTCGTACTCCTGCAGCTGAACTATATTCAAAATCGATTTTTTCTTCTCCTGTTCCATAAAGAATTTTATTTAAAAATTCTCTAGGTAATTTTTTAATTGGCTTTTTAATATCTACATTATAATGTTTAGCAATGCTCTCAAAATACATTTTTGCCATAGTCTCAGACTTTTTCATAGTGCTCGCACCAAAAGCTTTTACACCGTCATATAATGTTTTATTTCTGTCTGGAATAATTAAGTCTTCATCCATTCTCATAAGATATCCAATTCCCATACAGTCTGGACAAGCTCCTAATGGATTGTTAAATGAAAACATTCTTGGTGTTAATTCTTCTATACTAATTCCACAATCTGGGCAAGCGTAATTACAAGAAAATAGTTTTTCTCCTTTTCCGACAATATCGATTGTTACCAAATTATTTGCATGTTTTAACGCAATCTCTACTGATTCTGCTAAACGGTTTCTAATATCTGCTTTTATAACTAATCTATCAATAACCAAATCAATATTGTGCTTTTTTTTCCTATCAATTTCTATATCATCTATAATTTCTTGCATATTTCCGTCTATTCGTATACGAATAAATCCTTCTTTTTGAAAGTCTTGCAATAATTTTGCATATTCTCCTTTTCTATTTCTTACCACTGGTGCTAAAATTTGGATTTTTGTTCCGTTTTCTAGTTCCATTACAGAATCTACAATTTGGTCTATAGTTTGTTTTTCAATTTTTCTTCCACAATTCGGACAATATGGTATACCAATTCTTGCATATAGTAAACGAATATAATCATAGATTTCAGTTACCGTTCCTACTGTAGAACGTGGGTTTCTTGAAGTTGTTTTTTGGTCAATAGAAATAGCTGGTGATAATCCTTCAATGGATTCTACTTCTGGTTTTTCCATGAGTCCTAAAAATTGTCTTGCATATGAAGATAGACTTTCTACATATCTTCTTTGTCCTTCTGCATATAAAGTATCAAAAGCAAGAGAAGATTTCCCAGAGCCGGAAAGTCCAGTTACAACCACAAGTTTATCTCTTGGTATTTCAATATTAATGTTCTTTAAATTATGCTCTTTTGCCCCTTTAATTACAATTGAATTATTCATTTTGCCCCCCAATAATAAATAATTGTTTCTTTCTATTGTTTCTTTTAGTGATAATCTTGTATATTATATCACAAAGATTTATAAAAGTCAGTACTTTTATAACAAATTTCAAACAAATTTTTGCTGTTTTAAACTTGATAATCAACTTATTACATATCGTAGTATTCATCTTTTACACAAAAATAAATTGCACCCAAAAAGTCAAATTGAAAATCTGACTTTTTAAGTACAATATAACTCTTATTTGTTTTATTCCATTAAATCATAAAAATTTTTAAATGTGTATCCTTGTTCTTTTAAATAATTAATTGCGTCTTGCAAAACTTCATATGTCAATATTTTATTTGATGCATCATGCATTAAAATGACTATACTATTCTTGCCACAAGAAGTATTAGCCAATTCTTGTAGCATAGCCTCTTTATCATTTTTTCCTACAGAATCTCCTGTTAAACAATTCCAATCCACATAAGTAATATTATTTTGTTCCAGAAGGTTAATTGCCTGTGCTATTGTTTCTTCGTATTTATTTCCTTTTGATCCTCCTGGAAAGCGGATTACGTGTGTATGATATTCTGGTATTCCTATAGCATTCTGTATCGCGACTTCTGTTTTTTGATATTCTTCTAATACTTTTTCTGGTGTTTCATAGATTTGCTTATATACATGAGAATATCCATGGTTAGCAATGTAGTGTCCTTCTTGGTAAGCTCTCTTTACAATCTCCGGATAGGCTTCAACTTGCTTTCCTAGCGGAAAAAACGTTGCTTTTATATTATTATCTTTTAATATATCTAATACAAATGGTGTAACTGTGGAGGATGGTCCATCATCAAATGTTAGGTATGCTACTTTTTCATCAGAGCGATAAATATGTTTTATTTTATTTTTCGCCTCTTCTGTTAAATTTGGAAGTTCTATTTCTGTCCTACCTTGTTCTTCACTCTCTGCAAGCAGTTCTTGGTCATTTTCTTGTGCTTCTATATTTGCCATAACAATATTTTGTAATTGATTTGTTTTTCTTTTCATTATAGCATATGCTATTGTCATAATTAAAATAATAAAAATTAAAATAAGAATTAAAATGTGAATTCGTTTTAAAGTGCGTTTTTTATAATATTTTATTTCTACTAATTCTAGCCTCACCATTTTCACCTGTTTTTCTTTTAATATTCCCTGATAGAATTATACTAATTTAGACGATATTTTTCAAGAGAAATAGAACTTTTTGTTAAAAAACTGGTGGAGAAACTTCTCCACCAGTTTAGGGTTACTTGTGATGAGGATTTCGCCTCGTATTTGGCTTCGGTTTTTCTCCCTTTGCCGCTTTAACGGTCAGCTTTTCCTCGAACTCTTTCTGGTTCACTTCATAAGTCTTCCGCTTTTCGCTTGTCTTAGACACCAGATACCCCTCCTTATTTTTAGGATATATTTATTATACTACGATTGCAAAATCATGTCAATTGTTATTCATCTTTTGTTGTATTAATCTTTAATAATTTAAATAATTCTACAATTAAAATTGGTGAAAATACAAGTAGCACTACTTCTAGTATATTTTCTACTGGCAAAGCTACAATGCTAAATATATTTCTTAAAGCAGGCACTAGGAGAATAATAAACATTAAAGAAGCTGAAGCAAGTGTTGCTAAAATTAGTTTAGAATTGTTAAAAATTCCTGTTTTAAAAATTGATTGTTTATTGTTTCTTACATTATATACATGAACTAGCTCTGATAATGCAAGGACACAAAATGCCATTGTTTGGCCTATTTCTATTTTCATATGCTCATCTACATTTGGTGTAGAAAGTCCTATTATGAATGCTATTAAAGTTAACATTCCTACCATAAATCCTTGGTATATAATACGAAAAGTCATTCCTTTTGTAAATATTCCTTTACCTGGTTTTAGTGGTTTTCTCTTCATAACATTTTTTTCTGCTGGGTCTACTGCTAAAGCTAGTGCTGGTAAAGAGTCTGTAACTAAATTAATCCATAATATGTGAATTGGAAGTAGTGGTTCTAGTGCACTTATATCTGTTATTCCAAACCAATTAGCAAAAAGCGGTGTAAGCAATATTGCAAAAAACAATACAATAATTTCTCCTACATTACTTGATAATAGAAACTGAATAGCTTTTAATATGTTGTCATAAATTCTTCTTCCTTCTTCTACTGCAGATACTACTGAACTAAAGTTATCATCCGTCAAAATAACATCTGCTGCTTCTTTTGCTACATCTGTTCCTACAATTCCCATTGCACAACCAATATCTGCAATTTTTAAAGCTGGTGCATCGTTTACTCCGTCTCCAGTCATAGCAACAATTTCTTTATTTGCTTGCCAAGCTTTTACAATTCTTACTTTATGCTCTGGCGAAACTCTAGCATATACTGAATATTGCCTTACATTCTTTTCTAGGTCCTCTTGGCTCATTTTCTCTAGTTCTGTCCCTGTAATAGCTTCTTTTTCATTCTCTAGTATTCCTAGAGATTTTGCAATTGCTACAGCTGTGATTTTGTGGTCACCTGTAATCATAACTGGCTTAATTCCAGCTGTTTTACATTTTTCTACTGAAAGTTTTGCTTCCTCTCTTGGTGGATCTATCATTCCAACCATGCCTATATAAATTAAATCTTTTTCTAAATTTTCGATCTCTACATTAGTTGGTTGATGATCCATCTCTTTATATGCCATTCCTAAAACTCTAAGTGCAGATTTTGCCATGTTTTCATTGTTTATTTCAATTTGTTTTTTATATTCTTCTATATCTTCTTTAATTTCATTTTTCATTAAATATCGGTTGCATCTTCTTAAAAGCTCATCAACAGCACCTTTAGTATATACAACATATTTTTCTCCAATTTTGTTTACGGTTGTCATTAATTTTCTGTCTGAATCAAAAGGTATTTCTGCTACTCTGTTATAATTAACATAAAGCGATGGTTCAAAATCCAATCTGAATCCCAAATCAACTAATGCTGTTTCTGTTGGGTCTCCAGTTAGCGTTTTATCTTCTGCTACTTTTGTGTCATTACATAACATACTTGTCAATATTAATTTATTTAAGTCTTCGTCTACATTTTTTATTTGTGATATATCAGTCAACTCATTATTGTAAAATACTTTTTCTACAGTCATTTTGTTTTGAGTTAGAGTTCCGGTTTTATCTGAGCATATAACAGTTGCACTTCCTAAAGTTTCTACTGCTGGAAGTTTTTTTATAATAGCATTTTTCTTAACCATTCTTTGTACTCCAATGGCTAACACGATAGTAGATACAGCTGGCAGCCCTTCTGGTATAGCTGCCACAGCTAAGCTAACAGCAGTCATAAACATGTGCACCGGTTCTTTTCCATATAAAAGTCCAATTACAAAAATTACAGCACAAATAGCTAAAGCAACAATTCCCAAAGTTTTTCCTAATTTCCCTAATTTTTCTTGTAATGGAGTCTGTGTTTCTTCTGCCTCATTAATTATTCCTGCAATTTTTCCAACTTCTGTATTCATCCCGGTTTTTACTACAATTCCTTTGCCTCTACCATAAGTAATTAAACTAGAAGAAAAAGCCATATTTATTCTGTCTCCAATACCAATATCCACCTTTTCTATTTTTTCTGATGTTTTTTCTACAGGAACTGATTCTCCTGTTAATGCTGATTCTTGTGCCTTTAAATTAATCGCCTCTACTAATCTTAAATCTGCTGGAACATAATCTCCTGTTTCTAAAATAACAACATCTCCTGGCACTAATTCTTTAGAAGGCAATACTGCTAACTTTCCATTCCTCATTACTTTTGCTACGTGACTACTTAACTTTTGGAGTGCTTCCAGAGATTTTTCTGCTTTGTTTTCTTGTGCAACTCCAATGATAGCATTAACAATAACAACAAGCATAATAATTACTGTATCAGTAATTCCTTCCCCTTCGGCAACTCCTATAATTCCTGATATTATAGCAGAAATTATAAGAACAATAATCATAAAGTCTTTAAATTGCTCTAAGAACTTTACTAACAAACTCTTTTTCTTTTTGGCCTGTAATTCATTTAGTCCATAAGTTTCTTTTCTACTTTTTACTTCATCCTCGTTTAGGCCAAGTTGCTCGTCTGTTTGTAACTTCTTTTCCGTCTCCTTTTCTGTCAGATTAAAGAATTCCTTTTCTTCCAATTTCACACCACTCCTTTTTTAAATCTTTTGCAAATATACTGTTCCAAAACAAATCTCGCTCTTTATTTTTTCGCTCTTATGCATTAAATCATCAATTTTTCCATGCATTAATATTTTTCTGTGCATCGTTATTTTTTGTTGAATAGTAAAAAGCAAGGCTTTCAAAGGAACATATATAGCATATATTGTTCTTTAAAAGTCTTGCTTACCTCATATAGGAACTATTAACCAGATATTCTCTATCGGCTGTTGATTAATAGTTAAGAGCTACTCCCTTTTAATGAAGACATTATATCAATCAAGTATAAAAAAGTCAATTATATTTTTCTATTCAATGCATTTTTTGCTCCCCATATGCAAGGGCTATTACATTTCCATCCCTTCCAAGTACATCTAGCTCCCTTTGCGTAATCTAATAGATATTGATGTACTTCAGGGTTCGTTTCCTTTGTATTTTCAATATATTTTTCCAAAGTCTCTTTAGTTTGCATTGTAATTTCTAATTGGGCTGCTCCACATAATCTTTCCATACATTTTAATATAAAGTTCTCACAAGTTCCTCTTTCATTTACTTCTACTAGAAGCCCTTGTGGGAAATTGTCTTCTAATGTTTTCATATCATTTAACCACTCATTTTCTAATTGAGTGTGTTTTATTAGTGTTGGTACATAATATTCTTTTTCTTCTGGAATAATAATTTCATAAGAAATAGTTCTATGTCTTAATGCTTGTGCTAATTCTGGAAAGCTTACTTTATAATTAGTACAATAATTCTCTCCAAATTCTTCTTTTCTCTTTCTTTGTGCAAATAAAGAAATTTTACGGCCTTTTAAATCACAGTTTAATAACTCTACCTCTACAAAAGAAGTTTTTTCAACAAATTCTTTCAAAACGGGTTTTAATTTCTGATTAAATGGTGTATTTGGTTCTTGTTCTATATAGTTTTTAAACCAGTGAATAATATAATTTAGTTGCATAAAGCTAACTGTATATTCCATAGTTGTTGCTGGGGTAAATAAACTAATAAAATTTCTGGCATTCTCCTGAGCCAGTTTTATCGCATGTTTTTTATCTATAAATGAATATTCTTTCATAATTTCCTTTTCAAGTATATCTAGCCATTTAAAATAAATTTCTTCCTCTTCTTTTGAGGCTTTCATTTTTGTATAGCGTCCAGATTTTTCAGAGGTATTATACGCTTTTTCATTATTTAAAATCATTGCTAGTATTTTAGGAATATTCTCTAAAATTAAGTTGTAATGTGCATGTGCAAACACACTATGGTGCCCAGATTCTAACGTACGTTTTACTCTTTTTTCTGTTTTTGTTTCTTCTTCTTTTAATAATTGTTCCATTGTATCTGGCAAATAACATATTCCAGCTGATTTTCCAGAAAAATTTAATGCTTCTTGTTTACTCATTGTATAGCCTGGTTTTGTTGATCCTAATACCTTTACTTCCATTTTTATTACTCCAATCTTAAATTTTATTTTACTAATATATATCATAACTAATTTTATTTTACAAGGTAATTGCAAATTAACTTTTTCTTTTAATATACAACAAAAAGCAGAATATTATATTCTGCTTTTTGTACTATTTTATGGCAGGGGTGGAAGGAATCGAACCCTCATCAAAAGTTTTGGAGACTTCTATCTTAACCGTTGGACGACACCCCTATTTTTAATTCTTTTTTAGTTTAACACTTTTTTTAGAAAATAGCAATATTTTTTTAAAGTTTTTTTTATTTTCCATTGCAAAATCGTAAAAATAAATGTATAATATTAATGTCACAAGTTCAACATATATAATTCAAGGGGCGAGTTATTAAATACTCGCCCTTCCCTAAATCTAATATTATAATTTGGGGGTGTATTGGCTTTCGACAATATTCTAGAAATATAAGTAGCGAATAGTGGATTCTCGTTGGCCACTTAAAAAGCGAGAAATAAAATATAAACGCTGATAATAGAGAATTAGCATACGCTGCCTAAGTTGCAGTGTCGTTTTACTAGGGAACCCACGTTCTTAGCTAAAGCGTCATGTTTGTGGGAAACGAAATTATTTACTTGCCTTGGTAATAATGGGTAATAAAAGGCTACTTTCTTTTTAAGTTTGTTTATTGACGTAATTAGAAAGGATTAAAAAAAATAAACTGTATTCGGAGAAGCTTATATGGAAAGATTATTGGACAGGAGTTCGACTCTCCTCACCTCCACCATTTTAAGGTAACTTACAAACTGTAAACACAGTTTGTAAGTTTTTTTATATAATCTTTTTAAAAATTTTCTAGAAATCTATTGACAGTTGAATATGTGTTCATATATAATATAAGTAGAGTTGAATATGTGTTCAACTATTGTATTAATATATAAAACATAGGAGGAAATCAAATGGCCAAAAATGAGTTTATATGTGATTGCAATGTAATTCATCAAGATGTAGTTGATAGCACAACAAAAAGCATGCCAGATGCAGATACATTTAATAAACTTGCTGAATTTTTTAAGATTCTTGGAGATACAACTAGAGTAAAAATTTTATTTGCTCTAGATCAAAATGAAATGTGTGTATGTGATATTGCAAATGTTTTAGAAATGAGTAAGTCTTCTATTTCACATCAGTTAGGAACTTTAAGAAGAAGCGGTATTGTTAAATGTAGAAAATCTGGTAAAGAAGTTTTTTATATGTTAGATGATAACCATGTAAAAGAAGTTTTTGAAATAGGTGTTGAGCATATAGAACACAAAAAATAGAAATATGGAGGTAAAAGACATGAAAAGTAAATTTAAAGTTAAAGGATTAGATTGTGCAAATTGTGCTAGTCAATTAGAAAGAGCTATACAAAGATTAGATGGAATAAAAGATGCTAGCATAAGTTTTATAGCGCAAAAAATGGAACTTGAATATGATGAAACAAGAAAAGAAGAAATACTACAAAATGTAAAAAAAGTTATTAAAAAAGAAGATCCAGATGTACTAATTGAAGAAGTTTAGGAGATTATTTATTATGAAAAAAAATGGAATTAAAATTGTAATATCATTAGTACTATTCCTTGTTGCATTTATAATAGATTTTAATAATAAATGGATAAACAATACAATATATATTGTAGCTTATATTATTGTTGGATTAGAAATTATTAAAAAGGCAATAAGAAATATTACCAGGGGAAAAGTTTTTGATGAAAATTTCTTAATGACTGTTGCAACAATTGGTGCATTTGGAATTAGTGAATTTCCAGAAGCAGTTGCTGTTATGTTATTTTATCAAATTGGAGAATTGTTCCAAAATTATGCAGTAGATAAATCAAGAAAATCAATTTCAGATTTAATGGACATAAGACCAGATTTTGCAAATGTAGAAAAAAATGGTGAAATACAAAAAGTAGATCCAGATGATGTAAAAATCGGTGAAATAATTGTAGTAAAACCAGGTGAGAAAATTCCATTAGATGGTTATATAGTTGATGGAAAATCTAGTCTTGATACGAAAGCACTAACAGGGGAATCTTTACCTCGAGAAGTGGCAGAAGGTGAAGAAGTATTAAGTGGATTTGTAAATTTAAATAGTGTTATAAAAATTAAAGTAACAAAAGAATATGGAGAATCCACAGTAAGTAAAATACTAGATTTAGTTGAAAATGCAAGTAGTAAAAAATCAAAATCTGAAAATTTTATTACAAAATTTGCGCAATATTATACTCCAATAGTTGTTATTATTGCAATAATTCTTGCCATTGTTCCCCCTCTTATTATATCAAATGCAACATTTTCGGATTGGCTATATAGAGCACTGTCATTTCTTGTAGTATCTTGTCCTTGTGCATTAGTTATTTCAATACCACTAAGTTTCTTTGGAGGAATAGGTGGTGCATCTAAAATTGGTGTTTTAATAAAAGGTAGTAATTATTTAGAACAATTAGCTAATGCAGAAATAATTGTATTTGATAAAACAGGAACTTTAACTGAAGGCGTTTTCGAAGTGCAAAAAGTTGAAGCAGTAAATATAAGCAAAGAAGAATTGCTAAGAATAACCGCATACAGCGAAAATTATTCAAATCATCCAATTGCAATATCTGTAAAAAATGCATACAATAAAGAAATTGATGAAAAACAAATTATAGAAACACAAGAATTACCAGGGCTTGGAGTTATCGCTAAGGTTGGAGATCAAAACGTATTAGCTGGAAATGAAAAATTGATGAATGAGAATCAAATTGATTTTACAAAATGCAATGATGTTGGAACTATTTTATATGTAGCAATAGAAAAAAAATATGCAGGTTATATATTAATAGCAGATAAAATAAAAGATGATTCAAAAAAAGCAATTAAAAATTTAAAGAAAAATAATATAAAACAAACCGTGATGCTAACTGGAGATAGAAAACATGTAGGGGAAAATGTCGCAGAAGAATTAGGATTAGATAAAGTTTATGCCGAATTACTCCCAGATGAAAAAGTTGAAAAAGTCGAAAATCTGTTAAAAGAAAAAAGTGAAAAAGGTAAACTTGTATTCGTTGGCGATGGAATAAATGATGCTCCTGTTTTGGCTATTTCTGACATAGGTATAGCAATGGGTGGGCTTGGTTCAGATGCTGCAATAGAAGCAGCAGATATTGTGCTCATGACAGACGAACCATCAAAAATAGTAAATACTATTAATTTATCGAAAAAAACAATGAAAATTGTTAAAGAAAATATAGTATTTGCTATTTCTATAAAAGTGCTTGTTTTAATTTTAAGTGCATTCGGGATATCAACTATGTGGGAAGCAGTATTTGCAGATGTAGGAGTTTCTGTAATTGCCATTATAAATTCTTTAAGAGTCTTAAGGGTAAAAAATATTTAAAAAGCTACTATTTGAAGTGAACCCAAAATATTAGACAAAAAGTTTAGTAAGGAGGATTCATTTCACTAAGTAGCTTTTTTATTTATATTACATCATATCAATATTTATATATTTTTTCAATTTAACTATTGTAAAATATATCTCTGTATGTTACATTATAAATACTAATATACATTATTTTTTATTTACAAATACTTGTTTTATTCTGTATTTATTTTTATTCTATTGGAGGAATTTTATGTTTTTTCGTAAATTTTCTACTCTTTTGTTTTGCTTGCCTGTTATTTTATTATTTTTTATTTGTATTTTTTTCATACCTACTCTTTCTAATAAATACAATTTTAAAATTTCAACATCTTCTATTACAATCCCAACTTACACAATTAGTTCTTCTGGCTTTTGTTGGCCAACTCCTGGTTACACTACAATTACTTCTCCATATGGATATAGAACATCTCCAACTTATGGTGCCTCGTCTTTTCATGCAGGTATAGATATTGCTGCAAGTCAAAATAGTTACTTAGTTGCTTCACTAGGAGGAACTATTTCTTATGTTGGTTTTAATGGTTCTGGTGGATACACTATTATTTTAGAAAGCGATATATTCACCATAATGTATTGTCATGTTTCTCCTAATTTTCTTGTTTATTCCGGTCAAACTGTAAATCAAGGTCAAATAATTGGGCAAGTTGGACCCAAAAATGTATACGGCGTTCCGAATAATCCTTATAAGGATTCTAACGGCAATCCAACTAATGGTGCAACAACAGGACCTCATTTGCATTTTACCATAAAAAAAAATAATCAAGTAGTTAATCCCATTGATTATTTTTAAGTATATTTAATTTTGCATTAATGTATCTTTTACTGGCGAACATTGTGCTCTTGCATTTGTGTCGTTCGGCAGTGCATGCATGTTCTTCTGGCTCTGCACGATTTTTTCTGTTGCCATTTGTTATTTTGTTATAGGAGTAAGCATTGTTTGCCAATATGCTTACATTCTTCAATGTTACCAAATATATTGCTTATTTTCTTTTATAGCCACACCTACCGCAATAAAGGTCTCTTCCCTTCATTTCATGATAACAATGTTTGCAATATATATGAGATTTTTCTATTGAATTTATTTCTCCTTTTTGTTTTAACATAGCTAAGCTATCATAGCTTCTGGCAATATGTACAATTCCAATTGCAGCTAAAAATATACTACATCCAAAATAAATAATATGTATTTCTTTCATAATAAAAAAACAAACTCCATAGGTAACAATTGCTATAATTAAAAACAGTACTCCTAAGATTCTACACCATCGTAAAGGAATAAAAAATTTCAAATTTAAACTTTCTTTAATGTCTGTTGCTATTGCGCCACAACGTGAGCAATAAATATCTCTATCGGCTAAAATATAACCACATTTATAACATTTCATCTTTTGACTCCTATATTTTTACTACATACTCAATGTCTTCCATATATGGATATAACTCTTTTACTCTTTTTAAAGTTAACATAGAAAATCTTGGATGAGGACACTTTTCTGTATAGTTTACAAGTTCCTGTTTATAACAGTTATCTGCTACTTTGTATAATAAATATTTATCTTTTCTATAAACATAATAAATTTGATATCCATCATGTAATTCTTTCCACAGTCTTTCAAATGTATATCCTTCCATATGTATCATTCCTTTTCGACTTTTACTTTCATTCCTTAATCATTTCTATAAACTCTTCTTCTGTAATAATTGGCACTCCTAATTTTTGAGCTTTTTCTAATTTACTTCCCGCTTCTTCTCCTGCTAATACATAATTTGTTTTCTTCGAAACTGTAGAAGAAGTTTTTCCCGCAAATTTTTCGATAATATTACTTGCTTCTTCTCTAGTATAGTTTTCTAATGATCCAGTAAGCACAAAAGTTTTTCCTGAAAATCTTTCATCAATTACATCTTCTACTTGTTCCATATTTATTCCTGCTTGTTTTAATTTTTCAATTAAATCTTTTGTCTGATCTTGATCAAAAAAATCCTCAATACTCTTAGCAGTAATTTTCCCAATTTCTGGGATTAAGCTTAATTCAATAAAGTCCGCCTTCATAATGTTGTCCATTGTTTTATATTTTCTAGCCAATAATTTTGCTGTTTTAGTTCCTATATGTCTGATTCCTAAAGAATTTATTAACCTATCTAAATTATTTTTTTTACTATTATTAATTGCATCAATTAAATTTTGAGCAAACTTTTTCCCATTTTTTTTCAAAGAAGCAATTTGCTCTATTGTTAAAGTATAGATGTCTGCAATATTTTTAATTAGATTTCTCTGCATGAGTTCTTCTATAATACTATACCCCAGTCCCTCTATATTCATGCAATCTTTTGAAGCAAAATGTACAATACTTCGGAAAAGTCTTGCACTACATTCAATTCCTATGCAACGAGTTGCCGCTTCGCCCTCTTCACGAATTACCGGTCCACCACATACAGGACAAAATTGAGGCATCTTAAATTCCTTTTCTTGTCCTGTTCTTTTACTTTTTATTATTTCCACTACCTCTGGAATAACATCTCCCGCTTTTTGAATGACTACTATGTCTCCTTCTCGTATGTCTTTCTCTTTAATAAAGTCTTCATTATGAAGAGTTGTTTTAGCTATAGTAGAACCAGCTAATTTTATAGGCTCTAATATAGCCATTGGAGTAATAACCCCTGTTCTTCCTACTTGGCAGGTAATTTCTTTTAAAACTGTTTCTTTTCTCTCTGGTGGATATTTATATGCAATTGCCCATTTGGGTACTTTAAAAGTAACTCCCGCTTGTTTTCGTAATTCAAAATTATCTACTTTTACAACAACTCCGTCAATTCCAAAAGAGAGTCCTTCTCTTTTTTTGCCAATGTCTTCTATTGTTGCAATTACACTCTGAATATCTTTACATAAAACATAAATAGGAATTACATGAAATCCTATTCTTTCTAAATATTTTAGACTTTCAAAATGTGAATGGATCTCTTTATTTTGAATGGATTGTAAATTAAATACAAAAATATCTAATGGACGTGTTTTAGTAACTTTACTATCTAATTGTCGTAAAGAACCAGCAGCAGCATTTCTTGCATTAGCAAATAGTGGTTCTTCTAAAGTTTCTCTTTCTTCATTTAGCTTTTCAAACTCTTTTTTTCCAATGAATACTTCTCCTCGGACTGTCACGTCTATATTTTCTGTAAGCTTTTGTGGAATAGTTTTTATAGTTTTTAGATTTTCTGTTACATCTTCTCCTTCTTGTCCATTTCCTCTTGTAGCACCTCTTACTAAGGTTCCATTTTTATATTCTAAAGCTACCGACAGTCCATCAATTTTGGGCTCTACTACATATTCTAACGGCAACTCAGTTTCTTCTGCTAATTTTTGCATTCTTGTATCAAAGGCAATTAGTTCCTCATAATTAAATACATCTTGTAAACTTTGCAATGGAATTTCGTGTTTTACCTTTTCAAAACCGTTTTTTATGGTTCCTCCTACTTTTTGTGTTAATGAATCTTTACTTATAAATTCTGGAAACTGTTTTTCTAGATTTTTTAGTTCATTCATTAACATATCATACTCAAAATCACTAATTTCTGGATTATCTTCATCATAATATTTTTGAGCATGATATGCTGTTGTTTCTCTCAAATAATCAATTCTTTTTTTGGCCTCTGATTTATTCATGTGGACACTCCTTGTATACTTTTTATCTATTATATTATAAGTGCCTTTTATTGTAAATAGCCAAAATTTAAATTTTATTTGTCTTCTTTCTGTTCTGTTCATAATAATAGTAAATTAGAATGCCTATCATAGCAGCTACTAGTAAAATAAAAATAATTACCCATGTATAGTTTTTCTTTTTTTCTTTTTGTTCTATCAATTCTTGATTTTCTTCATCTTCATTTCTTTGTTCTTCTAATTCTTGTGCTTCTTCTTCTTGAGTTTTTCTATATACTTTAATCGTATATATTTTTTCAGAGATTCCATCTTCTGCTAGTACACGAACTTCAACCGTATTTTCTCCAAATTGAATATTTTCATGCCCTGTAATTGTTACTTGTGCATTTTCTCTTTGTGGTACAGCAAGTACATTTAGAGTCTCTATGTTACTTCCTACAGTTGCCGTATATTCTAAAATATCTGCTTGAAAAGCTGGCTCTAAAGTTAAAAATTCAATAGCTAAATTCTCTAAGTTTGTATTTGCAAGTTCTGGATTATCTGTTTTCGTTACATCAATTCTATATTCTTTTGTGCTTCCATTTTCAGCGGTAACTGTAATAACAATGCGATTCATTCCGGTAACTAGTCCTGAGTTGCCCGTAACACTCACCTTAGCTTTTGAACTTTCTGGTGTTGCATTTACGATAATATCTGTAGTACTATTTGGTACTGTTATTGTATAACGTGTTGTATTCTTTTTAAAAGTTGGTTGCAATCCTTCTATGCTTAACTTAAGAGTTTTTAAATTGGTATTGCTATCCAAACTAGAAGTATTATTGTTGTTTGGCGGAGTAGATGGATTAGTCGGTGTAGTCCCTTCCCCCGTACCTGTATCTGGCGTAACACTTGGGGTTTCTGGATTTGTAGATGGATTATTTGTTTCTGGTGGTATAACTGTTTGCTCTTCTTGTATACTAACACTTGTTCCTGAAAAACTTGGATTTAAATTTGTTTTATCTACTCCAAAAAAATCACCACTTACAGAGAAACTTGCTGTTCCAGCGGCTATCGCTTTAAATTTGAAGGTAGCTATTGTTCCACCTGTCAGCGGGCTACTACCACCTGTAGCATCTGTCCATACGTAAATTGCTTTTCCATTAGTGAAATTGCTATTGGCTGGTCCAGAAATATACTGAACCTTAGAAGTATCTACTGTAACTCTACTAGTTAAGCTAGCTACACTAGCATTACTTAAATTAACTGATATCGTAAACTCTTCCCCTACTTTTAAGCTACTTTTACTAGAAGATAAACCGTATATTTCCAACAGCTTTTACATTTGTTGTTAGGCAAAAAATTAATCCAAAAAGAAATAACATTAAATAAATTTTTATTTTTTTCATAAATTCTCCCTTCTTCTTCAGCATAGTTAAAATTTTTTCTGTATCTATAAACTATTAAATTCATTTGCAGTTTAAATATTTTAAAACCCTAAATTGTGAAGAGAAATAAACTCTTCTTATTGCACAATTTCCTCTATCTCTAATATATGTCTTTGAATTGCATATATATCCAGAGCATTTGGCAAACTTCCATCTTTTGTAGTATTTCCTGCTATTAAAAAGTTTTTCTGTAAAACCTCTACTTCTAATATATGTCTTTGAATTGCGTATAAATCTAATGAATTAATTTCTCCTTCTCCTGTTACATCTCCATATATTATAATGATGTATTTATATAATATTTCATTTTCATCGTTTTCAAATATTATTTGACAATTAGTTCCTACTTGTTCGTTTTCTTCTAATAATTTGTCATCTTTATAAATATCAAATTTTAGTTCAGTTTCTATACATTCTTTTATATCTTTTACTGTAAGTTTTTGCATATCAATTCCAGTGACTTTATTTCCATTTACAATTAGTGGCTCTTTAAAACTTAAATCTGTTCCATCAGAAATTTCTCCTGATTCTTCTGGTGGCTCTTGCTCTTCTGGTGATTCTTCTGGTTCTGAAGGCTCTGATGGTTCAGGTACTTCTGGCTCTTCTGGTTCTACCGTAGTTTCTTCTACCTCTTTTACATAGTATTGAAACACATAACCTATCATTCCATTTTTTAAAATTACTTTATCCCAGGCTTCTCCTGCCTGAATTCCTTTTTCTATTCTTGTAAATTGTTCTTTTGCTGGTATGCTTGTAATAATTTCATAAGATGTGCTTGGACCTGTTCGTAAACTTAATGTTGTCTCTACATCCGCATAAACAAGAGTATTGTCGCTTTGAAATTCATTTAAGTTTATATTAGGATTGGAAACTGGAATTTCTGGCATATTCTCATAAACTGGAATTAAAAATCCTATAGATGAATTCAAAAGCCCCATAGAACTATATGCTTTATATATACCATAGGACTCACTATACGGAGCCAAACAATTTGTCATGTACTGATGCCAAAACAATTCTCCTCCTCTAGCATCATTTACATCATACTTTTGTAAATATAGAGTATTTTGTCCTACCAATATATAAGAGCTTCCAATAAAAACTCCTCCGCCTTTAATAGCAAGTTTAGGGCTTTTCCATGGGATAAGGAGATTTGCTTTTTTTTCTTCACTTGCACCATTTGCATCTCGTGCATATTTTAAACCATTTTTGATTGCTCCTAAATCTTCTGTAGAGCTAGTTGCTCCGATATTGTAAAAGTTATATAATCCCTCATATCCTTCTACCGTACCACTAATAGATGGATGTGATAAAAATGGCCCCACTTCTTGTTTGATTCTAGCTGCTAAATGATATGGGCTTACACCTGAATAAATCGCAGCTTCTAAAATAAGATTGCCATAGTTTTCATTTGTATTAATTGGATTTCCATCTTCATTTTTATATGTTACATTCCTTTTATAAAATTCTGTACCATAAAGTATTTTTTCCACACCTTCTAATGTATTATTTTTTTCATCATAAGTTAACTTTTCAAATTGAAACATTCGAATTTCGTTCAAGAAATTTCTTGGATCCATAGTGTATTCTACTGCTCTTTTAGAAGCATTTACCCATCCACTATCCACTTCTACATCATAAATACCTTCATTTGTGTTTTTCCATGCATCACTATAGTTTTTTGGCACAAGGTTTTTTCCATATTCGCATTCCTTTTCAATTACCAGATTCCAGTCTAGTTCAGTATATAGTGCTGTAAATTCCCAATTGGGATATCTCTTTTTTAATTCTTCTAAATATGGTCTATAACTTTCTGGAAAACTATCAATTCCATTGGTGGTATAAGATGCTTTACATGTAGTTCCTGCAATTATAGAAAGCAAAAAAATAGTTAATGCAATGGATACTTTTTTCATTCCTTCATCCTTTCTTTCGAACGATTTGTCATTTATCCATAGTATTAACTATTTTTTATTAGATATTCATATTTTACATTGTTTTCCTTTATTTAAACTACACTTTACTCCAAAACCAATCCAAACTATTATCTACTACCTTTTTTCCTTTTGCTTTTGCTTCAATATCATCTACCCATAGATAAGCCAAGAAAGTAACAAGTGTAAATACAAAATCAATTGCTATGCATTTATAAAGTGTATTAATTATTTCTTGATTTGTTACATTTGCTGTCATAAGTTGTATTACATGTAATATTAACATAGCTAAGTAAACAATTAAAAGTATTTGTGGAATTCTACTTTTTTTGCTTTCTTTTCCTAAAAATATTAGTAATATGGTAGCTATTAATGCTAGAAATAATGTTAGTGGGTTTGATACGTCAATTATCATTTGTTTCCCTCCTTTCAAAATTGTTTGCGTAAATTAATCTACACAAAATACTACTAATAGTAATTATTTTGTTTCTGAGTAGACAGAATTTATTTTCATAGATTATTTACACTAACTTATTTAAATTTAATTTTTCTTTTGATATTTTTATTATATAAATGTTTTTACTCTCCATAAGGATTATTTTCCCACAA
>CAWVME010000022.1:0-6194 GCA_963930325.1 Bacillota bacterium | reverse complement strand
ATAACAGTCTTTATGTGAAAAATGAGTCCGACCTTGGAGCAATTTTAGCTTTTTCTTTATTTTAGTGTGTTTCTATTATTTTTTTGCTTCTTTTTTAAGCGCCTTGGAGGACGCATATTTTGAACATAATGCTGTTATTTCAGTTATAAAATGTATCAGTAATTTCTTCGAATCGCAGGCGAACGCTGTTCGCCCCTACAGGTGTTCTACAGTTTTAGTTTTTCGTTTGACGAATGTAATATGCAAAAATGCATAAAAAACCTAACCATCTCTTATATAGTTAATTTTGCTTAGTTTTAAGACGGTCAGGTTTTTATTATTTATTTTTTTTTAATATTTACTTGTGTGTGTGTGTGTGTGTGTTACAGCCCCAACGGTTTGCAGTCTTCATTATTTTCTTCTTTGTTTTCCATATTTTTATCTATATTACCATATTAGTTTATTTTTTGCAAGTATTGGGATTATTTTTATACCAATAATTTTGTAAGTTTGCCAAGCATATGTCAGACTTTATTTGCAATTTTCTTAATTTGCCTTTTTAGTATTCTTGTTTTCCATTATGCCTTTCCTACGTTCACATCAAATTTTATAAAATCTTTATACAATCATTATAGCCAAATAATGTTCTTTTATGAGAAAAACCGTTTTTCCCTATGCCACGAAAAAAGAGAAAGCTCTTTGCTTTCTCTTGAATCATGGGGTTTATTTGGTTTTATTTTTCAGTTACGTATAGGCATCCTCCTTTCTTTTTATTTGTATGAGTTTATTTATTTTATTAACTAATCCTATTGTTTTTAGAGTCGTATAGGCACCATCTCCTTTCTTTCTAATCTATCTATTTTAATTTTAAGTTTATCTCATATAGGCATCCCTCCTCTTTTCTATTTTGTCATTTCTTGAACTGTTAACATTTTTTACCTCCTTTCTATGGTTCTTATTCTATCTTTCACATATGTCTTTCTTGTGAATAAATTCTGAATGGTTTATGACTATTATTTTTTTATTACTCAAAGCAGAAATTTTCTTTTTACTAAATAAAACGTTCACCATATGCATATATAAAAATTAAGGCACACAAATCAATTTTGTATAAAGATTTGTGTGCTTTAATCTTGTACTGCTTATGAATAAATGTTAATTTTGTAATAAGTTTAAGATTGTAATGTTTCTTCTGCTTTTCCTTTGTCTAGTTCAAAATAAAATTCTACTCCATTTTTTTGATTAATAACTCCATAATCATTTCCATAATTATTCATAATGGCTTTAACCAAAGATAGTCCTATACCGCTTCCTCCATTTTCTCGGTTTCTTGAAGAATCAATTTTATAAAAACGGTTCCAAATTTTTTGGATTTCTTCTTCTGGAATGTTTTCTCCTGTATTAAATATACTAACTCTAATTTTGTCTTTATTTTCTTGTATATCGATTTGAATTTTCTTTTCCTTGTTAACTTCTTCTACATGCTTAATTGCATTAGTATAGTAGTTTGTCATAACCTGTTCTATGTAAAAATTATCCGCATATACATAAACTGGCTTTTTAAGATCAAACTGTACTTCCGCTTCTTTTTGTTCCTGCAAAACTTTACTTCTTCTTATAACATCTTGAATTAACTCTACTATGTTAAAATTTGTATTGTTAAATTCTCGTTTCCCATATTCCAATTTCATTAATTCTAACAGTTGTTTTACTAAAACATCCATTTTGTTGGCTTCATCTAGAATAACTTCTGCATATAATTTTTTCGCTTCTTCGTCAGTTGCAACGTTTTCCACCAAGCCTTCTGCATACCCCTGTATAATTGATATTGGTGTTTTCAGTTCATGTGATACATCAGAAATAAATTGTTTCCTCATTTCGTCAATTTTAGACTTTTTCTCAATATCTCTTTCTAATTCATTATTATTCCTCTTTAATTGATTAATTGTATTTTCTAATTTTTCAGATACTTTGTTCATGCTTTTTCCAAGTTCATTAATTTCATCATCTGCGTCAGTAATACGAAATTTTTTACTAAAATCTAATATAGACATTCTTCTCGCAATATCGTTTAGCTCTACAATTGGCCCTGTGAATTTTTTTGATATGTATAGTACTACAAATCCACCAACAATTATAGTAAAGCTTCCTACTAAATATAAAAAGTTATTTGATATCTTTACACTTTCACGAATAGATGCTACTGGCATCCTTATATACAAAGTATAAGAATTGTCTAATTTACCAGTTAGTAAAATAAAATTTAAGCCATTTTTATTATCTTGCAATTTTCTTACCATTATATTATTTTTAGAATAAAGTATACTTTCTTTGATATTCTCTATATAGTTGTCGTTACTTGTAATTTGTCCTAAACTACTTAAAAAATCTTTATTTGATGTATATATACTGGTGTTATTATCTCCACGTATCATAATATCAAAGCTGTTTTGAAATGCTATCTTTTCTAATTCTAATTCTATATCTACATTTTCTATCTCGTCATTATAATAACTATTGATAGTTTTATATGTATTAATTAAAGTTCTTTGCTTAGAAAATAGGTAAAATGTTTCTAGCACAAAATTATTGAGAGCAATTAGAAAAATAATGATAACAATTACTACAATAGCTAGTGTTAAAAATAATTTTGTTCGAATTGATTTTAATTTCGTGCCCATAACTCGCTCCTTTTATTTAGTTTCAAATTTGTATCCAATTCCTCGAATTGTTTTAATATATTTTCCTTTTTTACCTAGTTTATGTCTAATCTTTTTAATGTGACTATCAATTGTTCTGGAGTCTCCATAATAGTCATAATTCCATACATTATTTAGTATTTTATCTCTAGACAAGGCAATATTCTCATTATCAACTAAGTATTTTAGCAATTCATATTCTCTTAAACTCATTTCTATTTTTTTACCATCTACAGAGACAGTTCTTCCCATTTCGTCAATAGCAATTCCATCATAATTCTTTACCTCTGTTTCTTTTCCATATGCTCTATTTAAAATAGCTTCTACTCTAGCCACTAAAATTTTAGGGCTAAATGGCTTGGAAATATATTCGTCTACTCCTAATTCAAATCCAAATAGCTCGTCCTGTTCCTCTCCTCTAGCAGTAAGCATAACAATAGGTACTTTTGAGCTTTGTCTTATTTGCCTTAATACAGACCATCCATCTAGTTTAGGCATCATCACATCTAATAAAATCAAATTGATTTTTTCTTTCTCTATATTAAAAATTTCCAATGCTTTTTCTCCATTTTCTGCTTCTAAGACATTGTATTCTTTTACTCCTAAGAAATCTTTAATCAGTTTTCGCATTCTAGATTCATCATCTACAACTAATATTGTTTTATCGCTCATTTTTATATTCCTTTCTGCTGCATAATTCTACAGCTTATTATTTATACTATTATATATTATATTTTGTAATTGTGTCTATAGAGTGAATATTATTTGCGAATTATGAATTTTTGCTGAATTTACATAACTTCTATTTTAAGAATATTTTTTATCTTTGTTAATTATCAATAAATAATAATTTATTCAGTCCATCAAAAAAAATCCCATATGTTCTAATAAGTCTTCCGTAACTACGCTTTGAACTGATATTCCATTTGTTTTGCAATATTCTTTAACTGCTTCCTCTGTTTTTATTCCGAATGTGCCATTAGGAGTTTCATTAAAAAAACCTAATTCTTTTAATTTTTTTTGTACTTCTAGCACATCCGCACCATACATACCAGATTTAAGGTTTCGAAATCCCTTGCCAAACACTCCATAGCATCCATCTACAATAACAACTTCTGTTCCAATAGGAATAATTTTATATAGTTCTGACACATCCTTATTTTTCATGCGAATACAACCATGAGAGCTTGCCCATCCCACAGAATATTCTATTCTTGTTCCATGTATTCCAAATTGTCCCCATGGTACATTTAGTCCTAACCAATTCCCACCAAATCCTTCTCCCCATTCTTCTTTTGAAATAATTTTCCAAGTACCAATTGGGGATGGAGTTGTATCTTTTCCCCCTCCACAGCTATACGTTTTTAAAAGGGTACCATTTTCAAATAAATATAGTTTTGAAGATTCTACATCAATTAATATTTTATATCCAATTTGGATTTTAAAAGAATCATAGGATATTCCTTCTAATGAATATACAATTTTACCATATATAATAATTGCTACAATAAAATTTATTATAGCTACTAACCTTTTTAAATCAGATTTTTGCTTTTTTTCATTAATTCTACATTTCATATTTTTATTTTATGATATATATTTAAATTTTAGAAGATTTTACGTACATTGCTTCTTCGTTTAAAGCTTTTATGACAATATTATTTTCTATATTTGCTTATATCTTATCATACATATTCATTAATTTATCTATACTTTTCTAGTAAGATATGCTATAATAAATTTTAGTTTATATATCAATACTAAAATGAAATTAAAGGAGTGCATTTAAGTGAAACTTACATCAGATAACAAAACATTAGCACAAAACAAAGTTCTTATTTTATATATTTTAAGTAAAATTGATAAACCAATTACTAATGGCTCTCTTTATGAACTTGTAATTGCAAATCAAGACATAAACTATTTTTATTTTCAACAATTTCTTTTAGATTTAATTGATACAAAATATATTATCAGTTATCCGCAAGAAAATGAACCTGTATATGAAATTACAGAATCTGGGAAAAATGCTTTAGATTTAGTAAAGGATATTTTACCAGGAATTATTAGGCTAAAAATTGATGGTTCTTTAAAAGGCAATTTAAATATAATTGAAGAATCAAATTCTGTTTCTTCCGAATATATTCCAATTAATCCAAATGAATATAATGTAAAATGTAAAATCATGGAATCAGGAAAAACAATTTTTGCTATAGAAACACACACAACTTCCAGAGAACAGGCAAAACTTATTACAGAAAATTGGGAACAAAACGCAGTTACCTTATATCCTAAATTGCTTGAAGTTTTAAGTCAATCTGATGCTTCTAGCTAAGAATAATTTTTGTTATAAATTTAAAATATACAAATAAAAAAAATAAAGAAAATGTTCAAGACGCCGAATACATTTTCTTTATTTTTTATTGTATAGCCTAAATCAACTTTTTGCATAAAGTATTAATATTGTTACCTTATATAACGAAAATAAGCTACATTTTTTGGAATTTTTGCCTTACATATTCATAAAGCACAATTCCTGTTGCAACAGAAGCATTTAGGCTTTCCGTTCTTCCTATCATAGGAATTTTGACTGTAATATCCGATTGACCAAGTACATCTTTTTCTATTCCATTTGCTTCATTTCCGATAATAATAGCACATTTATGATACGAAATATCATAAATACTTTGCCTGCTTTCTAAAGTAGTAGCAACTACTTTATAGTTATTTTCTTTAATTTTTTCAATTACTTCTACTAAATTCTCACACTCTATGATATTTACTCTAAAAATTGCTCCCATACTAGAACGAATTACTTTACTTGCAAAAGCATCTGTTGTTCCTTTTGAAATTAAAACTTGATTAAGTCCTATACTGTCTATAGTCCTTATAATGGTTCCCAAATTCCCTGGATCTTGAATATTGTCTAATAGGACTATCATATCTTGCTCATAGTCAATTTTGTGTTCTTCTTGTTTTTTTTCTACAACAGCTAAAATTCCTTGTGAATTTTCTACATCTGTTAGATCTTTAAATATTTTTTCTGGAACTGTTAAACAGTTTAGTTTTGCAATTTCATATAAAAGTTTTGGATCAAAGTTACTTTCTGTGTTACAACCATCACAAATGACAATTGTTTTAATAAGCATTTGCTCTGCAATCGCTTCTTTTACAAGTTTTATTCCTTCGATAATATATTCTTTATACTGGTTTCTATATTTTTTATCTTTTAATTTGCGTATATGCCTTATTTGTTCATTATCTTTACTTGTAATCGTTTGCATAAATTTTGCATTCTCCTTTCTTTTCACTTTGCTTGGAGAAAATCTTTTATTTCCTCTAAAGTTCTATCTTGTTTTAGTACTTTATAAGTAATATATGGCTCATGAGCAGGTGAAAACTTAATTCTATTTTTATATTTCTGGATAAGCATATCCACTATTTCCATTTCAAATTTTGATGGTTCATAATAAAATACCACATTTTCTTGTTTTTGTAATATTTTAATAATTCCCA
>CAWVME010000021.1:0-14143 GCA_963930325.1 Bacillota bacterium | reverse complement strand
TGTTATTACTAGTGCTATTAGGGTTATTCCTTTTGCATTTTTTATTCTTTTCATTGGTTTCCTCCTTGTATTTTTTTGTTTTTATTATTTGATTTTTGTGTTAGTAATGCCTACGGAGTGGCGGACGAACGATGTTCGCCCCTACATGTGTTCTACGGTTTTAGATTTTTTGTTTGACGAATATGTTATCAAAATTTTTGTTTTTTGCTTTTTGCTTTTTAGAAATAACAGTCTTTGTGTGAAAAATGAGTCCGACCTTGGAGCAGTTTTGGCTTTTTCTTTATTTTAGTGTGTTTCTATATTTATTTTTTCTTCTTTCTTAGACGCCTTGGAGAACGCATATTTTTCACATAATGCTGTTATTTCAGCTTGAATTAGCAATTCCTGCGAAGCGCAGGCGAACAATGTTCGCCCCTACAGGTGTTCTACAGTTTTAGTTTTTCGTTTGACGAATATAATATGCAAAATAATATTCAAAAATGTGCCAAAAACCTAACCATCTCTTATATAGTTAATTTTTACTAACTTTAAGATGGTTAGGTTCTTATTGTTTATTTCTTTTTTAATATTTACATGTGTGTGTGTGTGTGTGTGTTACAGCCCCAACGGTTTGCAGTCTTCATTTGTTTTTCTCCTTCATTTTTCCTTTTTGTATTTATATATTATCAAATGATTTATTTTTTCAAGTATTTGGGATGTTTTTCGTTAGCAATTTCTTCATTTTATCATCCTTTTATTTTTCATTTTTATATTATTATTTCAATTTATCTTTTGGTAAGTCTTTGGCTGCTTTTTCATTTGTCGCATACAAATTTCACACATATATTGACATGTTATGTAAAGTTTGTTATAATATATACAAGATTAGTTAGGTAAAGGAATTTGCCGACATAATCTTTTATATAAATAACTCTTCTAAACTATTTGTATCTTACCATTAAAGAAAGTAATGTAATGAATGAGAATCGTTAATGGTTATTTATAAGGCAACAAATAGTAATCTTAAGAAAAGGAGGATTTTATGGAAGAGGTTAACTAGAAACGAACATCTTAAAGTAATTTTAGATGTTCGTTTCCTTTTTTAAATTATACATGTTCTTTGTATCTTTTAATTTTCATTGTAGTTGTTTTTTCAAATTCCTTTTCTCTAATATTAATTTCCTTAACATGTTTATAAGTCACTAAATTATTATTAATTTTTTTTACTTCTTCCCATATTATTTGCTTTAATTCTTCTAATGTTTTTGGATTGTCCTTCCATTTTTCTTCAATATATTCTGTATTTAGTCGAATATCTGCTGTAATAACTACATCATTATTTTCTTCTTTTCCATAAACCAAAGATTCTTGTATATATTCATTCTCATTTAGTAGGCTTTCAATTTCTTCAGGATACACATTTTTTCCGTTTTTCGTAATAATTACATTTTTCTTTCTTCCTGTGATATAAACAAATCCATCTTCATCCATATATCCCATATCACCAGTATAAAACCAGCCATCCCTAATGGCTTTTTTAGTTTCTTCTTCGTTTTCATAGTATCCTAGCATGACATGATTACCTTTAGTAATAATTTCCCCAATTCCTTCTTCATTTTTGTCTACTATTTTTAAGTCTGTTCCTACTAATGGCAATCCCACAGCTGCATCTTTATACTCTTTGTCTCTATTTAATGCTACAATAGGAGCACATTCAGTAAGCCCATATCCTTGTATCGCAAAAATTCCTAAATCACGAAATCCCTGCGCTACCTCCGGATTTATAGCAGCAGCTCCTGCAATAAATAGTCTCACTTTCCCTCCGAACTGTTCATGTATAGATGCAAAAATTTTTCTTTTTAAATGAATTCCAATTTTATCTAATGCATTTGTTATTTTTATCATGTTTTTTACTATTCTAGTTTTCCCTTGCTTTTCAATTCCTTCCCATATTTTTTTGTAAATTGTTTCTAAAATTAGAGGTACAGTTAAAAATACAGATACATGTGCTTCTTTCATGTTTTTTTGAATATGCCTTAGCCCTTCGCAATAAGCAACTGCTGCTCCTCTGTAAAGTGGAGTTAAAAAGCCACAAGTGCATTCATATGTATGGTGAATTGGTAGAACAGATAAAAACACATCAGTTTTATCTATGTATATCATCCTACATTGTTCATAAATGTTAAATGCAATATTTTTGTGTGATAACATAGCAGCTTTTGATTCAGATGTAGTTCCTGATGTAAATAGAATTTCTGACATTGCCTCTTCATTTATTTCTGCATTTACAAATGTTTTATTTCCTTTTTCTATTTCTTCTTTTCCAATTTGGATTAGTTTTTTCAAAGAGTATTTTTTTTCGCCATTTTCTTGTAAATCCATTCCAATACAATATTGTATTGTATCATTTCTATTTATAATTTCTTCTATTGTTTCTTCTAATTTTTCAGAATAAATAATAGCAGAAACTCTTGCTCTTTTAATACAGCTCTCTATTTCCTGTTTTGGAAGTTGTTTATCTAAAGGAACTACAATTCCTGTTCCATTAATGATAGCCAAATATGAAATAGCCCATTCGTAGCGATTTTCTCCTATTATTGCAATTCTGCGATTTTTCAAGCCCAATTTTATAAAAGCTGTTCCTAGAGCATCCATATCTTCTTTTACTTGTTTGTATAAAATAGTGGTATATTGGCTTGTCCCATTTTTTACATAATAAGCTGGTCTATTTTTAAAAATTTCACAGCTGTCATTAACTAATTGTTTTATGTTTTTAACTTCTCTTGCCTCATAGTATGGGGTTTGCTTCATGTTTTCCTCCTTTTATTATATTTTTCTGTGCATCGTTATTTTCTTTTGAAAATAAAAAAAGCAGGTAGAAAAAGCTTAACTTAAGCACTTCCTATCTGCATTTTCGCTATTCTTCATCTATAAAATTAAATTCATCTTTAAATTTTTCTTTGAACATTTCAAATACTTTGTTTAGCGTATCTTCATCATCTACACTAACGTATGATTCTTCGTCTTCTGAATCTGTATCTTCTACTTTTAAGATTACAACTTCTCCTTCTTCATCAGATTCTTCTATTGGTAATAATACCACATATTCTTCTCCATCTAATTCAATCATATCTAAAAATTCAAATTCAACTTCTTCTCCATTTTCATCGTTTAGTACGATGATGTTATCTAATTCTTCATCCATGCTTATTTTCTCCTTTCAAACTTTCTTTTTTCATCTTTTAGTATTGTTTTCAGTTTTTACTATCATATACTATCTATTCTGATTTTGCAATATTTTTTATATAGATTTCTAAAATATATACAGCAGAAATAGTATCTACTAAGTCTTTTTTCTTTTTATTATCTATGTTTAGAAAATTCATTGTTTTATGTGCTTCCACTGTAGTTAGACGCTCGTCTACTGTTTTTATATCAATTTTATTATATTTGCACTTTAATTTATGAATAAATTTTTTTGTTGTTTCTATTCTTTCCGATGGTTCTCCATTCATATGAAAAGGCAAACCAATTACAATTGTAGAAATAGAGTATTTCTCTATAATTTCATCTAGCCTTTTTAAAAGCATCTTATCGTTCCTTTGATAATGAATTGTTTCTAGTCCTTGTGCTGTTATATTCAATTCGTCTGTAATGGCAATTCCAACTCTACTATCTCCATAGTCAATTCCCAAAATTCTCATATTTCATCTCCATTTTATTGTTATAGCAAAATCAGAAATTTTAAAACTTATTTTTTAGTATTTTTTGACTATTCTTCTAATCCGATATAGCTTTTTACTAATTTTTCTAATAGCTCGTCTCTTTCAATTAATCTTATCAAATTTCTGGCATCATTATGGCTTGTTATATAGGTCGGATCTCCTGATAAAATGTAGCCAACAATTTGATTAATTGGATTGTATCCTTTTTCTACTAAAGCCTCATATACTTCTTTTAATATTTCTCTTGCTCGAATTTCTTTATCTTTTTCAATTCGAAAACTCATTGTTTTGTCAACAGCCATAATCTATACCTCCTTAAATATAATTTATTTCATTTTCGTTTTTGTCTGCTGTATCTAAATAATCTTCTAGTTTTTTTGTTACTTCTTCCATTCCAGTTCCTTTATAATAGTTAGATATAACAAAATTTAATTTTGGTTCTGCAAAAACTTGTTTTTTCTTATCTTTTTTAGGTGAATATGGTTCTATTTGTAAGCCTTCTACACTTTGTTTTATATCTTTTACAAATTCTGCTACAGCAGTTGCTTCTACTCCGGAAAATACAATTACAAATTTAGGTCCCATATATCTTACAAATACATACTCTGAGGCAATTTCTTTTTTAATACTATTGCTTACTTCTATAATAGTTTTATTTCCTGTTTTTCGATCTATAGTTTCATTAATTTCTTCTAAATTAATAATTTTAAACATACATACCGCTGATACAGGATATTTGTCTATATTCTTCTTTCCTACACCATATAAATACTCTGCCGAATTTAATCCAGAAAATTCATCTTTTCTTACAATATTTTCAATTGTATTTTGATAAGATATTGTTTTTAATATTGCCACCAGATTTTCTCTTACTACTTCTAAAACCGTGGTATCTAAGGTGTCAAAAGCATTCATTTCACTACTTTCTATAATCCAATATCCAATATAAATGTTTTCTATAAAAAGAGGGAAAAACATAGCAGATTTAGCTCTTTCAAATTCCATTTTTTGATATGGTAGTCTTTCTCCCGGCTTATCCACTGATATGTATTTTGGAGTAGCTGCCGTGATACTATCTTTGAATATTTCTTCTGTATGCAAGTTTTTTAAAGTTTCCCAATGTTTTTCATCCACATTTGTTGCTTTTATAACATATTCTGCTCCATTGAATACAATGATACTTGAATATTTAACATCATATCTTTTAATTAAAACTTCATTGATTTTCTTTAATTTTTCATCAACACTTATGTCTTCGCCTACAATATTCATAAATTCTTGTACTATGTTTAAGCTTTGAATATGTTCCTTAACATTTGAGAACTTCTTTAATCTAGTATGAATGGTATAATTGTATGCCATAAGTGCTATAACAATTATTACTAATATAGATATTACTATAAGTATCAAGATATCCCTCCTTTTTTGCAAAACTTCATCCTTATATTATTTTAGTAATTATTTCTCATTTTGTTTAATGTTTGATCCATATTGCTACTAAAGCTCTTGTATTTTGTTTTTGGTTCCTTTTTATTTAATAGAGGATATACCATACCAGCTAATTCATTTATTGCACTCATAAAGCTTTTTGTATAGCCTTTTGTTGAAATATCACATGTTACCAAACTTTCTAAATACTTTAAGTATACTTCTAAATCTAGTGGTAATACAGTATATTGTATGTTGTCTTTATTAAATAATTCTGTCATAAAAGACATACCTGGATCATTATAATAAGCCATTCCTCCAATTAATATTTTAGGAGAAATATTTCTTACTTTTTCATATTTATTTATAATAATTCGCAATTTTGCGACATCTAATGCTCCGTTATTCTTCAATTCTCTTAAGAAACCTGTTAGCGGTTGTATGGTTAGTATGTCCATGCTTTGTACTAAATATGTTTCTTGCGAATTTTTAAAAATATTTATATCTGTTTCAAAATCACAATCTACTAACACAAGAGAATATTCTTTAGATAAGGTGTCTAATATTTTCACCCAATTTTCTTCTATTTTTTCTCCAGGAACAGCGGTATACACACTCAAATTCTTATTTGTAGTAATTCCCCCTGTTATTCCTTGTGCTAATTTAACAATAGAATCATTAGTTTGCATTCTCAAACTTTCATCATTTTTTGTATATATATAATATGAATTTTTATTTTCGGTTGTGTCTAAAATAGCGGTTTTTATTCCCATATTAGAAAAGATCAATGCTAAATTATTTAGTATAAAAGAAGTTCCATTTTTACTGGTTCCTACAAAAGATACAATTTTTCCTTCACCAGAAACTAATACAGTTTGTTCTTGGTAATTTTGTACAGAGTTATAAGGAGATTGTATTTGTGTTTGATTTTGCACTGTGTTTTGTGTTCCGCCCTGTTCTTTATATAAGTTAGTTTGTTCTTCTGGCTCTATATCAAACATATCTGGTTCTTCTTGTTCTAAATCAAATAAATTAATATCTTTTGGTTCTTGATAAGTAACTTGTTTCTTTTTAGGTATTTCTTCCAATTCTTGCCACACATCATCTTCTTGTTGTTCAAATACCTTTTTTGGTCTACCTCGTCCTCTTTTTACTGGTTCTATTGTTTCTTCAGGAATTGGTTCTGGTGCTACTGTTTTTCTTGGTCTGCCTCGCCCTCTTTTTACTGGTGTTATTTCTGCTGTTGTTATGGCTTCTTTTTCTTGTTCATTTTCTATATTTTTTTGTGGTTGTCTTTCTACTCGTTTTAACACATGATGTTCGCTTGTTGTGTTTTTCATTGAGTTTGATTGAGTGACTCTTTTTTCTGTCACATTGGCTATTTTGTTTTCTTTATTTCCAGTTAATTTCACTGTCTTTTTTGTATTTAGAGTAGATGGTATGACCACTGGTTTTGAAAATATATTTCTTTCTTCTTGGTGAAATGCATCAAAGTCAACATCTTCCGGTCTTATTCTAGTATCTCTCGACTTTCTTGTATCACTACTTTCTTTGCTTACTTTTCCTTTTGCTCCTGTAGTCATAAGCTCTTGATATTTTGGTGATTCTGCTTCTAATATTGCTTTTACATTAAGTGGCAAAAATTTAGCAATTACTTTCAATTGAGCATCTGTATATTGTCCTGCAATATTATTAAAGCTGTCTACATACCTTTCTGTATTTTTCCCAAGTCTTTTATAATGCATTAATATGTTTTGTATTTCAACTTCACTAACATCACTTTCGTTTTCTACTTGGTAAGTAACTTCGTCTGATTCTATTCTGTAGTATTGTTTTGCTTCTTTTTTTGTTCTTGGCATATTTATAAGTCGGCAAACTTCATCGATGCTTCTATCTTTTCCTATAATTGCGCTGTAAATTCCAATTCCGAATAATTTAACTAATAAATTATCTGATTTAGAGCGTCTATCTGTACATATTAAGATAATTGGAACATCGTTTCCATTCAAATCAGTTGCTTCATCACTAATATTATCTAATTTTTCGAACAAAAATTTATCTATTACATCATAATTATTATTTGCAAATGGTTCCAGATCTTCACTGATAACTATCCTATCATAAGTTTTATCTTTCTGTAACTCTTTTAAAATAGCATTGAAATAGTAAACATTCTTATATGTTAATATTTCTTTATATTCTTTCTGGTATTTTTTTATAATTGATTCAGAAACACTTTCGCTGTTAACTGCAAATAAAACTTTCATTTGTTAATTCCTCCATCCTTTTACTACTATGGCAAATATAAGTGGTAAAACTTGGCATATTACGGCTATTGTTACAAATGCTATGCTAACTAAGAAGCCCCTGTCTCTTACATCTAACTTACGAATTCCTATAACATATTGATAAATAGCTCCAACTGCGATTCCTATAAAACAAAATGGTATGCTATAAATTCTTACTTTATTTAATATATATGCTGTCATTCCATAGGCTTCATTTCCATATAATTCATTATAATCTGCTAGCTCTTTTTCTGCTTTTTTCTTAATTTCTACTAATTCGCCCGTTTGTTCTTCTGATAAAATATTAGTTTGTACATTGTTAGCGTACACTGTTCCTATGCTGAAAAATAAAACCATGATAAAACATACACCGAAACAGAGTTTTTTCATTTCGTTCCACCCCCTATGTATGGTATTTTTATCCTTTTATAATCATACAATAAACTGTATAAAATAGCAAGGAATTATCGAAATTTTTTTGTTTTTTTACTTAAAGTATCTAATTTTATTAAACAATTATCCTTTGGCATAGCCAAAGGATAATTGTTTAATATTATAATCTTTCATATAAGTATTTCATGTGTGAATACACACTACTTGCCCAATTACTATCACTTGCATATCGTTTGTTTACTGCTGATAATGTACTTCCATTATAATATTCTCCAGTTGCTTTTTGATTGTCATAAATAGTAGTTCCTGCAGGATTCAAATAGTATTTCATAAGAACTCTTGCAATCAAATCAATTCCCTCTGAATAACTGCTAAAAGTATAAGCTCCCCCATAAGGATTGGCATCATTTGCACCATATCCAAATAGATTTCTTTTATTCAAAGATATTGATGATGTTCCCCATGCACTTTCATGAATTCCAATAGCTGCAATGAAAATTCCGTTAACTTTATATTGTTTTTCTACATAATAAAAATATTTTGCATTTTCTTCAAAAATTTTGTTTACATCTTTATTATTTCCACTAAGCACTTTTTGAAATTGTTCTAAAGATAGTCCACTTGGTCTATTTAATGCCATGTCAAAACTTAAATTTGCTAATAGTTGTGATTTGCTGGCACCTTCTTCGTAGAAACCTTCATCCATTACTGGACTTATGTAAGTAACTCCTTCTGCTTGTACATAACCAGTATATTCTTTAAATGTAATTTTATACCATTCACTTCCAATTTCTTGTATTACTACTGCATCGTTTTTACTTAATGTATAAATTTTTTCTGCTTCACTGCTTTTATCTACTCGAAGAGATAGTGTATCTGCCACTACATAAGCAGTATCCCCTACTTTAATTTTATAATTACTCTTATATTTTGCAGTTCCTGTAACTACGATTTTATTTATACTAGCCTGTACCACTTTATTTGAAAGTATATTTTCTTCTATAAGTTCTTCTTCTTCATAAATTTTTTCCGTAATAATTTCTTGTTTTCCATTTCTTCCCTCTTGTTTAATTTGTATAGTACCTTTAGGAAGAGTTTCGTCTTCTTCATATAAAGTAGTATATTCTAATTCAATTTCTTCTGTAATAACCTCTCTTTTCACATTTTTATTTTCTTTTTGAGTTTCTAGTTCTTCTTTTGGTTCATAAGTTAAATTTAATGTTTGCTCCATATGTGCATAAACGGTGTCATTATTCATAATTTTCAGAATCAGTACAAATAAACATAATAGAATTATAGCAATTAGACACAAAATAGTAATTTTTATACTTTTTTCTTCATTTTTCTCCGTTATTTTCATTTGTATCACCTATTTTCATTTTAATATTAAAGTAGATTTTTGTCAAATTAAATTTTTGGTATTTAAAAAATAGATTATAAATAATAAATTTAATTTTATTGTTTTAGAAAAAAGTCATATTTTTTAAGCAATTAAAAAATGTTCTTATCTTTCGTTTGAATTTTGTTAAAAAAACTTGCTTAATTTTTCCAATTGTAATATTATATAAGCATGAATTTTACTACGGAGGCGTTTATTTTGAAAGAAAATTATTTTAAAACTCATAGTGTATCTGATTTACGTGACATGTTGTTCCAGTCTGCAAAACTACATGCCAATAGGCCAGCTTTTCGCTTAAAAAGTGAAAATGGAAAAATTTACTCCATTACTTATGAAGCTTTTAAAAATGATGTAGAAGCTCTCGGAACGAAATTGATTCAAATGAATTTAAAGAATCAAAAAATCTGTGTAATTGGTAAGAATAGTTACCACTGGGCAGTTTCTTATTTGGCTGCTTGTATTGTCGGCATTGTTGTTCCAATTGACAAAGAACTTCATACAGATGATATTATAAATTTTGTAAATATTTCCGAAAGTGCTGCATTCATCGGTGACTCTAAATTTGTAAATAGTTTGGCAGAATGTAGAGATAAAATTCAAAATTCTGATTTATATTTGATTGAAATGGATCATTCTAGTAACTTTATATCTTTAGATACTCTAATTGAAAATGGAAAAACTTTACTAAGAGATGGCAATTCTGCATTTAACGATTTGGAACTTGATCCAAATGCTATGCATATTTTGCTTTTTACATCTGGTACAACAGGAAATGCAAAAGGAGTATGTTTGTCTCATACTAATATTTGTTCTAACATTATTTCAATTGCTAGTGTTGTAAAGGTTGATCCATCAGTCGCTGTACTTTCTATTTTGCCAATTCATCATACCTATGAATGTACTATCGGTTTTTTACTTATTATTTATGCTGGTGGTTCTATCGCTTTCTGTGAAGGCTTACGACATATTAGTAAAAATATTAATGAATTTAAACCAAATTTCATTTTATGTGTTCCTCTTTTATTGGAAAATGTTCATGACAAAATTATGAAGTCATTAACATCCTCCATCCCTAAAAAATTTCAAAAAGAGAATGTTCATATTATGGACGCAATTCCTTTTTACTTAAGAGGAATTGTGAAAAGAAAAATTAAAAATTCTCTTGGTGGACGTATAAAGACCTTCATTGTTGGTGCTGCTTCTATAAGTCCTACTGTTGTTGAATCTTTTTTTAAATTTGGTATAAAAGTCCTACAAGGATATGGATTAACTGAATGTTCTCCCCTAGTTGCTGGAAATAATGATTTTAAGCAGAAATATGATTCAGTTGGTCTTCCAATTCCTAATGTAGAATACAAAATTGATAATCCTGATTCAGATGGTATTGGAGAAATAATTGTTAAAGGTCCAAATGTTATGCTTGGATATTACAATAACCCAGAAGAAACTAGCAAAGTTTTAGTAGACGGATGGTTCCATACAGGCGATTTGGGAAAAGTTGATAAAAATCAATGGCTATATATAACCGGAAGATGTAAAACCGTTATTGTTACAAAAAACGGAAAAAATATTTATCCAGAAGAAATTGAATATTATTTAAATAAAAGTCCACTCATATCAGAAGCTATGATTTTAGGAGAAAATATGGATCAAAGTGATGACATTTCTGTTCGTGCCCAGATTTTCCCAAATATCGATGCAATTAAAGAATATTTGCAGAACAAGACTCCTTCTAAAGAGGATATAAAAAAAATAATAAGTGATATTGTACAGAAAGTAAATAGCAATTTGCCAAATTATAAGCATATTAAAAGCTTTAAAATACGCGATGAGGAATTTGAAAAAACTACTACAAAAAAAATTAAGCGTTTTGGAAACAATGTTAAAGACGAAACCAAATAAGAAAAGTGGCTTTGCCACTTTTTTTATTGAAGTAGTTATATTAGAAAAGTAGAAAAAAGTTCTCGCGAAGCGAGATTCGTTCTTTGGTTTACTTTATATTTACTCCTACAATTCCTCCAATAGCTCCCATAAAAATAGACACTCCTATCATAATAAATGCGGTAGAGTTTAATAAGAAACCATTTTCTATACTAGATAAGGCATAAATAATAAACATATAGATAAGTCCGCTCAATGCTCCATGAATCATTCCGTTTTTCTTAATTTTTAATGTACTGATTGAGCTACCTATCAGTATACTTACTCCAGTAATAGCAATAATAACAGCTGGCATAACATTTTCAGAAATTTCTGTATATGTAAGTACAGCTGCAAATACAATCAATAATAGTAATGTAATCCCTATAGAAATAATAGTTCCTTTTAAAATTTTTAGAAAAGCTCTATTTGTTATGTTTCCTTCGTCTATTATTGTTTTTTGCATATCTAATCTCCTTTCCTCAGATGGAAAATAATACAATTAAAAACTCTTTAATGAATATATATTCACTAAAGAGCTTTTTATGTATTATATATTATAATTGTTCTAAATAATCTTCTAGGGTCATAATACTTTCTCCTAATTGTAAGTAATACATTTTTTTATTATTAACAATATTATAGGATATTTTATCAAATTCTATTGGAACTACAATTTCTTCACCCGATTTTATAATTCCATATTTGTCGTTTTGTTCTGCAAGATAATAATTGTCTCTTCCATCAAGTAATTCTATACTGTCATATTCTAAGTTAATTACCGTTTCCCCTGTATAGGAAAGTACACCATATTTTCCTCCGCTTAGAACAATGAATTCTTGTCTTCCTTCTATATATTCAATTCCATCATATTTATTCCCAATAATCACTTCTCCTGAAGTAGAAATCACACCAAAACGATTATTTCTATTAACAATCGCCATTTCATAGGCTAATGTTTTTTGATTATTGAAAGATTGGGCAGTTTCCACTTCTTTCCCTTCTTCATTTTTAGCAATACTAGACAACGAATAACCATAACTTTGTTTTAAATTTTTTTCATAGAAATCATATAAGTAAGGAAGCGTAAATATATTATTAATTTCCCCTGATGTAGAGCTTTGTCTTGCTAAACAATTGAACACAATATTAATTGCATCTGTACTTGCATATAACTTATTATTTACTAGTATAACTGGTTTTATTAAAGTATAATATTCATATTTTAATTCATTATTTGGTTCTGTTTTATATACGATGTTTGAGCCTAATATAAACGACGTTGCTTCACTTGCGCTTTGCACATAACATTTGCTACTGTCTTCTGTGTATTTATCGTTATATTCTCCTCTATAATATTCATATCCAATTAGTTTTGCAAAATCACTAATAGACACATAAGTTTGTCCATCATTTCCTGTATAAAATAAGTCTTCTGGAATAATGACTTCTTTTCCATCTAAGTTTATAGACTTTCTCTGCTCGGTTTGTCTTGGAAGTGTAACTAAAATTATACCTAAAACAATTAATAATACAACAGATATTACAAGTAATGATACAATTATTTTTTTCCCCTTTTTTTCTTTTTTTAAATCGTCTTCATCATATAGTTCCATATATTTCCCCCCTTTACTCTTTTGTGTATCCGTATTTCTTATAAAATTCATTTCTGAAATTTAATAAATTGTCCCTCTCTATTTCTATTTTAACTCTTTCCATCAATTTAGTCAAGAAGCGTAGATTATGAATTGACAATAATCGAATTCCTAAAATTTCATTTGTTTTTACTAAATGCCTAATATATGCTCTTGTGTAGTTTTTACATGTATAGCACTCACATTCTTCGTCCAATTTTCTCCAATCTCTTTCATACGTAGCATTTCTAATAACTACTTTGCCGTGAGAAGTCAATGCTGTTCCATTTCTAGCAATTCTAGTTGGT
This sequence comes from Bacillota bacterium, assembly GCA_963930325.1. Lineage (GTDB taxonomy): Bacteria > Bacillota > Clostridia > TANB77 > CAG-508 > CALXJM01. The sequence continues at coordinate 1,069 of CAWVME010000021.1, read as the reverse complement.
AATACACAATCGCACATGTCAATACCTCTTAATACAGCTTCAATTAAGTAATCCGGTGTTCCTACTCCCATTAAATATCTTGGTTTATCTTTAGGTAAAAATTGTGTAGTAAATTCTAGCACATCACACATAAGTTCTTTAGGTTCTCCTACACTTAATCCTCCTACAGCGTATCCCGGTAAATCTAAGCTTACTAGATCTTTAGCTGATTTTTCTCTTAAATCTTTATACATACCTCCTTGTACTATTCCAAACAGCCCTTGTGTTTCTATATTTTTATGTGCTTCTTTACAGCGAACGGCCCACCTAGTAGTTCTTTCCATCGATTGTTTGGTATAATCATAGTCCGCAGGATATTCTACACATTCATCAAAAGCCATCATGATATCTGAACCGAGAGCATTTTCTATTTCCATTACTTTTTCTGGAGATAAGAAGTGTTCACTTCCATCTAAATGAGATTTAAACTTCACTCCTTCTTCGGATATTTTTCTTAAAGCTCCTAAACTAAATACTTGAAATCCTCCGCTATCGGTTAAAATAGCTCTGTCCCAATTCATAAATCTATGTAATCCACCCGCTTCTTTAATTAAATTGTGACCCGGTCTTAAATATAAATGGTATGTATTACTCAAAATAATTTCTGCTTTTACTTCTTCTTTTAGTTCTTCTGGAGTCATGGATTTTACAGTCGCCTGTGTTCCAACTGGCATAAATACAGGTGTTTGAATATCTCCATGAGGTGTATGAATAACTCCTCTCCTTGCTCCAGTTTGTTTACATTCATGTAATAGTTCATATGTAACCGCATGTTTCATTTTCAATTTTATTCCTTTCCTTTGGTTTCAATATACATAGCATCTCCAAAACTAAAAAATCGATATTTTTCTTTTACTGCCTTATTATATGCTTCCATAATATACTCTCTACCTGCTAGCGCAGACACTAACATAATTAATGTAGATTCTGGCAAGTGGAAATTTGTAATTAGATTATCCAAACATTTAAATTTGTATCCTGGATAAATGAAAATATTTGTGTCTCCTTCTGCTTCTTTTAAAAATCCATT
>CAWVME010000020.1:0-4170 GCA_963930325.1 Bacillota bacterium | reverse complement strand
ACTCTACAAGAAGTAGTTCCGACTGCAATGATTCTTTTTCCATTTTTCTTAGCATTATTAATTTTATCAGCTTCTTCTTGTCGAATTACAAAATGTTCTGTATGCATGTCATGTTCTTCAATGTTTTGCGCTTTTACAGGTCGAAAAGTTCCTAATCCAACATGTAAAGTAACAGTCGCAATAATTACCCCTTTTTGTCTAATCCTTTCTAGTAGCTCCTCTGTAAAATGCAAACCTGCCGTTGGGGCGGCACTTGAGCCAGTATATTTAGCATATACTGTTTGGTATCTATCATTTTGCTCTAATTTTTGTTTAATATAAGGAGGTAATGGCATAAGTCCGATTTTATCTAAAATCTCATTAAAAATACCATTATATTTAAATTCTATAATTCTATTTCCGTCTTCTAAAACATTTACAATCTTTCCTTCTAATTCTCCTTGTCCAAAAACAATTTCTGCTCCTATTTTTAATTTCCTTCCTGGTCTTACTAATGTTTCCCATTTGTTTTCTTCTAGCTGTTTCAATAATAAAATTTCTAAATTTGCTGTTTTACTTTTATCTTCTTTTTTATATCCATATAATCGAGCAGGAATTACTTTAGTATTATTAACAACCAAGCAATCTCCTTCTTCTAAATAATCTAGAATGTCTTTAAATATTTTATGTTCTATTGTTTTCGTTTTCGTGTTTAGAACCATTAATCTGGAGTTATCTCTTCTTTCTATAGGTGACTGTGCAATTAGCTCTTCTGGCAATTCATAATTAAAATCTGTCAGTTTCATAAAAACTAATCATTCCTTTCATGCTAGTTTTCGTTTTATATTTCTTTTTGTACATTTTTTTCTGCTTCTAATGTATCTTTTTCTTCTCCATTCCTATTCCAAAGATATTTTATCACACTGATAAAATCGTCTTTTTCATTAATAAATTCTACTTTCATTGAATAAGTAAAATTGCTTTTTTTAACTGGTTTTATAGTATATACAATCGGGTCTAGTCCAATTAGTTCTCCATTTTCATTTTCTATTTTACATTGCATATAATCTCTATACCATTTTTTATATCTTACTAACTCCTCGCTTGCATAGTTATATTTTTCATAGTCATGTAAAGCAGGGATATCATAGTCATACTCTTGTAAATTTCGCTCTAAAGAATGCAAAAATTCATGTATATAAACTTCTTCTGGAAATGTATTAATATTTTCTGAATATGTGTATATATAGTTGTTATTATCGTTTGGCAATCTTATATTAGAAAAACCAATTCCGTAATAATCCATTCCACCTAATCCTATCCAATCATATACTGGTATTTCTACATTTTTTGTTGCATCTCCCATTCTAATAACTGCAAATATATGGTCATATTCTTTTTCTTCCATATATTTCTCAATTAAGTTTTCCACATTTTGAGGGCTTACATAATATCCGTTTTTATCGTCATAGGAAACTTGAGTAATCGGCTCTTGAATTTCAATAATATCGTAGTTTACACTCATTTGATAACCAGAAAGTTCTCTACAAGAAGTTTTAAATCTTTCCATGTTTTGCTTTGCTTTTGTTTTGTCCTGTTCACTCATTTGTAAATAAATATTTTCCCCTTGCAAATTAACATCAATATTGTCAAATATAAAACATGCAAAATTCCATTCTGTATTTTCATCTACAGATCCTAATTCTAAATTAAAGTCTGTAAACCATACCGTCCCCATACAATTTCCATCATATCCGCCTAATCTAAATGCAATATCTACACTTGTACGGTTTTTTGAATTAAACATAAATTCTAGTTTTTGCCATTCATTCGTTCCTGTAATACTTTTTGATCTCTCCACTGTATCTGCTATGCACATTTGCGCACCTGCCCCTATTCCTTCATTTTCTACAATTACATTTTCCGTTTTTACCATGCAAGTAACCTTGTATGGCGTATTGGGTGTTACATTTATTGTTTTATAGTACATAGCATCATTATAATTAGTTGAAGATATTTTAAAGCTAGCATTTTCATTATACTTCACTTCTGAATCTTTAATAAATTGGCTTAATCCATAATTATATTCTGCTCTTACTAAATCTCCAAAATAGTGCGGTTTAATTTTTAAATAGATATAATTAATTAAACTTCCTATAATAATAAATAAAATAACAGTAGACAATGTTCTACTAACTGTATATCTCTTTGCCATGAATTATTCTCTCCTATAATAAGTTTTTCCTATTTATTATACTAAAAATTATTTCTAAAAGGCAATAGTAAAAGCTATAACTTAAAAGTATAAAGCTAGAAATGGAACTTCTTTTTTAAGTATAAGAATTTCCCATTCTAGCTTTCCGCTTCTTATTATTTTAAAGCTTCACTACATCTATGACAAATAGTTGGGTTTTCCTTATCCTCTCCTACTGTTTCTGAATACATCCAGCATCTTTCACATTTTTGTCCGTCTGCTGGTTCTATTTTTACTCCAACTACGTCTTCCGCATCTTTCCTGCTGTTTTCTTCTATTTTCACAGCAGATACAATAAATACAGTAACTAACAATTCTTTGTTTTCTTGTAAAAATTTATATTCATTTCCTTCTGCATAAAGAGTTACTTTCGCATTTAAAGAATGTCCAATTACTTTCTCTGTTCTTGCTCTTTCTAATTCTTTGGCTACTTTTTCCTTAATTTCTATAATTTTTTCCCATTTTGCTTCTAATTCTTTGTTGTCATATTCTGCTTTTTTCTTTGGCCACTTTGTTAGCATAACACTTTCATATTCTTCATCCATTCTGTGTGGCATAAAACTCCAAATTTCTTCGGCGGTATAAGCTGTCATTGGTGCTAATATTTTCACTAAGCTATTTAAGATTTCATACATAACTGTTTGTGCTGCTCTTCTTGCTTTTGAATTAGCTTTTGAAATATATAGTCTATCTTTAATAATGTCTAAATAAAAATTGCTCATTTCTGTTACACAGAATTGGTTAATATTATGATATGCAATATGAAATTCATAATTATCAAATGCTTCTGTACAACTTTCTATTAGCTTATTTAATTTAGCTAATGCCCATTTATCTATTTCTTCTAACTCTTCATAAGGCACAAGCTGGTTTACATCAAAATCAGCAATGTTTCCTAAAATATATCTAGCAGTATTTCTAATTTTTCTATATACCTCTGTAATCTGTTTTAGAATGTCCTTAGATAAACTAATTTCTGATTTGTAGTCAGATGAAAGCACCCATAATCTTAAAATATCTGCGCCATATTCTTTTATAATATCTTGTGGACTAATAACATTTCCCATAGATTTAGACATTTTTTTACCTTTGTCGTCAATTACGAATCCATGAGTTAAAACTTCCTTATATGGAGCAACTTCTTTTGTAGCAACAGAAGTTAAAAGAGATGATTGGAACCAACCTCTGTATTGATCGTTTCCTTCTAAGTACATTGTAGCACTTGGTAGGCCTCTTTCTGTTAAAACCGCTTCATGTGAAGAACCAGAATCAAACCAAACATCCATAATGTCCGTTTCCTTTTTAAATGAATGCGATCCGCAAGAACAAACAGCATTCTCAGGCATCAATTCCTTCACATCCAAGTCAAACCAGGCATTTGAACCTGTCTCTCTAAATATTTTTTGGATTTTTGCTATAGACTCTTCTGTAATATATTCTTTTTCACATTCTTCACAATAAAAAATTGGAATAGGTACACCCCATGTACGTTGTCTAGATATGCACCAGTCACTTCGTTCAGCTACCATGCTAGCAATTCTATCTTCGCCCCATGTTGGTATCCATTTTACTTTCTTAATTTCTTCTAATGCTTTATCTCTAAATCCATCTACAGAAGCAAACCATTGATTTGTTGCCCTGAATATAATCGGATTTTTGCATCTCCAGCAGTGTGGATAAGAGTGTACAATCTCTTCTTTATTAAGTAAATAATTATTTTCTGTTAACCACTCAATTATGGCAGTATTAGACTTTTCATAAAACATTCCTGCAAAGATTCCTGCTTCTTCTGTTTGGTATCCTTTGCCATTAACACATACTACTGTTTCTAATCCATTTTTAAGTCCACATAGATAATCTTCTTTTCCATAGCCAGGTGCTGTATGAACTGCTCCTGTACCAGTATCTAGTTCTACTACAATAGTATCATCGCTTCC
>CAWVME010000019.1:0-3201 GCA_963930325.1 Bacillota bacterium | reverse complement strand
TTGGGTTTAAATATTTAGGACCAGTAAACGGTCATGATATTGAAAAATTAGAAGACATATTAGCTTTTAGTAAAAAAGAAAAAGGACCAGTTTTGATTCATGTAATAACAAAAAAAGGAAAAGGATATAGACCAGCTGAAGAAAAGCCGGATACTTTTCATAGCACTGGTAGCTTTGATATAGAAACAGGAGAAAAAAACAAGAAAAATTCAAAAGATTATTCAAAAGTATTTGGAGATAAATTAATAAAGCTTGCACAAAAAAATGAAAACATTGTTGCAATTACGGCTGCAATGAAAGACGGAACAGGGCTTGCTGAATTTGCTAAACAATTTCCAAATCGATTTTTTGATGTAGGAATAGCAGAACAACATGCTTTGGGAATGGCTGCAGGAATGGCAAAAAAGGGATTAATTCCAGTAGTACCTATTTATTCTTCTTTTTTGCAAAGGGGATATGATCAAATCATTCATGATATATGCATACAAAATTTACCAGTAATAATAGGAGTAGATAGAGCCGGAATTGTAGGACAAGATGGAGAAACACACCAAGGAATGTTAGATTTAGCTTTCTTAAACACTATTCCTAATATGACTATTATGGCCCCAAAAGACTTTAAAGAATTAGAAGACATGCTAGAATACGCAATTAAATTAAATAAACCAGTAGCTATACGATATCCAAAAGGAGAAGAAGAGGCAATAAAATGGTGGAAACACCCTAGTATAGAGCAAGGAAAGTCAGAATTAATTTTAAAAGGAAATGACATTACAATAATAGCAATTGGAAAAATGGTAGCAAGGGCACAGAAAGTAGCAGATAGATTAGAAAAAATAGGAATACAAGTAGAACTTATTAATACTAGATTTTTAAAGCCAATTGACGAAGCTGCAATTATTGCATCTGTTGAAAAAACTCATCATGTTGTAACTATAGAAGACGGAACTCTGGAAGGTGGATTATATACTAAAATTTTACAAATAATAAATCAGGCAAAGATACATGCGAAAGTTTTACCATTTGGATATCCAGATAGATTTATTAAACATGGAACTATAGAAGAAATAGAAAATATTTATGGACTAGATGAAGAAAATATTGTTAGAATAATTGGTCAATTTCTTGCATTTACACAAGCATAAGTATATAATAGAATAAATTTAATTAGGAGAGGAAGACTGAAAAATAACTAGGATGTTGAAAATGACTCTAAAAAGGAAATGCTATACTAGCTATTTTTTGAACGATGTTTGTACATTGGAAAGGAATGAACAATAAAATGGGGAAAAAATTACATAAATTTATAGAAATAGAAAACTTAAAAGATATGTTAAAAAAGTCTGGAGAACTTTATGGAGAATGTCCAGCATATAAATTTAAAACAGAAGAAGCTGGAAAATTTAGAATAGTTACACATAATGAATACAGAAAGCAAATTGATTATTTGGGAACTGCACTTATTAATTTGGGACTAAAAGGAAAAAGAATTGCGGTCATAGGGGAGAACCGTTATGAATGGGGACTTTCATATTTGGCTATTTGCTGTGGAACTGGAGTTGTAGTGCCATTAGACAAAGCTCTACCAGCAAATGAAATTGAAAGCTTAATTATTCGATCAGGAGTAGAGGCAATATTCTATTCACAAAAATACGATGATATTATGAAAGATATAAAAGCTAGAAATACAACAGATTTGAGATATTATATCTCAATGGATTTAGAAGAAAAACAAGATGGAGTGCTAGCACAAAAAGAATTAATTCAAAAAGGAAAAGAACTTGTAATTAATGGTAACAGACAATTTATAGATGCAACTATAGATAGCGAAAAAATGGGATTTATGCTATTTACATCTGGAACTACATCTATGTCGAAGGCTGTTATGTTATCTCACAAAAATATATGCTCGAATTTAATGGATATAGCAGCAACAATAGAAATTAACAGTCAAGATGTAATGCTTTCTTTTCTACCTTTACATCATACATTTGAATGTACAGCAGGATTTTTGTACCCAATTTATAAAGGCGCATGTATTGTATTTTGCGAAGGAATTAAACACATTGCAGACAATATAAAAGAGTATGAAGTAACTGCAATGATTTCTGTGCCAGTATTATTTGAAAATATGTACAAAAGAGTTATGAAAACTATAGAAAAAAAAGGAATGAAAGAAAAAGTAGAGCAAGGAATTAAATTAAGCAATATCTTATTAAAAATTGGAATTGATATGAGGAGAAAAATCTTTAAAGAGATCCATGCAAATTTAGGAGGAAAAGTAAGACTTTTTGTAAGTGGAGCTGCAGCACTAGATCCTGTTGTAGAAAAAGGATTTAATGATTTGGGATTAAAAACTGTACAAGGATATGGCTTAACAGAAACTTCTCCAATTATATCTGCTGGAAATGACTTTGAATGGAAAACGGGTTCAGTAGGAAAAGTATTTCCTAGCTTAAAAGTAAAAATTGTAGAAAAAAATGACCAAGGAATTGGAGAAATTGCAGTAAAAGGTCCTTCTGTTATGCTAGGATATTACAACAATGAAGAAGCAACAAAAGAAGTATTAAAAAAGGATTGGTTTTATACAGGTGACTTAGGATATTTAGATAAGAAAGGATTTTTACATATAGCAGGAAGACAAAAAAATGTTATTGTACTAAAAAATGGTAAGAATATTTACCCAGAAGAAATTGAAAGTGTTATTAATCGAATAGAAGGTGTTAAAGAATCTTTTATATATGGAAAACCAGAAAAAGATGATGACTTAAAAATATGTGTAAAAATAGTATATGACAGAGAAACTGTAAAAGAAGCTTACGGGGCAGAAACAGAAGAAGAAATTTTAGCTAAAATGTGGGAAAAAGTAAATGAAATTAATAAAACAATGCCAGCATATAAATATATAAGAGAAGTTATGGTAACAGAAGAAGAATTAATAAAAACAACAACCCAAAAAGTAAAACGTCATGAAGAAATAAAAAAGGTATTGGGATAATATAAAAAGGAAAGTTTTCGAGGAGATTTAAGTCTCCTCGAAAAAAATAAAAAAATTTTAAAAAAGTGTTGACAAAACAAAAGATATCATTTATAATTTATAAATGTCAGAGGAAATGCGGGTGTAGTTCAATGGTAGAATTCCAGCCTTCCAAGCTGGTTACGTGGGTTCGATTCCCACTACCCGCTCCATTTGAATACAAC
>CAWVME010000018.1:0-23562 GCA_963930325.1 Bacillota bacterium | reverse complement strand
TTTTTTTCTAAAATAGTATATAATGTATAATGTTAATTAATAAAATAATAACTTATATTTTACTAGAAAGGGCGATATTATATGGTTTACGATTATAAAAAAATAGAAAAAAAGTGGCAAAACAAATGGGAAAAAGAATGTACTTTTGAAGCTCAAAACAATTCTTCTAAAAAGAAATGGTATGGCTTAATTGAATTCCCATATCCTTCGGGTCAAGGGCTCCATGTTGGTCATCCTAGAAGTTATACCGCTTTAGATATTATTGCGAGAAAAAGAAGAATGCAAGGCTATAATGTCCTATATCCTATTGGCTTTGATGCTTTTGGTTTACCTGCTGAAAATTATGCTATAAAAAATCATGTTCATCCTAAAGTTATTACAGAACAAAATATTAATAATTTCCGTAGACAATTAAAATCACTTGGCTTTTCTTTTGATTGGTCACGTGAAGTAAATACAACAGACCCTTCTTACTATAAATGGACTCAGTGGATATTTATCCAACTTTTCAAACATGGTTTGGCATATAAAACTACTATGCCAATTAATTTTTGTACTGGTTGTAAAGTAGGGTTAGCTAATGAAGAAGTTGTAAATGGCGTTTGTGAAAGATGTGGTAGCCCTGTAGTTCAAAAAGAAAAAAGCCAATGGATGTTGAAAATTACAGAATATGCAGAAAGGCTAATTCAAGATTTAGATGATGTAGATTTTTTAGATAAAATCAAATTGCAGCAAAAAAATTGGATTGGAAAAAGCGAAGGTGCAGAAGTGAAGTTCAAAATTACAGGGGAGAATGATGAACTTGTTGTTTATACTACAAGGCCCGATACTTTATTTGGTGCAACATATATGGTTGTTGCACCAGAACACCCAATTCTAAAAAAACTCACTTCTAAAATTACTAATTTAGATGAAATTAGAGAATATCAAAAACAGGCTTCTCTAAAATCTGATTTTGAAAGATCAGAATTAAATAAAGAAAAGACAGGTGTTGCCATTCAGGGAATTAAAGCTATTAATCCTCTAACTAACCAAGAAATACCAATTTGGGTTTCTGATTATGTTTTAATTACCTATGGAACTGGTGCAATTATGGCTGTTCCTGCGCATGACGCAAGAGATTGGGAATTTGCAAAAAAATTCCACCTCCCTATTGTTGAAGTAGTTGCAGGTGGTAAAAATGTACAAGAAGAGCCTTTTGTTGATGTTTCTAGTGGTAAAATGGTAAATTCTGGTTTTTTAACTGGTTTAGAAGTTAAAGATGCTATAAAAACAGTAATTGAATATTTAGAAAGAAATAACATTGGAACCAAAAAAATTAATTATAAACTTCGTGATTGGGTATTTTCAAGGCAACGTTATTGGGGTGAACCAATTCCTATGGTTCATTGTGAAAAATGTGGTTGGGTTCCTTTAAAAGAAGAAGATTTGCCTTTGGTTTTGCCAGATGTGGAAGATTACGAACCTGGTGAAAATGGTGAGTCACCTCTTGCAAAGCACTCTGAATGGATTCATACAACTTGTCCTAAATGTGGAGGGCATGCCGAAAGAGAAACTGATACTATGCCTCAATGGGCTGGTTCTTCTTGGTACTTCTTACGCTATATAGATCCACATAACAGTTCAGAAATTGCTTCTAAGGGCTCACTACAATACTGGTGTCCGGTTGATTGGTATAATGGCGGTATGGAACACACGACACTTCATTTGCTATACTCTAGATTTTGGCACAAATTTTTATATGATATAGGTGTTGTTCCTACTAAGGAACCTTATGCAAAGCGTACTTCTCATGGTATGATTTTAGGCAGTAATGGAGAAAAGATGTCTAAGTCTAAAGGAAATGTTATTAACCCAGATGATATTATCGAAGAATTTGGTGCAGATACTTTCCGTGTATACGAGATGTTTATGGGACCTTTTGATCAAACTGCTCCATGGTCTATGGAAAGTATTCGCGGTTGTTCTAAATTCTTAGATCGTGTATGGAATTTACAAAATTTATTAGTAGATGGAAATTCATATTCAAATGATTTTGAAAAAATGATACATAAATCAATAAAAAAAGTTTCAGAAGATATTGAAGAAATGAAATTCAATACATGTGTTTCTACTTTTATGACTATGGTAAACGAATTCTATAAAAAGCAAAGAATTAATAAGTCAGAATTTAAAACATTTTTACAATTATTAAATCCTTTTGCACCTCATATTTCTGAAGAGCTTTTTGAAATAATAGGAGAAAAAGTTCCTATTTCTTCTACTGCTTGGCCTATTTATGAAGAGGATAAAACCATTGATCAAGAACTTGAACTTCCTGTTCAAGTAAATGGAAAGCTAAAAGCAACAGTTATAATTCCTTTAGATGCCGAAGAAATTATTGTAAAAGAAATCGTACATAATAGTGAAAACATTAAAAATATTTTGGCAAATCAAGATATTGTAAAAGAAATTTATGTAAAAAATAAAATTTATAATATTGTTGTAAAATAGGAATTTTGAAATTGATTATTAAATTTAATACCAGTAAGAATTTTATGAAACTCTTGCTGGTATTTTTGTAATCAAACTGTAATACAATTGTAATCATTATGAAATGTTATTTCATGTAGAATGCTGTATAATTATAGTGATAAAGAGCTAAAAAGATTTTTATAAGGAGTTACAAATGAAAGTTGATTCTATTCTAAGAAAAGAAGGTATAGAAATTGTAAAAACATTATCTACATTGGAAATTAATCAAATCGCTAAGAAAGTTTCAGATAGTTTATGTGAAAACTTTCCTGAATATGATTTAAATAGAACTGATTTATTTATTTCTATTTCTAGAATAAAAATGTATACAGCAAAAATGGAAGACAACTCTTGCAAAGCAAAATATTATTATAAAGATAGCTCCATGTATTTTAATGTAAATTTTGACCTTGCTTATATGGATACAGCTTTATTACATGAGTGTATTCATTTTATACAGGAAGTTAAAGACAAAAGAGGAAATTTACTTCGTTTTGGTTTATGTGATTCACCTGAAGGAAAATCCTATGGATTAGCTTTAAATGAGGCTTCCGTTCAGCTTATGGCTTCTTCCGCCTCGAAACAAAAATGCGACTTAGTTAAATATTATTCTATTCATGTACCTTCTATTAGCCCTACTGAATACACATTGGAATGTAATTTAGTAAATCAATTAGCTTATTTTACTGGTACTTATCCTTTATATTATAGTACTTTATATGGAGATAGTTTATTTAAAAACACATTAATTGCTAAAACGGATGAAAAGATTTATCACGAAATTGTTTATGAATTAGATACTTTGCTTGAATTAGAAAACGAATTAAATTTTGTTATTAACGAGCTACGTTACTCTAATGGAAATGAAAATAAGATCCGAAGAATTAATAAAGAAATTGAATACGGAAAAAAACTTATTAAAGAAAGTTTCTTTAAAATTCAAGATAAAATTATTTTAAATTGTTTTACTAATGAATTTAATAATATAAAAAATTTAGCAGATGCTACTGCTTTTAAGATGAAATTATATCAATATAAAAATCTTATTGGATATTCTGATGATTATACTTTTTATAATGATTTTTATTGCAGTATTATGAATGAGTTAGAAAAAAAGGTAGAATATATTAAAGAATATGGCTCTATAGATTTGCTTGGTTCATTAACTCCTGGAATGGCAATTGTGCCAAAGGTAAAAAAAGGACTTTCTTTATTCAAACGTATTTTAGTGAGATTAGGAATTTTAACAAAAGAAGATTAAATCAATTAATATGGACTGAAAAGTTTATAACTTTTCAGTCCATATTATTACTATATTTTCTCCATTCTTCTCCTTACTTCTTTCAGGTCTCTCCAAAAATCTATCTTTTTACTTTCATCTCTTAGAAGTGCTGCTGGATGAAAAGTTGGCATGTATAGAATTTGCTTTTTTTCTATCCATTTACCACGGCTTGCAGTAATTCCATATTCTTTTCCTAAAATACTTTTTAATGCTACACTTCCTAATAATACTATAATTTTAGGTTTTACCAGTAATACTTGGCTTCTTAAATAGTCTAAACAAGATAGTACTTCGTCTTCTTCGGGGTTTCTATTTCCAGGTGGTCTACATTTTACTATATTGGCAATATACACCTGTTCTCTTTGAATACCTAGTCCATCAAAAGCCATATTCATTAACTTTCCTGCTTTTCCCACAAATGGAATACCTTCTCTATCTTCATCTGCTCCTGGACCTTCTCCTATAAACATAACATTCGCTTCTTTATTACCTTCTCCTACAACCACGTTAGTTCTAGTTTTCCATAGTTTACATTTTTGGCATATGGCACATGCCGTCTCTATTTGTTCCCAGGTTTCGTACATAGTTCCTCCCTATTCTTTTAGTTCTATAAGTGCTGTACCTACTCCAAAAAAATTCGTTTTACTTCCTCTTTTAGAATGAATTTGTTTTGCATTTTGTACACTACAAATTTTGCTTTCTATAATATTTTCTTCTTTAATTCCCAATTCCATTAACATAATTTTATTAATTTTAATAGTATCAATATAGTATTTTTGTTTTTCTTCTTCTATTTCTCCTAAGCGAATAAACTCATCTACTCTATTAGTATATGCAAATATTTCTCTGCATGGCTTTTCTACATCTTCATGTACACAAAATTTTTCTGCACTAATACTTGGTGATATGCAACATAAAATATCTTTCGGATCACACCCATATTCTTCCATCATTTCTTTTACTGCTTTTGGTGCAATCTTTTGAAAAGTACCTCTCCAACCAGAGTGTACATTAGCAATCGCTCTTTTTATAGGGTCAAAAAATAAAAACAAAATACAGTCTGCATTAATAGTAGACAGAATAATATTTTTTTCGTTCGTCATAATTCCATCAATATTTTTTAATTCTTCAAGGCCAATGTCTGGTTCGTTTTCTTTTATTTTTCCCTTTATTTTTTGAATATTGCCAGTGTGTGTCTGCCAAGGTCTTACTATTTGTTTATAATCTGCTCCAATGGCATCACAAATTCTTTTATAATTTTGTATTACTATGGGTTTGTATTTAGAAGTTTCTCCATGCATACTAAAATCCAAGTCATGATTTTTCAATGTATAACAATGATTTAGTACATTATTGTATTCTAATAGTCTTCTAAATTGAATATATTCTACATTTTCTTTCTTTACATGAATTACATTTTCGTTACTCAAGTTTTTCACTGGCTTCCTCCTTCGCTTTTTGTATTTTCCCCATGATTTCTTTTTTCTCTAAACATGAAATATAACGATATTGATTTCCTTTCAATCCGTGTATTGAAACCACATATATTCTTATATTCGCAGTATATACAAGGTGTTTTTTTGTTCTTTCTATTGTAATACGGTTTCATCCCTATATCTCCACTTAAAATTTCTTCTGCTATCTGTTTAATCAACTTTTTCCCATATTTTTGTAAGCCTTCAAATTCTTCTCTCTTTAAAATATTTCCTGTTTTTTCGCTTAAGTTTCCAGCTTTGTCTACATATACTGGAATAATATCTGAATAGCCTTTTTGCAACTGTCTATCCATCTTCTTTACAATGCTTATATCTGCTAATACAAGCCCTTGCATTTTAAATTTTTTTCTAATTTCTTTTTCGATTTCTTCTTCAGTTTTATTTTTATCAGTATGTATTATCGGGTCCAACAAATTAAAATAAAACATGCCTGCTGGAATTGCATTTTCGTATTCAGTTACTGCATCTAAATAAGTTAAAAGTTGAATTTGTAGTCCTGTTACTACTTCATTTAAATCAATATTTCTTACAGAAGACTTGTAATCAATAATTCTTATCCATTTTTCATCTTCTATCTTAGCTATGTCCACTCTGTCTATTTTCCCCGTTAACTCTACAGATTGTCCATTTTCTAATTTAAATCGCATAGGAGGATATTCTCCTTGATTTTTAAACTCAACTTCTGTTCCTTTTAGTTCAAAGTCACTTTGTTTCAGTTGGTATATTATGTAATCTACGCTCTTGATTATAACATTTTTTAGTTTGTTTGTCAAAGCAGTAAATTTAGGAGTGCTCGTATATATATAGTTTTTGCTTATTTTTAACTTTTCTTCTATAATTTCTTCTATAATTTTTTTAACTTCATCTTCACTGATTTCTTTGATTTTCATTTTATTTTTCGAGCTTTTTTCAAAAAAAGCATCAATCACTTCATGCATAAAAGAACCAGTATCTATGGATTTAAGATTAAAACTCCCTTCATCTTTCAATCTTAATCCATATTTCAAATGAAAAGAAAAAGGGCACTCTCTATATTGTTCTAATTTGGAAACACTAGTTTCTAAATTTTTTCCATACAATCTTTTCAAATTTTTTTCTTTAATTTTTTCCGGCAAATTTGTATAATTTATTCCTTCCATTGCTTTTTTTAATTTCGCCGACCATTCAGGATTTAGATAATACCACTGAAAAATAACTTGCCAAATTTCTTCTAATTCTTCACCGTTTCTTTCATTTCTAAGTTTTTCCAGTAATTCTTCAAATGTATTGTTGGTATGCCATAACATAGGTGAATTTTCTAAAAATTGACTTTCTTCCATTAAATTTGGAAATATTTTTTTTAATTTAGAAATTAAAATAGACGGTCTTTTCGTATTTCCTTCTTTGTCTGCCATAATATATGATATATACAATTTTTCTTCTGCTGTTGTAAGTGCTTTATATACATTGAATTGCTCTTCATACAATCTTTCTAAAGTGCCTTTAGCAAGTTCCATTCCATTTTGTTTTAAAATAAATCTATCTTCATTGTTTAAAAATCCTTCTTCCATGTTCCCATTTAAAAAGCTACCATCATTTACCCCAATCATAAAAATAGCTTTTACTTTATGACTTCTAGATCTTTCGATGTCACCCATAATAACTTGGTCCATATACATTGGAATTTCTCCTAATCCGTCTTTTTGCATTGCAATTTTAATCAAATCTCTGTATTTTTCAAAGGTCATTTCTTCTTTTCCAAATACTAGTACCATCTCATCTAGCACTTTTAGAATTATTTGAAAAGCTTGCCATAATTCTTCATTTCCATTATTATATTCCTTAATTTTTTCTTGCTTTTGCTCTATTTTATCAATAAGCCCTTGTTTTATCCAAAAAATATAAAGTTGCTCACAAAATTGTTTACATGTTTTCATTCCATTTAAATTTTCTTTTAATTCAATTAAAGGGTCTGTCACTAGTTTTCTTATAGTGTTTATAGTATCTAATTGTTCGTCTTCCCATTTCCAATCCTCTTTGTACCATTTACTTCCTTTAATTCCCCATTTTTTGCAATAATTATCTAAATGATAAATATGTACTTCTTCTAAGTCTAAAAAACCAGATTTAATATAGTTAAACATAGCTTCATATGACCAATTTTTAGCAAATATGTCTAATAAAGCAAGTACATATTTTACAATTGCATTTTGGCTTAATTCTCTTTTTTCATCCATAAATACTGGAATTTCATATTGCCCAAAAATAGCCTTTACAATACTTGCATAAGGCTGTAAGTCTTTTGTGATAATAGCTATATCTTTATATTTATATCCATAATTTCTAACTAAATTTACAATATTCTTTGCTACTAATTCTATTTCAGAATATGGATTTTCGCACAAAAAAAGAGCAATCGAATTTATTTTATCTTCGTATTTTTGGTATGGAATTTTATATAGATTTTTCTCCAAGTGTTTTAATTCTTCTGTTTTATATCTGTACTCTTTGCATAAATGTAAGTGGCTTTCTATTGCGCAACGACTATTTTTGGCATATCTTACAAGTTCTTGAGCAGTTTGTTTATTAGAATAAAAAATATCACTTTCAGGCTTTTCACCATTTTTTATTTCTAATTCATCTGTGCAAATCGTAACAGTTACCATTTTAGCCAGTTTTAATAATTTTTCAATAACATTATATTCTTGTCTGGTAAATCCGGCAAATTCATCTATGTAAATAAGACTATTTTTAAACATGGAACTGCATTCTAGTCTTTCTGCTAATAAAGTCAATTTATCATTCTCGTCAATATATTTATCTTTAATTTTTTGATTGTATTTGGCATATATTAAATGCAAATCTGTAAGTATTGATTTCAAATATGTAGAGTTTATCTTTTCTATATGTTCTTGTAGTTGCTTTTCCGTAATATTATGTTTTTTAAATTCAGTTATTGTTGTAGATACTAAATCAATATCTCCTTCTGAATTTTTTAAAAACGTCAAATTATCTTTTTCTTCTAGTAAAATGTCGTATAAAAGCATTGCTCTGCCTGTTAGGCTGAGATTAACTTCTGCTGCTCCATATACTTCACTAAATATTCGATATGCCATTCGATTAAAGGTAAGTACCTCTGCATTTAGGCTTGTTTCCTCTTCTATTATTTCTAGCAACTTTTTTTCGGCCGTAAAAGAAAACTGGTCTGGTGTGAGAATATATATTTTTTCTTTTGTATTAATTTTTTCTTTTATTTCTTTATAAATATATTCACTCTTACCAGTACCGCTTCTCCCATATATAAATCTTATGCTCATTTTTATCACCCAAATCTTAGTTTATGCGCTTTCTCTCTTCCAATAAAATAAGTATTGTTGTGCTATTCCTGCCAAATTTCCAAATTTGCTTTCTGCTAATTTTAGAATTGTTTTATTATTTACTTTGGTTTCATCTTCTTTTTTTATGTATAAATCATTCATAACTCTTCTTACCCATACGTCAATTGGAAAAACTTCCAATCTTTTTAATGTAGAAAATAACAATATACAATCTGCTACTTTTGGTCCTACCCCTGACAATTCTAATAATTTATCTCTTACTTTCAAAGTGTCTTTTTCGCTTTTTAGTTCTTCCAAATTTATTTTTTTATCTAAAATGCTATGAGTGGTTTCATAGACTCTTTTATCTCTAAAACCTAGTCCTAATGCTCGTAAACTCTCTATAGTTACATCTCTTAACTGTTCTGGACTAGGAAATGTATAATATGTATATTGTTTCCATTTAATTTCTGTACCATAATTTTGTGCTAATCTTTCAATAATTCCTTTGATTCTTGGGATATTATTATTAGCTGATATAATAAAAGAAATTAATGTTTCCCATAAATCTTGATTTAAAATGCGAATTCCCTTTCCATATTCTATACTTGTTTTTAAATTTCCATCTATATTTGATAATATCGACTGTATTTCTTCATAATTTCTTTCTAAATCAAAATATTCTTTTACCGTTTCTTCTATATTCTTTTCACATATTCCTCGAAATATAATATGTTTTTCCTTCATTTGCACTTGCATTACATTATTTCCAAACACCCCAATGTAGCTTCCATCTGGTTGTCTATTCCACCTAAAGCATTGTCCACATTCAAATATATCCTTTAGTTCAAATGTTTCTAATTTTTCTATTTCTAATATTTGTTCTTCCACTTTTTTCTTCACCTTTTCTAAATTAAATCACAACTTGAGGAAAAAGTAAATATATATATTAGATTTTCGCCGAATTTAACAATATCTCATAATCCGCTTATTTAGTGGCTTTTAAAGCCTTTCCCTAGAACCTCTCTTGCATCAGATAAAATAATAAATGCATTTTTGTCAATTTCTTTTATTTCTCTTCTTAACCTTATTATCTCACGTCTTCCAACTACGCATAGTAAAACCATTTTGTCTTGTTTAGTATACATTCCTTTACCATATAATCCTGTTACGCCTCTTGCTAACTCAATTTCTATTTTTTGAGCAATTTTTTCATATTCATCAGATATAATATACATAATTTTAGTAAAATACAGACCTTCAAATAAAATATCTAATATTTTCCCCATAATGTAAATTGAAATTGCAGAATATAAACCAATTTCTACTTCTTTAAAAAATAGTACATTTAAGCATACAATAATTGTATCTAAAATTACAATCAAACTACTCGTTTTATATCCAGGTCTATATTTATTAATAATATTAGTTAATAGTTCTGTACCTCCTGTAGACCCTTCTGCTCTTAAAATAATGGCAGTTCCTATTCCAATTACAATTCCTCCATAAATACATGCTAAAAATCTATCTTGTGTTAGCGATATGAACTTTTCAGTATAATCAATAAAATAAGAAAGCGAAATAGTTCCCACTACTGCTTTTAGCAAGAAAATTTTCCCAATTTTAAAAAATGCTATTATAAATAATGGAATATTTAAGACTAGAATTGTTGTTCCCATAGGAAGGTTCAACAAATAATACGTAATGGTTGCAACACCACTAAAGCCACCAGAAGACAGTTGATTTGGAAGCAAAAATAAACTTGTGCCAAGTGCCATAATAAAAGAACCTAAAATTGTCTGAAAAATTTCAATCAACAATTTTTTAGAAAAAAATTTTTTCATGTTCCCGTCCTTTCTTCTTGCTTTTATATAGTATTTTTTGAAACGTTTCATTTCTTTTGTCTTCTTATATATAAAGCTTTTGATGATGTTTTTTCAATTTATTTGTGCGAAGCCTAATGTAAAAAGAAAATTTTTCCTATTCAATAAAAAGACTAATACTATAGCTAGTATTAGTTTTTTTTGGTTTCTTATTCATCTAAGAAATCTGTATACTTTTTTAAAATTGTTACTTCAAACTTTCCTTTTCTCATTTTTGTATCTTGCACAATTTTTGCAATTACATTATACATTTTTTTTAGGTTTTCTATATTTTCTCTTTTATATCCTACTACATAATTTGCATCTTGAGGGTTAATTTTAATTTCAATTTCTTTCACTCTTACATTAAAAGATTTTATTTTTTCTACAATGTGTTCATACCAAATTGCAGATTCCACTAATTGTCTAAAGCACTCATGATATGGCCCTGCCACAACTTCGCTTTTTTCTTTTTCTGGATTTATAATAACGTCCGTATTTTGCAAACCAATTCGAATCACATTGATTTTTTGTTTTTTAAAAAATAAGCTCAAGTCTTTGCACGTTTCCACTGCTTGAGCTAATTTCAGTGGTTCATATTCTCCTTTATTTAATTCTTCTTCTAATTCTGTTCCTTTAATCACAAGTACTGGATAAATTCTTACAATTTTAGGCTTTAGTTTTGCTAAGTCTTTAGCTGTTGTAATTTCGTCTTTTCTTGTACTTTCTGGTAACCCCACCATCATTTGATGTCCTAAAATAAATCTGTATTTTCTAATTAATTTTGATGCGTTTTTCACATCCTTGAAAGTATGCCCTCTTTTGCACTTTTTTAATATATAATCATTGGTAGATTGCACTCCCAGTTCTATAGTAGTTACTCCATAATGTTTTAACAACTTTAATTTATCTTTGTCAATGTAGTCTGGTCTAGTAGATATTCTTATTCCTTGTATTATTCCTGCCTTTTTGTATGAATATGCAATTTTTAAAAGACTTTCTTGTGTACTTTTTTCTATTCCAGTAAAACTTCCTCCAAAAAAAGCAATTTCTTTTTCAATTTCCTTTTCCTTAAAATTTTTTAAATAATACTCTATTGTATCAATTAATTCTTTTTCTGTTATTTGTTTTTGCTGTCCACTAATTATTTTTTGGTTGCAAAAGGTACAGTTATTTGGACATCCTAAATGAGGTACAAATATTGGTATAATATATTGTTTTTTCATTATTTATATTCGTCCCTTTCTAAAGCATGTTTTGCTGCTTCCATTTCAGCTGCTTTTTTGCTTGTTCCAGAACCAGTTGCTAATCTTTTTCCTTCTAAAGTCACTTCTACAGTAAATGTTTTATTATGATCTGGTCCTTTTTCACTAATAACACTATATTTTATATGAACCTCTCCATGTGCTTGTAGCTTCTCTTGTAATACAGTTTTATAGTCTTTCATTCCTACATTTTTACTTGCTGCTTCAATAGCGTATTTCAAATTCGACAGGATAAATTTTTCTGCCGCTTCTAATCCTATATCTAGATAAATAGTTGCTATAACCGCTTCCACACTATCTGCTAAAATTGCTTTTCTTCTATTAGTACTTGCTTTTTCACTTTTTCCTAAATACAAGAAATCACTAAAATTATGCTTTTGTGCTATGTTATATAAACTGTCTTCACAAACTACTGCAGCTCTAACTTTAGTCATCTCTCCTTCAGATAAATTAGAATAATTCTCATATAAATACTTACTTGTAACAAATTCTAAAATAGCATCACCTAAATACTCTAATTTCTCGTTACTTTCTACTTTATTTTCATAAGCATAAGAAGTATGTGTAAAAGCTGTTTTTAATAATGCTTTATTTTTAAAATGATACCCTATACTTTTTTCTATCTTTTCTATTTCCATAATCCCTCCATATATAGCTTGCAGGCGACCTTACGCCGCCTGCTGAATAGTTTATTTTCGTTTTTCTTTATATTCCATCGAATTTTGCTTCGCTAAAATAACCATTTTTTCTTTTGCTATTTCTAGCTTTTCATTTCTAATCTGTAAATCTTCGAGGCAATTTTTTTCACTTAATAAATTATTTTTTATTGTTTCTATTATGTCCAATGCGATTTTTTTAGTTTTATTTTCTTTATCTCTTAGTGGATTAAACTCTACTACGTCAATTGATTTAATTTTTTCTTTTTCTTTTAAAAATTCCTCTACAATTTGCTTTGCCTGAGCTTCTGTGATTCCATCTATTGCTGGGACAGATACTCCTGGTGCTATTTCTGGATCTATTAAATCAACATCATAGCTTATATGCATTCCTGCAGTTCCATTAGTAGCTATGCTTATTGCTTTTTTTACAACAGTTTCTACTCCTATTTTTCTAATATCTTCTGTAGAGAAAACTGTTATCCCTGCTTTTTTTAAGTTTACCCATTCTAATTTGTCCACATCTCTTGCCCCCACAATAACAGTATTTTCATATGGATAAAAATTTCCCGTATGGAATTCTGCTAATTTTTTTCGTTCATATCCTGTAATTACTGCTAGTGGTAATCCATGAATATTACCTGTTTCTGTCGTTTCAAAGGTATTGAAATCTCCATGTGAATCAAACCAAATGATTCCTAATCTTTTATATTTTTCTATTGAAGCAAGCGCACTTGCTATAGCAATGCTATGGTCTCCTCCGATTGTAAATGGAATATTTCCATTTTTTAAAATTTCCTGCACTCTTTTATATAGTTTTTCATTAAATGCATTCACTTCTCGTAAATTCTTTTGTTTATTTTCTGCATCTTTTTCTTTTGTTACATTTCCTTTATTTATTTTGTATATATTACTTTTATTGATGTTTTTTATACTTTGTATTAAAATATCTGGACCTTTGTCTGCTCCTTCAACTGTTACTCCTAAGTCAGAAGCTGCTTCTATGATATCTATTTTGCTCAAAGCTATTTACCTCACAATCTTTCTCTCTACATATTTTGATGTCATAGCAGTTAATATACCTGCATAGTTCATTTTAAATTCTATAATGTCTCCTACTTGGTAGTTTTTTGAACTGTCACTTACATCTAATAATATATGATCACTGCTACCGTCTAATATCATAATACTTTCATCTACTGGTGTCAAGCATTCAACCCTTACGTCTTGTTTTCCTAATCCAACAATTGCCCTTTTTCTAATTCCTTTATCAATAAAAGTTATATTTTCTCCAAAGGAATTGCTTTTACCTCTTTTACCTCTTGGAATAGATGGTTTTTCTTTTAATTCTATAATTTCTGCTTTTAGCAAGAAATTATTTTTATTTAATTCTTCGATTTCCTCTTCAAAACATGGAACATTACCCAAAAACACAGATTCTCCTAATCGTAAATTATTAACCTTTTTAGGTAATTTTCCTTCTTTTAGCATATTATATGAGCTAGAACTTCCTCCAGAAATTACCTTAAATCTTATCTGGTACTTAGTCTCTAATTCTTCTACAATTTCTTCTAACTCACTCATGTTTTCTTCTGTTGGAACAATTTCTCCATAGCAGCTTAAGTTTATTCCTATTCCATATACTTCTATATTATCTAATTTCATAGATTCTTTCAAATTTTCTTCAAGTTCTTCTTTTAAGCATCCTTCTCTTAAATCTCCTAATTCGTACATGAGAATAACTTTATGCTTTTTCTTCTGTTTTTTAGCTTCTTCATTTAATTTCCTTATAACTTGCATTTCACTATTTAAGCTCACATCTGCATATTTTACTACTTCTGCCACCTCAGAAAGCATAGGAATTCGAATTAGCCACTTTTCTGCAGGAATATCTTGATAACTTATTAAATTTATAATTCTAGAATCACAAATGCAGTCTACACCATTTTCTACCAATGTTTGTACTATTTCTTTGCTATCCGCCAGGATTTTTACAACCAATGAAAGAGAAACCTCTTGTTTTTCACATAGTTTCTTTACTTTCTTAGCATTTTCTACTATATTTTTTAAATTAATTTCTATTCTTGGGTACATGTTTATCCTTTCTTTTCATCTGATGTTTTTTTCTCGATAAATTTTTTAATACATTCCATCGATTTTCTTTCTATCTCATATTCATCTTCATCTATCTGCTTTTCTATTTCTTTTCCTTTATTGTGCATAGCTTGTCTTATTAATTTTTCTGCATACCAAGGGTTTTTCACAAGAACTGGACCTAAGCAGTTAGTAAAAATAAGATTTTTATATTTCGCTCCTTCAGATTTATCTACTTCTCCATTATTTCCCTTACCATATATTAAAGTTCCCAATTCAATACGGTCATTTAATAAAGTATCCATTATTTGAATTTGGCTTCCATTGATTTCCATGTTTTCGTCGTCTAAGCGGTAAATCAAGTCATCTCCATATACATATTCTCTTTCAATACAGCGCATGTCTAAATAGCCAAGTCCCTTCACGATTGAGCCATCTGTCCTCATAACTTCTTGTGCGAAAACAGCCCCTGTGCTTCCAATAGCCATAATGATTTTTCCTTTTCTTACATAATTATCTAATTCTTCTTTTTTCTCTTTAAGCGTTTCTACAATTGGCTCTACTACTTTTAGTTCACCTGCATTAAAAAATAGTATATCTGTATTTTCAAAATCAATTTCATCTTGGTAGTTTTCAACTTTTTTTATATTTACCTTTAACTCTAGTAGCTCTGCAACTCTCTTTAATGCCATAATATTTCCCCTATCTCCGTGTAGGTTCAATATGTCTGGATAACACCAAGTAATGTTTAATTCATTATTTTCCATCCTTACCACCTGCCTTTTTTATCTTTGCCACATCTTTAATTAGCTCTTCATATTTATGAAGCCATGTAACTAGGTATACATTGTCACAATCATATTTATCTAGTTCTTTTAAAATTTCTTCATCACTATCCGTTGGTAAAATGGAAATTTTATTTTTGTCTACTCCAGCATAAATTAATCTATTAGCACTATCATATGCAACCGCTTCTGAAAAGCAAATATATCTCTCAATGTTAGATTCGATTAATTTGTTCACATTACAGTCAAATGAATAAAAAGTATTAGTATAATATGGTTTAAAATCAACTAGTTGTTCTAGCCCCAACATAAAAATTTTAGGCTTGTTATCTCTAGCTATATAATCAAATGCAGATTGCAATGTTTCCGGATTTTCTTGTTTAATTCTAATATACTTAATTTCTTTTGAACCATAATTAATAGTTTCTAATCTCCCACTAATATTCTTGAATGTACTAAATGCTTCTTGTATTTTATCTGCTGGTACTTGAAATTTTTGACATATAGCAATGCACAATGCATAATTATACATAAAAAATGGTTGACTATATGGTACTTTATATTTTTTTCCATCACATTCAAATTCATTTGTTTCGAAATTAATATTCTTAATTTCAAAATTTGGTTTTTCTTCGCTTTTAAAATTACATCCTGTACAAGTAAAATTTCCTACATTATCAATATTATAATAATTAAACTTTATTTTATCATTACACTTCGGGCATGGTAAACTCACATCAAAAAAATCATTTTTTTCAAATGATGTTTCGTTTTTTTCGACCCCATAGTAGAAAACTTTACATCCCATGTCTTCAAAAGATTTTGCTCTTGGCTCTTCATTGTTTAAATATAAAGTCATACTAGGGTTTATTACTTTTCTTAATTTTTGATATATATAATCTGGCTCACCGTTTCTTTGTACCTGATCTTTTTGCAAATTGGTTATACATATATTTTTGGCAGGTAAATATTCATAAATACGTGCAAATGACCTTTCGTCTATTTCAAAACACATACATTCAGTTTTCATATTGCCCGTTAAGGTCGAGTTCTTAATTAATGCTGTTGCTATTCCTCCAATCAAATTTGCGCCTTCTAAGTTTGTTGCAACTGTTTTTCCTGCAGTTTTTAATGTGTGTACTATTATATTATTTGTAGTTGATTTTCCATTTGTTCCTGTAATAAAAATTACTTTATCATAGTTAATTCCCCTAAATCCATTAATAAAGTCTTTTTGAATTTTATTAGCATATGCTCCTGGAATATTAGTCCCTCTTTCTTTTGAAATTAATCGTGTTAAAAACACTAATACTTTTCCTACATATAGGGCAATTAAAAATTTAATTCGCTTTATATTCATTTTTAGTATCGTTCCCTTCTAAAGTAAAAATTAAGTTTGCTAAAAAAATAAAAAATTGCTACTATTTTTTTCAATTTTTATAAAACAATGTTGTGCTCTTTTTCAAACTCACCTTTATTTAGCTCTAATCATTTTCTATTTAGTGCAACCTATTATATCATTAATGAATTTAAATTTCAATGTTTATTCCTACTTTTGCTTGCTCTACATTGGTATTCAATCTGAAGCAGAAAAAATCTTTAATATATATGTGTTTATCATAGTAGTTTCTCCGAAGCTGCAAGCAAACAATGTTCACCACCCTTACATGTGTTCTGTTACTTTTATTATGTTAAACTGCAGTTTAATTTTCAATTTTGTTCTGTACTTTAGTTATCCTTCCAGCTCTTGTTATTTTCTCATACCCATATTTATTTCTTAGCTCGTCTATGGCTTTATCTATCTTTTCTTGTTTTTCGTTTTTTAAATTCTGGAATAGACATAATTGTCCCTCTACTTCTTCTGTTAAGTTATCTACTCTTACTCCGTACTAATCGAATTCCTTCCCCTTTATAAAGTTCTTTTAATAGTTCTTTTGCTTGTTTATATATTTCTATTGTTTGATTAGTTGGATAAAACATTTTCTTTTGATGTGACATTACTTTAAATTCTTTTGTTTTTAGTTGTATATTAACTACACTAGCAAACATTTTTTGTTTTCTTAAACGATATGTTACTTGCTCTGTAAGTGTTAATATAATTTTGTTTAGTTCTTCTATATTATATACATCTCTTGGCAAAGTCGTAGAATTTCCTATTCCTTTAGGTTTTTCCTTTTCATAATGAACCCTGCTATTATCGATTCCATTGGCATATTCCCACATAGTGCTTCCTACTTTTCCAAATTGCTTTTCTAATTCTTTTTTATTGTATTTGGCTAAATCTCCAATAGTTTTTATTCCTAAAAGTTTTAGTTTTGGCACGCTCTTCTTCCCTATCATAAACAATTCTGCAACTGGCATTTTCCACATTTTTTCTGAAATTTCTTCTTCGAATAAAGTATGTACTTTATCTGGTTTTGTAAAATCAGATGCCATTTTTGCTAACAATTTATTGTGTGCTACCCCTATATTTACAGTAAATCCTAGTTCTCTTTTTACTCTTTGCTTAATTTCATAAGCTATTTCTAATGAAGTACGGTTCATTAAATATTCTGTCATATCTAAAAAACATTCGTCTATAGAAAAACGTTCAATTTTTTCTGTGTATTGTAATAATAGCTGGTATAGTTTATTAGAATAATATTTATATGTTTCCATATCAGAAGGATATATTTTTACATTTGGGCACTTTTTTCTTGCAAAATAAATTGGTTCTCCTGTAGTTATTCCAAATTCTTTTGCTTTCATACTTTTAGCTAATACAACTCCCTTTCTAGCTTCTTCGTCCCCGCCAATAATAGCAGGAATTGTTCGAATGTCTAATTCCTCTCCTTCTTTTAATTTATGAATTGCTGTCCAGCTTAAAAATGCATTATTCACATCTACATGGATAATTTGTCGTTTCATAAAAGCCTCCATTTGAGCAATCTTATGCTTTAACGAATTTTTGTTATGTCGGATTTATAAAGAAAATTTGATATCTATAAAAATTATTACTTTAATGTGAATATAAGTTTTTCACACTAATTCTTTTTATATTATAAAACATCTGTTTACATTTGTCAAAACAAGAATAAAAACTGGTTTCTTTAAATATTTTTACATTTTATTTTTATCGCCTGCATTATTGTTCGCACGCCAATTTTGCGCAAATAAAATTGGCTGCATTCTTAGCTCGAAGCAATGTTCTTGAATAGAAAAACTTGATTTTTCCTATCCAACAAAAAAAAGGCCTTATTTCAGCCTTATTTCTTGTTTTATATTTTATGCTATTTTGTCTTTTAAATAGTCTACTACGTCACTTACTGTAACTACTTTTTCAGCATCAGTGTCTGGAATCTCTATTTCAAATTCTTCTTCTAATGCCATTACTAATTCAACTATATCTAAAGAATCAGCTCCTAAATCATCTACAAATGATGCTTCTAATGTTACTGCATTTTCAGCTACTCCTAATTGGTCTACTATAATTTCTTTTACTTTTTCAAATATTTCTTCTTGTGTCATTTTTCCCACCTCCTTTAGCATATGTTATTCGATAATTTTCTATTTTCATTTTACTATAAGATATTATAACTATTTATAATTGTCAAGCTTTTTTATTCATTTTTTCAAATTCTATTTTCATGTTTTCCACAGCATTACTTTTCACAAAATTTTCAGCTTGTTTTATTGTAAAATAAAATAAAAATTCATCGCTACTTCCATGTGCTTTTACAACTGGTTTTTTTACTCCTAGAAATAATGCTCCACCATATTGTTTATAATCCATTGTTTTAGAAAACCTTTTAATTGCTGGCAAAGCAGTGATAGCTCCTAACATAGATAGAAAATTCTTTTTTAAACTCTCTATTAAAGATTTTTTTACAAATTTTCCGAATCCTTCTACAGTTTTTAGAAATACGTTTCCTGTAAAACCATCTGTAATAATAGCATCGATTTCTCCGGAGAAGGCGTCTCTTCCTTCTACATTTCCCACAAAATTTACTCCATATGCTTCATGATTTTCTTTCAAATCTTTAAAAGTTTCTCTAATTAGGTCATTTCCCTTAGTTTCCTCTGTTCCGATATTAAGTAACCCTATTTTTGGTTTTTCTATATTGTATGCATTTTTTAAGTATATAGTAGCCATTTGTGCGAATTGTACTAAATTAATTGGTTTACAGTTTGTATTGGCTCCTGCATCCATTAACATAAGTCCTTTTTTATAAGCTGGAAGCATTGGTGCAATGGCTGGTCTATCAATTCCTTTGATCCTTCCTACCAGTAGAGTTGCTCCCGTAAGCAAAGCACCTGAGTTTCCCGCAGATATAAACACGTCTCCCTCCCCTTGCTTTAACATATTAAAGCCTACTACCATAGAAGAATCTTTTTTTGCTTTTATAGCTTGGGTTGGAATGTCTTCCATTTTAATTTCTTCTGAAGCATGGCGAATGCTTAAATTTTTATTCACTTCTTGAATGCTTTCTTTTCCGTAAAGTTCTTTAATTTTTTGATTGATAATCTGTTCATTTCCCACCAAGATAATCTCTGATTCAATTTCTTTGCTGGCTTTCACTGCTCCCTTAATTGGTTCTAATGGAGCATTATCTCCTCCCATGGCATCTAATATTATTTTCACTGTATCCTCTCCTTTAAGAAAGTATATTTCATTTTTAAAATTCTATGTAAATTTCTTTTATAACAAAATTACATCTATATAGGAAATATAAATAATTTTGTATTAATAATATTTTACTTTAGTATTGTATTTGTTTTTTATCAAAAAATCAAGTATTTTTGACTAAGTAGTATAAGAAATATTAAATATTCTTAATTAATTTAGTGAATTTAAAATATTTTATTTTTGTTGTAGAATAAATCTCGCTTTTCGAGAACTTTTCTCTACCTTTTTAATGCAACTACATATCTTTAAGTTCACAAAAAAACAAAAAAATTTGTTCACTCGGAAAATTTCATATCAATTTTTCTGCACATCGTTATTTTTTAGTTATATAAGAAAAAGCGATTTTTTCTATACAATTAAAAATGGAGATTTTTGAAAATAGTTTTCAAAAATCTCCGTTTCTATTGTTTAAGAATTTTCATTATTCTTATATTATTCAAGTATTTCAGATACAATACCAGAACCAACTGTTCTACCACCTTCACGAATAGCAAATCTTAATCCTTTTTCAATAGCAATAGGTGTAATAAGTTCAATTGTCATTGTAACATTATCTCCTGGCATTACCATTTCTGTTCCTGCTGGTAAATCGATAACACCTGTAACATCTGTTGTTCTGAAATAGAATTGTGGTCTATATCCATTAAAGAATGGTGTATGACGTCCACCTTCTTCTTTTGTTAGGATGTAAACTTCTGCTTTGAATTTTGTATGTGGGTGTATTGTTCCTGGTTTTGCCAATACTTGACCTCTTTCGATTTCATTTCTTTGAATTCCTCTTAATAGAACTCCAATATTGTCTCCAGCTTCTGCTTGGTCTAGCAATTTTCTGAACATTTCTACGCCTGTTACAACTGTTTTCTTAGCTTCTTTTGCTAGTCCAACAATTTCAACTTCTTCAGAAACTTTAATTGTTCCTCTTTCTACTCTACCTGTTGCAACTGTTCCTCTACCAGTAATGGTAAATACGTCTTCAACTGGCATTAAGAATGGTTGATCTGTTGGTCTTTCTGGTGTTGGAATATAATTGTCAACTGCATCCATTAATTCTTTCATACATGCATATTCTGGCGCATTTGGATCTGTAGATGTTGATTCCAAAACTTTTAAAGAAGATCCTTTAATAATTGGAATTTCATCTCCTGGGAATTCGTAGCTAGATAGTAAGTCTCTTACTTCCATTTCTACTAATTCTAACAATTCTGGGTCATCAACCATATCGCATTTGTTTAAGTATACAACGATATATTTAACACCAACTTGTCTTGCTAGAAGGATGTGCTCTCTTGTTTGAGGCATTGGGCCATCAGCTGCTGAAACAACTAATATAGCTCCATCCATTTGTGCAGCACCTGTAATCATATTTTTTACATAGTCTGCGTGCCCTGGACAGTCAACGTGTGCATAGTGTCTTTTTTCTGTTTCATATTCAACGTGTGCTGTATTAATTGTAATACCTCTTGCTTTTTCTTCTGGCGCACCATCGATTTGATCATAAGCTGTGTATTGAGCCTTTCCTAATAATCCTAACCATTTTGTAATAGCTGCTGTTGTTGTTGTTTTTCCGTGGTCAACGTGACCAATTGTACCAATGTTAACATGTGGTTTTGTTCTTTCAAATTTTGCTTTAGCCATTTGAAATCCTCCTTATTTTTATTTTTATTTTAAAATTTAAAATCTTTTTTGATGAATGTATTTTATAACATTTCTTTGTTTTTTGCAATAGATTTCTTTGTTTTTTCCAACATTTTATTCGTCTTTTTTCATTCTTGTTGCAACAATATTGTCTAAAATTGATTTTGGAACTTCTTCATAGTGACTTGGTTCCATTGCATAAGTGCCTCTTCCTTGTGTTTTAGAACGTAAGTCTGTTGCATATCCAAACATTTCAGATAATGGAATAAATGAACGAATAATTTGGCTTCCATTTCTTGCTTCCATTCCTTCCATTCTTCCACGTCTTGAATTTACATCTCCAATAACATCTCCCATGTATTCCTCTGGAACTGTTATTTCTACTTTCATAATCGGTTCTAATATAACAGATTTTGCTTTTCTACATCCTTCTTTGAATGCCATAGAACCAGCAATTTTGAATGCCATCTCTGAAGAGTCAACATCGTGATAAGAACCATCTACTAAAGTTGCTTTAAAGTCGATTACCGGATATCCGGCTAAAACACCGCTCTCAGCAGCTTCTCTAATTCCTTCTTCAACTGGTTTTATATATTCTTTTGGAACAACTCCTCCAACAATTTTGCTTTCAAATTGAATTCCTGTTCCTGGTTCTAGTGGTTCCATTTCTAGCCATACGTGTCCATATTGTCCACGACCACCTGATTGGCGAATAAACTTTCCTTCTACTCTTACTGCATTTCGAATTGTTTCTTTATAAGCAACTTGTGGTTTACCTACATTACATTCTACTTTGAACTCTCTTTTTAATCTGTCTACAATTATATCTAGGTGTAATTCACCCATACCAGCTATAATTGTTTGGCCTGTTTCATGATCTGTATATGTTTTAAACGTTGGATCTTCTTCTGCTAGTTTTGATAAAGCAACTGCCATTTTTTCTTGAGCAACTTTGTCCTTTGGCTCAATTGCTATATCAATAACTGGTTCTGGAAATTCCATGGATTCTAATATAACTGGTGCATTTACATCGCAAAGTGTATCTCCTGTTGTTACTTCTTTTAGTCCAACTGCTGCTGCAATATCACCAGCATATACTTTCTCAATGTCTTCTCTATGATTTGAGTGCATTTGAAGAATTCTTCCGATTCTTTCTTTTTTATCTTTGTTACTATTTAATACAGTAGAACCAGACTCTAATGTTCCTGAATATACTCTAAAGAAACATAATTTCCCAACAAATGGATCTGTCGCAATTTTAAATGCTAATGCAGCAAATGGTTCTGAATCACTTGTTTTTCTCTCTGTTTCATTTCCATCTAAGTCCACTCCTTTGATATGTGGTATATCTAGTGGTGATGGCATATAATCAACAATAGCATTTAATAATTCTTGTACTCCTTTATTTTTATATGAAGATCCACAGCAAACTGGAACAAGTTTATTTGCTAATGTTCCTATTCTTAGACCTTTTTTTATTTCTTCTTCAGAAAGTTCTCCACCTTCTAAATATTTCATCATTAATTCATCATCTTGTTCTGCAGCAGCTTCTATCATTTGGCTTCTATATTTTTCTGCCAATTCAACTAAATCTGCTGGTATATCCGTTACTTCAATTTCTTTTCCCAAGTCATCTTTATGAATAAATGCTTTCATTTTTATTAAATCAATAATACCTCTAAATTGATCTTCAGCCCCAACTGGTAATTGAATTGGAACTGCATTAGCATTTAGTCTTGTTTTCATTTGCTCAACGCAACTTAAGAAATTAGCACCAGTAATGTCCATTTTATTTACATATGCCATTCTTGGTACATGATATTTATCTGCTTGTCTCCAAACAGTTTCTGATTGTGGTTGAACACCACCTTTAGCACAAAATACAGTTACAGAACCATCAAGTACTCTTAAAGATCTTTCAACTTCAACAGTAAAATCAACATGTCCTGGCGTGTCAATTATGTTAATTCTATGATTTAACCAAAAACAGGTTGTCGCAGCAGAAGTAATT
>CAWVME010000017.1:0-4876 GCA_963930325.1 Bacillota bacterium | reverse complement strand
ATATGCTAAAAGCATACATGCTTCATCAACTAAACCTCTTTTTGATCTTGCTTTACTTTTGTCTTCACTGTTCTTTTTAACATATTTTTCCCTAATCCATGAAAGTAATATTTGTTGAGCTAAAGGTCTAGCAAACCTTTCTTCAAGTTTTGAAATATTAATATTTATAAAAGGACAACTATCTAAAAGTTCAAATGTAGATTGTCCATCAAAATAAGCCATTTGTCCATTAAACTTTTTACAATATTGTTTCATTACCTTAACTAAATAATCGTAATGATATTGATAAGTTTCATTCTTATTTTCATTATTCTTATTAACAAGTCTTTCATACCACGAAGAAATTGTAGGCATTTGTTTTTTTACTCTACCTAATCCTGAAGTTCCTTCTTCATATAAAGAATCTGGATCGTTATTAATACCAACAGCTTTATATTCTTCAGCAACAATTTCTGCAATTATTTGTTTAGTTAATTCATTAACCTCTTCAGATTTGGTTGCACCCCTAGCCATGGTAAGCAATGCTTGTGTAACGTCTTCTACTTTATTTTCAACATTTAATTCTAAAACCTCTCTTCCTGTTATTTCATCTTTAACTATTTCAGTCTCTAAATCAAATATATTAATAATAGTATCAGAAGTTGGACTTATATCTACATTTATACCTCTTAATGCTTCAGCAACAACAACATACTCTCCTTCAGCATCAAGTACTAAGTTTTCAACGCCCATAAGTACTGCAGATCGTGCCATAATTGTCTTAATTGTAACTGATTTTCCAGAACCTGACTTTCCAAAAATAATCATATTATAATTGGTTAAACTGCTACTAAAATTATCAAATATTACAGGTAATCCAGTTTGCTTATTTATGCCTATAGGAATTCCTGTGTCCATACCAGCATCAGCATTTACAAAAGGAAATACTGTTGCCATAGATCCTCTATCAAAGGTATGCTTTCTAGAAATTTTATTATTGTTAAGAGGTAAATTAGACATAAACCCTTCTTCTTGCAATGCCCATGCTGTTTTAAGTCCTAACTGATTTTTGGATGCCTCCATAGCAAGAAGTTCAGATAACTTATCCAATTCAACCTTGTTATATGCAAATAAAGTACAAATAATAGTGGCTTCAAATAATTTATTGTATCCTGCAGATATTTGATCTCTTAAACTTTCTGCCTCTGCTTGTTTTATTCCAAGCACTGACAATCTATTAATATCACCTCTATTATTAGCTACAACCCTTTCAGATTCTAATTCTACAATAGTTTTATTTAAATCATTAATAGAATTATTCTCAGGAATAGGGTTAATGAAAACAGATGTATTTACGTCTCCAAATTCATATATTCCAGCCAAGAAATAAGGAAAAGTAGCTTGTCTTGGTAAGGTTGTTATATAAAAAGTTCTTGCAAATCTCGATACCTTTGAAAAAATCTCTAAATAATCAAAATGTGTAGCATCAATCCCTGATGGAGCAAGAAGATCATGTAAATCAGATTTGTTTTTTTGAAGTAAATTAACCTCTTCATTAGCTAATTCAAGTTGATCTTCCTTCAACTTTTGTTCTTGAAGCTTTCTCATCTCTTTCCTTGAAAGTTTTTTTTCCATTATAAACCTCCCTTTCTAAATAATACTCTCATCTTCTTCAGATTTATCACTCAAATCATTATTATCGATTTTATCTGATTTTTTATCCACTTCATACAATTCTGGAACATTATCTTTTTCTAATGTCTGTTCCTCAGCATATTTTTTAGATTTTTTAATTAATTTAACACCTTCTGGTTCTTCAAGTTTCTTTAATTCCTCTAAATTTTCTAATTCCTTTTCTGCCTCTTTCCTATAGTCTTCTTTTTGTTGCCTATCTATGTCTAATAATTCTTTTTTATCATTTCTAAAATCATCTAATATTTTTTTACTTACTTTATTTTTAAAATCAACATCATATTCGTCATCATGTTTTATTATGTTTGTTGCTCTTTTGCTAATTTCCTCAACTTCTGATAAAACTTCTGAAGCAGGAGTTGGTATTTGATCATTTTCGATAACATATTTCATACTCTCTAAAGCTTTAATTTTTGCTTCGTTATCCAAATACTCATCTAAAGCTTTAGTTTTCTTATATATAGCATCTTCAGAAGTTGAATATAATCTAAATATTCCAGAATCCAAAGCTTCTCTCACACTAATAAGCCCTTTATCATCTCTATTAAATGCAGAATATAATAAATCTGCCAACTCATTAGAATCTAAAGTGGTTCCAGATACTGAACAAGAGGCTAAAGCACTAATTATAGAATTACATCTAGTGTTTAATTCTGTAAAACACATTTCAACTATTTCATCTTTATTGAATTTATCAACAGCAGCAATTTCACTTGTACTATATGATACAAGAATATAAAAATTTCTTTGCAATAAATTTTTATTCCCACTCATATGCTCAACATAATTAATCATATCATTTGCATATTCATATACATTAGTAATACTATCTCTTTCCTTCGTTATTCTATTTAATCTTTTTTCATCTACATCAAAAGAACTTGCAATTTTTGCGTATTCCTTATTTATCTCATCAAACTTTTCTTGATATGGAATTATATTTTCCTTATATTTTTCAATTACTTTTTTCAAATCAACATTTTGTGCTTGTACATATAATTGAATTGGATATTTCAATGTATTTAAAAAAGTTATAAACCCTTCTTC
Organism: Bacillota bacterium; assembly: GCA_963930325.1. Classification (GTDB taxonomy): domain Bacteria; phylum Bacillota; class Clostridia; order TANB77; family CAG-508; genus CALXJM01. Next base: position 2,158 of record CAWVME010000017.1, on the reverse strand, counting down.
AACGGATAACTGTTCTACTTCAGACATCAAATCATAATTAATTCCCTTACATTTTATTGCCATAGTAAATCTAGAACCACCATTTTGAACTATCATATTATTTAAAATTTTATCAAATTCCATAAATCTAAATACATCCTCTTTTTTTATGGTATTTTTTTCTTCTGAATTTTTTTTAGTTTTTTCTGCGGGAGTTGTTTCACGTTTTATTTTTCCATTTTTATCTATAGTCTTTAAAGTTGTTTCTTGTCTCTTAGAAATCAATAAAAAAAGAATAAAAAATACAGTCATTATTATTAAAATTATTATTGGTAAAATTATTGTAACCATTCTAAATTATTTCCCCTTTCCTTTTTTTGTTGACTTAGATACATTATCTAATTTTCTATCTACATTATATAGATATATTTTCTTTTTGGATTTAAAAGTAATTAATCTCCATAATATGTCCGAAACATTCTCTCCTCCCGCTTTTTGAAGTGGTCCCATAAAAGGACTATCAGGAATCTTAGCTGCTCCTATTAAAAAACCCAATCCTGCGAATGGAGCTATTATTAAAATCATTGTTATCATTGATATTTCCATAAAAGATTTTAAAATAAAATATAATATTATTCCTATTGCACCAAATCCTAATGTCATAGCTAAAGATTTTATAGTAAAAATATACAATATTCTAGATTCGCCTTTAACACTACGTGGTACTGTGTACGTTCTCCCCATATAACACCTCTCAACTTATATTTATACAGTTTTTACAAAGCCGTAGCTTGATTTATTGCATCTGATATAAAAGATAATATGTTTAATGTACAAAAAATCATTAAAATTCCTATAATATACATAGGCCCTTTTTGTTTTAATTCAGACCTTCCTTGTGAACCACTAAATATATACTTTACACCAATGTACATGGTAGCTATAAGTGCGGCAATCTTTCCAAAAAATAAAACTATTGCAAATACTTTCTGAAATATTCCAGAAACTGTTGTTACACCATCGAATATAAATAACTGAGTGGCACCGCTGATTCCACTATAAGTCCCAGTTGCTTCATCGTATGTTGCTCCTTGTATTAACAAAGAACTCAAATTACTCCATCCAAAAAATAATAAACACGCTACAAATAAGCCGATAAGTTGCTGTTTTACTTCTGCCTTTCCTGTAGCGCTCCCAATCACATATTTAATACCTAAAACAATTGTGGCGATAGAAATTATTGCTGTTCCGGCCCTCTCTACATCTTTAGCCAACCCCGACATTACTCCTGAATCAAGTTCAGTTGCATCACCACCTTTATTATACCAATTTTGAGCATCTGATATAAAATCAGCATATACGCAATTTATTTGTAAAAAAGAAACAATTCCTACTAGAATAATAAGTGCGATAAAAGTGTTTCTGATTTTGTTTTTTTTCATTTTTATCATCTCCTACTTAAATTAATTATATTTCATTTAAAAGTATAACATAAAACTCATGTATTATTCTTTAATATTATTAGCAAAATTTAAAAAAACATATTTATGTAATAATTATGAAACAAAAATATTTGAGTCTATCACAAAATTAACTATTGCGTCTGCTGAGAATACAAATATTGCTCCTACAATTACCCATATAAGAGTTTGTTTCATTAATCCTTTATCTCCAGCTCCAGCAGTCATATATCGATATCCAGTATATACAACTCCAGCCACCGCAACAACTTTTATAATCAAAGCAATTGTTCCATATATTCTTATTCCTACATTTTGAATTCCTTGATTAACGTCACCATTATTAAACTCATTATAGATATTTTCACTAAATTCTCCACCTAAAGCATAAACGTTATAAAAACAACTTTCTATTAAAAAAATTATAAATATAACACCTAAAACCATATATAGTTTTTTCATATTTCTCACTCCTTTTTCTTATTATAATTATACCTCTTATTTATAACTTTGTAAATAGATAAAATCATTATAATTACTGATATAAAAGCATTTTATTTTAATTAGGATTTCATCCGTTTTGATAAAATATTTACCACTTCACAGCATGACCTATGGTTTTCTCTAAGACCAATAAAAATCTACGGGTATAACCCGTAGTTTTTCTTTGCGCCCTCTAAGGGACTATTGCGAGCAACCTCTCAAGAGGTATCTTAGTC
>CAWVME010000016.1:0-20869 GCA_963930325.1 Bacillota bacterium | reverse complement strand
CAAATTTTCACGATATAAAAAGTAAAAAACTTTGAGATTTTATATCTCTTTCCCAAAAGTTTTTTACTTGTAGATTTTTATAAAAATCATAAATTTATTGCAAATTTTTTATTGAATTTTTATTAGAATTTCGGGTATTTGAGGTGGTTATTTTACCCAATTTGACATAATAATGCCATTTTTAAGCATTATTGCAACCAATTTTTATGCAACAAAAAATCGCTAAAACCGTTACAGTTCTAGTGATATATACTTTGGTTGCGGGGGTAAGACTCGAACTTACGACCTTCGGGTTATGAGAAATCTCTTAATTTTTCTATTTTCCATATTTATTTTTTGTTATTTTTGTGATATATATTTTTTGAGTCAATATAGCACTAAAATATATATAAATTGGGAGAACTATTATGATTATAGAATATGATACAAAATACGATGAACAGATTAAAGACTTACTTGTAGAACTTCAAAACTATTTAATAGATATTGATGATTGGCATACACAAGTAATGCTTCCTGAATACAGAGAAGATAGCTTCAAAATAGATATGAATAAAATAAAAAAACAAAATGGTAAAATTTATTTAGCAGTAAAAAATGACATCGTTATTGGATTAGTTATTGGCATAGTAGAAGAAAAAGACGAAATTGATAAACTAACAAATGATTGTGCTAAAACTGGTTCTGTAATTGAATTAATTGTTAATAATAATATTCGTGGTAATGGTATTGGAAAATCTTTACTAGAAAAAATAGAAGAATACTTTAAGAGTATTGACTGTAAGAGAATTAATATTGAAGTTTTTGGTCCAAATAAAAAAGGATTAAATTTCTATGAAAAGAATGATTATATTATTAGAAATATGATTGTATCAAAAAGAATATAGAAGGTGTTTTTATGATAGGAAATCCTGTTAATTACGATAAAAAATATAAAGAAAATTTTCCAATTTATCCTGCAAAACTAGATGTAGATTTGAAAAAATATTTAAACTTAGTCCCTGGAAAAGAAGTCTTGGATTTAGGAATTGGCCAAGGGATGAATTCAATTCCATTAGTAGAACTAGGTTATAATGTTACCGGTGTTGATTATTCTAGCAAATGCTTGGAGATATGCAAAAATAGTTGTCCAAAATTAAATCTAATAAAAAATGATATAAGAATTTTTCCAATTGAGAAAAACAAATATGATTTGATTTCTTCAAGATGTGTATTGCATTTTTTTCATAAAAAAGATACTTATAAAATAATCAAAGTAATTAAAGAAAATTTAAAAACAAATGGGTTAGTATATATCCATATCTTTTCATCAGAAGATCCAAAACTAAAGCAGCATACTAATTCATCAAGTTTTGAAATTTTAGAAAATAATATTTTGCACAATATCGCTAATGATACATATGTTAGTTTTTTTACTAAAAATGAAATATTAGATTTATTTAATGATTTTAAGACAATTTCTATTACAGAAGAATATTGTTTAGATCAATGCGGAAAAACTACACATTATTCTGGCACTATAAAATATATTGGTCAAAAAATCTAATAGTGTCCGCCGGCACTAAGCAATTATAAAAATTTTTATTTTTTATATGAATTTTATTGTAATCTTTTCAAATTTGTTATATTATGATTAAAATTTTAATTCTAACTGTTTAGTTTTATTCTAAGCAAATTTCGAAAGGATGTGTTTTTTATTAATCTTTATGAAATTGTAAATTCCATTGACCTTACTCTAGAAAAAAATATTAAGTCTTATAATAATTCTTTTATCGATAATTTCATTGACGAATTAAAGAAATCTCTTGCCACCTCCAATTCTATGAAAAACTTAAATAATATTCCTAAAGATACCCTATTTACTTTAGATAGATATGAAGGTGATTATGCTATTTGTGAAAATAGAACAACTGGAAAAATGTACAATATTCCTAAATTACTAGTTGATTCTCATGCTAAAGATGGAGATATTCTAAAATTTGAAAATGGCAAATATCAAATTAATCATGAGGAAAATGCAAAGCAAAGTGAAATTATACAAAATTTAATGAAAAAAACCACTAAACTAGAATAAACCTTTTTACTCATAATATCTAAATTTTTACTTGTGTTTCCTTTTAAATTTGATTATATAATAAATAGGAGGTAAAATTTAAATGCCAACTAAAAAAGCCGGAACAATTTTATTAAATTTAAAAACAAATCAAATTGGGTTAGTATTTCGCGAAAATGAAAACGAATATTCTTTTCCTAAAGGTCACTTAGAACCTGGTGAATCTCTTTTAGAATGTGCTATAAGAGAAACCGAAGAAGAAACCATGCGTGCAAATCATTTGCTTATTAATAAGGAAGTATATATTTTAAATTATACTACCCCAGATGGCGAAGATGTTGAAAATCACTTATATATTTCCATAGATGATGGTCTAACTAGCAAACAGATTAATGAAAAAGATAGAGAAATTTTAAAATGGATTGATTTTGAAAATGTTGAAAGTATCCTAACTTATGATAACTTAAAAAATTTGTGGAATCAAATTAAAGATCCAATTTATCATATACTTGAAAATCATGGAAATGTTACTCCTGCTATTTTGACTGATTTAGCAATTTGTCCTACTTGCTATAATAAACAAAATAATTACTGTTTATATGGAGATATTTCTAATAAATTATTATTCGAAAACGATAAGTTTGAATGTTTTTTAGTTGGAAATCCACGTGCTGATGGTCATGTAGCTATACAGACCAAGTCTCACTATAAAGATATGATGGAAATCCCAGATGATTTATGCAAGTCTATATTTGTTTTTGCAAAAAAAATGATGAACATTTTAAAAGAAGTATATCATAGTGAAAGTGTTTATCTTTGCACTATGTGTGATGGTCCAATGAACCATTTCCACATTCAATTGATTCCAAGATATGATTTTGAAAAAAGAGGTTCAAGTAATTTTATAAAACCTAGAAAAGAATATGTACATAACAGTGAAAAAATAACTAAAATAAAAAATTTACTACATTAACAAATAAAAATCTCACTTCTATAAACAAAACTATTGTATATAAAAGTGAGATTTTTTTGTTATTTAACATGTAATTTATGATTGTAGCTCAAATCAATATTATTCGTCAATTGGAATATATTTCTTCTCTTTTGGAAGTTTTTTACTTTCCATTTTTGGAACTTCAATAGTTAATGTTCCATTTTTAAATTTTGCCTTTATGTCCTCCTCTGTTACGTTTTCTCCTACATAAAAGCTTCTTGAGCATTCTCCTACATATCTTTCTTTTCTTACATATTTTCCTTCTTCTTTTTCGTCTACATTTTTATTCATAGTTGCATGAATAGTTAAATATCCATCTTCTATGTCTATTTTTATGTCATCTTTTTCATATCCTGGCAAATCGATATCAATTAGATAATTATCTTTTTTCTCCTTGATATCTGTTTTCATTAATTTGCTTTCTCCTCCTCTAAAAAATGGATCATGGAATATTTCATCCCACAAGTCAAAATCATTTCTTCTTGGTATCATCATCATAAAAATCACTCCTTTTTTATTTGTATGTGTTGACACCATCTTAGGTAGCACATATATTAGATTAAAAGTACTTTTATCTTTTTATGAACTAATTATACACCTTATTTTAGCAATGTCAAGTCTTGAGTGCTAAAATTCACACAATTTTCACATTTTGTCAATTTCTGTGTTCTCTAGTATCTTCCAGCTTCCTGTCTTTTCAGGAATAGTTTTAAAAGTTAGCCTTTCTTTTGTTGTTGGATGTTCAAAAGAAAGTTTATAAGCCCATAAAGCAATTTGTTTCCCCTTTCCTCTAGTTCCATACTTCTGGTCTCCATATATACTATGGTTTCTAGAAGAAAACTGTACGCGTATTTGATGATGTCTTCCTGTATATAGTTTTGTTTCTAATACAGTCAAATTAATTTCTTTTTCGTATTTTATTACTTTATATTCTAACTTAGCATATTTTGCATTTCTAGTTCCTTCTTTTACTACTTTGCTTAAATTTGTACTTTCATTTTTCCACAAATAATCCTCAAGTATACTGGATTCTTTTTCCATTTTTCCATCAACAATAGCTAAATATTTCTTTTCCATCATTTTTTCTCGTACTTGCTCACTCAAACGTGCGGCTGCTTTAGAGGTTTTGGCATATACCATAACACCTCCAACTGGTCTATCTAGTCTATGAACCAGCCCTAAATAAACATTACCTGTTTTATTGTATTTTTCTTTCAAGTACTCTTTTATCATAGATAGTACATCCATGTCTCCTGTTTTGTCTGATTGAGATGGAACATTGACCGGTTTTTCTACAACAATAATGTGGTTATCCTCATAAATTACTTTAATTTGATTCATCGTTATTCCCTGCTCTCCCATCTGCCAAAAATTCCACATGGTAATATCAAATTTGAATTTGTCATAGGAAGTCCTACCTCGCCGGAACTTACTTTCCCTCCCTGCATTCCTCTTATTTCTATTTGTAGCATATTTTGCAGAACTGTAGAAGAAATTCCAGTTGTATATGAATTAATCAAAAAAAATAATGGTTTATCTGTTAAAATCTTAGTACACAAATTCACTAAATCTGCAATGTTCTCTTCAAATTGCCACACCTCTCCATTTGTTCCTCTTCCATAAGATGGTGGGTCCATAATAATTGCGTCATATGCGTTTCCCCTTCGAATTTCCCTTTGTACAAATTTAACAACATCATCTACAATATAGCGTACTTTTTTATCTTTTAACCCAGAAGCTTCTACATTTTCTTTTGCCCAAGTAGTCATACCTTTAGAACTATCCACATGGCAAACAGAAGCTCCTGCATAAAGGCAGGCAACAGTTGCTCCTCCAGTATAGGCAAAAAGATTAAGTACCTTAATTTCTCTTTTTGCATTTTTTATTTTCTCTATCATCCAATCCCAGTTGACTGCTTGCTCTGGAAATAATCCAGTATGTTTAAAATTCATTGGCTTAATATGAAAACTTAAATCTTTATATTTAATTTGCCAATCATTTGGTAATTTTGTTCTATACTCCCAATATCCTCCTCCAGAATTGCTCCTATGATATACAGCATCTACTTTTTTCCACTCTTTTGGAAATTGTTTCTCTTTCCAAATAATTTGCGGATCTGGTCTTATTAGTTTTATATTTCCCCAACGTTCTAATTTTTCTCCGTTTGCCATATCTAATATTTCGTAATCTTTCCACTCATTTGCTACATTCATTTTTGTTCCTCCATTTATACAGAACACATTCCTATGCTTTCTACCGCTTCTTCAATGCTTTTCCTTGGTGTAGACGCTCCTGCCATAATTCCTATTTTTTCAAACCTTTGCATTTGCTCTAAATTCAATTCATCTCTAGTTTCTATCAGGTATACGTTTTCACAATTTTTACAAGCTATTTCATAAAGTTTTTTTGTGTTAGAGCTGTTTTTACCTCCGATAATTATCATGGCTTGTACCTCTTTTGAAATTTTCTCTGTTTCTTCTTGTCTAATTTTGGTTGCCATACAAATTGTATTATTAATTTCTATGCTTGCAACTTTTTCTCTTAACACATCTGCTATTTGTTCAAATTTTTCCATAGAAAAAGTAGTCTGTGAAATTAGTGCAACTTTTCTACTTTTTTTCATTTTTCGTATTGCTTCTTCCACATCTTCTAAGCTCTCTACCACAATTAACTGTTCTTTACCATATCCACAAATCCCCACAACTTCTGGATGATTTCTTTTCCCAGTTAAAAATAAAAAATATCCTTTTTTAACATAGTCTTCTACTTGTTTATGTATTTTCAAAACTTTTGGGCATGTTAAATCAATCAAATTTATATTTTTCTGTTTTGCTTGCTCATAAATTTCAGGTGGAACCCCATGTGCTCTTATAACAACATTTTCTCCGCTAGGAACTTCTTCCAATTGCTCTATTACATTTAACCCATTTTGTTTTAAATTCTCCATTACTACAGAGTTGTGAGTTAACTCCCCTAAACAATATAATTTTTTGTTTTTTCTTAATTCCGCTTCTGTTTTACTTACTGCATTAATTACTCCTGCACAAAATCCAGCTGTTTTTCCAACTAATATTTCCATTTCTATTACTTTTAATTAGATTTTACTAATTATTCTCCTTTCTAAATAACTCTACATAGTTGAATAAATTTCACTAATAATAAACATTCTATAATTATAGCCAATACAGTCATTCCGGCAAATCCCTAAAAAAAATTTATTTTTTTTAGCCCACTCCCATTTATGAGCTTGTCCAATCTCAATCAAATTTTTCTTTGGATTGTATTTTATGTTTAAAATTTTTTCATCTGTATATTCCATACAAAAATCCCCTCCCACTTATATATATATTTAACTTTGCTTAAACTTCTTCCTTACTTCATATATATGCGGAAAGATACTATTATATTACCATAATCGTATGACTTATTTCAACTAAATTCAACTCGCTTTTCTTATCATCAATGTTAAAGAGAATCTCTTATCTTCTCTGCTAAAGCCTTATTAATTCCATTTACCTTCATTAATTCTTCTAAATTTGCTTCTTTTATTTTTTCTACTGAACCAAATTTTTTTAGTAGTGCTTGTTTTTTCTTTTCTCCAATTCCAGAAATTTCATCCAACTTCGATTTTGTTATTTCTTTTTCACGTAATTTTCTATGATATTCTATTGCCGTTTTATGAACTTCGTCCTGAAAGCTAGTTAAAAACAAAAATAGTTCTTCTGAAACTGATATTTCATTTCTATTTTCGTCCATTAATGCTCTTGTTCTATGGTTATCATCTTTTACCATTCCATAAACAGGAATTTCTAAATTACAATTTTTTACAGCTTGTTTCATTGCGTGAATTTGAGTAATTCCTCCATCAGCTAAAAGTAAATCCGGTAGTCTACCAAATCCACTACTTTCACCTCCCATAGAATGTTTTAACCTTCTTTCCACTACCTCTTCCATACATCTTGGATCATCCTGTGTAAAAACTGTTTTAATTCTGAAGCGTCTAGATAAGTTTCTTTTGATAATTCCATTTTCAGCCACACACATACCAGCTACCATAAAACTTCCTGAAATATTTGAAATATCAAATGTTTCTATTTTCTTTGGCAAATTTTTCAAATTCAAAATCTCTTTTAATTCTAATACAATGTCAATCTTTTCCTTTTCTTTATTATCTAACGTAATTTTAGCATTTCTTTCTGCCATTTCTACAAATCGCAATTTTTCTCCTTTTTGTGGATGTTTTAGTTCCACTTTGTGATTTGCAAGGTTACTTAGCCATTCTGTTATAACATTTTTTTCTTCTAATTCTTCTCTAAGCATAATTTTACTTGGAATAGTCTGTTTTCTCATATAATATTGTTTTATAAATCCTGCCAAAATCTCTTGGTCGCTCATATCAGTCAAATCATTGAAAAAATAATGCTCACGTCCAATCATTTTACTATTTCTTACAAAAAATATTTCTATACAAATTGTTAATTCATTTTTAGCTAATCCTATTACATCAATCTCATTTTCATTTATGTTAGAAACCTTTTGCTTTTGTCCCATAGCTTCTATAGCTATTTTCTTATCTCGAAGCATAGCAGCTTTTTCATACTCCTGTTTTTCTGCCGCTTCTTCCATTTCTTCTTCTAATTTTTTTACAATTGGTCCCGTTTTTCCTTCAAGTAAAAGAATAATTTGATTAATTAGCTCTCTATATTCTTCTTTACTTACATAGCCAACACATGGTGCTAAGCATCTTTTGATATGATAGTTTAAACACGCTCTTTGATTAGATTTAAAATTTTTGCATTGTCTAATTTGAAATCTCTGTTTTACAAAATCTACCATTTCTTTAGCAGCACCTGCGTTAGCATAAGGTCCTAAATATTTAGCACCATCATTTTTAATTGTTCTTGTAATTACAACATTAGGGAAATCTGATTTCACATCAATTTTTATATAAGGATAGGTTTTATCATCTTTTAAAAGCACATTAAATTTTGGCCTGTTTTCTTTAATCAAATTACATTCTAATATTAACGCTTCTGCTTCATTGTCTGTTACAATATACTCAAAATGATCTATCAATGAAACCATCTTTTCTATTCTGGCTGTTTTATTGTTTTTACGAAAATATTGTCTTACTCTGTTTTTTAAAGAAATCGCTTTTCCCACATATAATATGGTATCATTCTTATCTCTCATTATATAAACTCCAGGCTTTCTAGGAAGTTTTTTAAGTTCTGTTTCTATATCAAACATTTTTGCCCCTTCTAATATTTATTTTTTTAATTATACTATGTTTTACCTTAATTTTCAATTGTTATACACTCAAATCAATTTTTTACATAAGACGGACTTGCTTCTTTTTTCTTTATGTAGTAATATATTATAGTATGGCTTTAAAAGTATGAAAATTTAGAAAGAAAGGAGTTTTTATTTTTAGCGCCTGAACAAAGTATTTTGTTGACGAGGTTAGAGTTTATCGATTTTTCGGCGGATGCTCTATGGCAATGGTTGATGTCATTAGTTGTTATTTCAAAAACTAGTAGTAATATTAGAACAAACAATAGCAACACTTAACTATACTTTTAAAATTCCATAAAATAAAACTTTAAGGAGGAACGCATTTTATGTGTGGAATTGTAGGATATATAGGTTACAAGCCAGCAAAACCTATATTATTAAATGGACTTTTAAAACTAGAATATAGAGGATATGACTCTGCTGGTATTTCTACTTTAGAGAAAGACGGAATTTCAAATATAAAAAGTAAAGGAAGAGTTAATTCATTAAATGATATTAAAGAAATTGATTCTTTAAATGGTCATGTAGGAATTGCTCATACCAGATGGGCAACTCATGGGAAGCCTGCTAATTGTAATTCTCACCCTCATATGGATAATAGCAAAACATTTTCTGTTGTTCATAATGGTATTATTGAGAATTATCACGAACTTAGAAATTTTTTGACAAAACAAGGATACAATTTTTTATCTGAAACAGATTCTGAAGTTGTACCAAATTTAATTCATTATTATTATAAACAATTAACCTGTGAAAATGATAAAAAATTCTTACAAGCAGTAAAAAAGGCTTGTGATGACTTAGTTGGAAGTTATGCACTTGAAATTATTTCTTCACTTCACCCAGACCGCATTATTGTGACTCGTAAAGATAGTCCTCTTGTAATTGGTTGTGGAGAAAAAGAAAATTATATTAGTTCAGACATACCAGCAATTCTTTCTTATACCAAGAATTTTTACCTTTTAAATGATAATGAATATGTAGAAATTTTTGATGATTCTGCTAAATTTTATGATCGAAATTTAGTACCAATTGAAAAAGATTTAAAAAATATTGAATGGGATGCTTCTGCTGCTGAAAAAGACGGATATGAAGATTACATGTTAAAAGAAATTCATGAACAGCCAAAGTCAATTCGTGAAACTATTGGTTCTAGGCTAACAGATTCACATACCCCTGTTGTTTTTGATGATTTAAGCTTTTCAAAAGAATATTTAAGTAATTTGCAAAAGATATATATTGTTGCCTGTGGTACAGCTATGCATGCTGGTCTTGTAGGAAAAGCTTTATTAGAAAATTTATGTAATATTCCTACAGAAGTAGATATTGCCTCTGAATTTCGTTATAGGAACCCTATTATTAATGATAAAACTCTTGCTATTTTTATTACTCAATCTGGTGAAACAGCAGATACAATTGCTGCTCTTAAACTAGCTCGTGCAAGAGGTGCAAAAACGCTTGCTATCTCCAATGTAGTGGGAAGTTCTATTACTAGAGAAGCTGATCATTGTATTTACACTCATGCAGGTCCAGAAATTGCAGTTGCCTCTACTAAAGCCTATACTTCTCAAATTACTCTAGTATCGCTTCTATCAATTTACTTTGCCGAAACATTGGAAAGTTCTAATAAGGGTCTTATACAAGAACTTAAAAAAGATATTTTGTCATTACCAGATAAAGTAAAAACTATTTTAGATAGCTCTGAAGATATTAAGAGTTTTGCAGAAAAAGTTTTTCAAGAAAAAGATATGTTTTTCCTAGGTCGTGGCTTAGATTATTCTGTATCTTTAGAAGGTTCCTTAAAATTAAAAGAAATTTCTTATGTACATTCAGAAGCTTATGCATCTGGTGAATTAAAACATGGCCCAATTGCTTTAATTGAAAATGATGTTACTGTTATTTCAATTATTACTAATCCATTGTTAGTGGAGAAATCAATTAGTAATATTCAGGAAGTTATTACTCGTGGTGCTAAAACCATGATTATTACTAACCAAGATATCCAGGGAGATAATTACGATTTTTGCTTAAGAATTCCTGGCATTAATCCTTTAATTTCCCCTATTCTTTCAGTTATACCTTTACAGCTTTTTGCTTATTATGTTTCTAAAGCCAAAGGATTAGATGTTGATAAGCCAAGAAATTTGGCTAAATCAGTTACTGTAGAATAAAGTTATAAAACATATGCATTTGCTTTACGAATTAGACTATTTAAAATGATGATAAATATCCCCTGAAAATTTATTCAGGGGGTTTTTATTCTCCTAAAAAGATCTTTAAAATAATAAGTAAAATGGCTCCAGGTATGCCCAATACCCCTACAAAAATCGATGTAATCCAATTTAAGCCTATATAAAATCCCCAAATCGCCCCTATTTTATTAATTATGTATATAATTACTGCCCCTATAATAGAATTCAATATTAATTTTATTATACTCTTCATTGGTAAAATAAATATCTTGCCAACTAGGAACAGCATTATAATACAGGTCAAGAATGTAATTGCTCCATTAGTATCCATACTTGCCTCCATGTTTTACTATATTCATATTATCCTACCTCTTGCATATATTCAATTGCATTAATCATATCTAAAACAATTCTTCTTTTTTTAGCCTTTTTTACTAAATAATCTAACTTAGATTTATTGGCTTTAATTTGATATGTGTAATAATCAATTAGCTCCTCTTCTGCTTGCTCAAAATTCTTTGTTGCAGTTTGTAATTCCATTTTTGTTCTGACTAAACTTTGAATTAATTCTCTATCTTTTTGTGCTTCTGTTTTATTTGTTTCTTTTACATATTCTGTATCCATATAATAATTTCTCCTTTACTTCTAAAATTTGTTAATATTATTATATTCGCATGTCCTAATTTTATTCATAAGTCCTTGCATTTTTATGTAAATCGTAGTATACTGTATTTAATTGGCTTTGCCAATAATAATAAAAAGGGGGTTTTCTAATGCGTGACTGTTCGAATCATTGTGGTATCTCTCTTTGCTTTGGAAGTGCCTTGGAGGATCAGCATTTCAAACGCCAAATTGAGAATTTGGTGGCAAAATACTGTATTCATCCAGTATATCCTCACAATCATCCTGGAACCATCTTCATTGATGGTTTCAAGAGTGGTGTCACCCGGAAGCAGTTCATCGACCGCCTTTCTCACATTGCGAGCTGTACAACCGCTAGTAATGTGAGCGGGGTGATAGTGTTTAAGAAAGCTTAACCCCTAGAAAGCCGTCACATCTGTGACGGCTTTTGTCTTAAATGTTATGAAAAATCGTCTTTTAATATATCATAGCATAAATTAAAATTCCTATACTTTGTACAATAAATAAACAAGTCATATTAGATGATAATAAATTGTTAGTGGCTTCTATAACTCCTAATTCTTCATTTTCTTTTTTAGCATGATGCCTTTGAGCTTCAAAAAAAGTAATTAATTCCGGAAGAGATGTTATAAACCCTAGCATAATCCCAATAACCCATTCAGGTGTTGAAAAAACATTACACAAATTTTCGAGTACAATACTAAGTTTATCACCTATTAAAAATAATACAAATCCAATTATTAGAAGTCCAATTCCATAAAAAGTTGTTTTCCTTTTTTTGTTTTTTGTTTTTCCATTTTCTCTTTTTTCTTCTATTTGAATTTCAAATTTTTTTAAGTATTTCCTATGCATATTTCTGTTAATAATATTAAAAGCAATTAAAAAAGTTAAAAAAAGTGGTACTAAAAATATTTCCATTTCTATATTAAGAGCAATTAAAATAATAGGAATTAAAATTGTAAGAATACTTAAAAACACGTCTATTTTTATTGCTGTATTTTTCAATATTTTTCTATTTTTATTTATTATAATTGAAAAAATATATTGTATTGTATTAATAATATTTGAACTAAGTATATTAAATATGCTTGCACCAACTAATCCTGTTGCTGTTGAAAATGAAACTGTTAAGATTTCTGGAATGGATGTAGCAAATCCAGAAATTTTCCCTACTACTCTAGCTTCTAAGTTTAAAGTTTCCGCAATTCTTCTAAGTAAATACACTAATACATATTTTGAAATTATTACAATAAGTAAAGAATATATTAATAGTTTTGCAATCTCTATTTTCATTTTTATCACTTTCTTTCTTTGGTTACGAACTTGGTCATAAAATAATTATAAAACTTCGATATTTGCATTTATTATATTATATCCGTAATTTTATTATTTTACATACAAAATGTTAAAGTTTTTCTCTATTTTTGTGTTATTTCTTGCAAAATCACACAAATTATAGTAAACTAATTATATTCCTTACAAAAATGTTATAAATTGGAGGTTAAAACGCATGATTGATATCAAATTTTTAAGAGAAAATCCAGAGGCTGTAAAAGAAAATATAAAGAAAAAATTTCAAGATTATAAATTGCCTCTTGTTGACGAAGTATTAGAATTAGATAAAAAAAGTCGTGGGCTAAAGCTCAAAGGAGATGAATTAAGAGCAACTCGTAACAGCTTAAGTTCACAAATTGGTCTTCTTATGCGTGAAGGTAAAAAAGAAGATGCCGAAAAAATTAAATTGCAAGTAAATCAAATAAATGCAGAATTAGAAGAAAATGAGAAACTCGAAGAGCAATATTCTTCTAATACTCGTAACATTATGCTAAAAATACCAAATATAATCGACCCTTCTGTTCCTATTGGAAAAGATGATACACAGAATGTAGAAGTAGAAAAATTTGGTGACCCTGTTGTTCCTTCATATGAAATTCCACATCATGCAGATATAATAGAAAGTTTTAATGGTTTAGATAAAGAAAGTGCAGGAAGAACAAGTGGAAATGGATTTTATTTCTTGCTAGGAGATGTTGCAAGGCTTCACGAAGCAATGATTGCATATGCTAGAGATTTCATGATAGATAAAGGTTTTACATACTGCATACCACCATTTATGATAAGATCAGATGTTGTAAATGGAGTTATGAGCTTTGAAGAATTAGAAGCAATGATGTACAAAATAGAAGGAGAAGATCTTTATTTGATTGGTACAAGCGAGCATTCTATGATTGGAAGGTTTAAAGGGCAAATAGTAAAAGAGCAAGATTTGCCAATAGCAATTACTGGATATTCTCCATGTTTTAGAAAAGAAGTTGGTGCTCATGGAATAGAAGAAAGAGGACTATATAGAGTACATCAGTTTGAAAAACAAGAAATGATAGTTCTTTGTAAACCAGAAGACCAAATGGAATGGTACAATAAAATGTGGAGTTATACCGTAGAATTTTTTAGAAGCCTAGATGTTCCAGTAAGAACTTTAGAATGTTGTAGTGGTGATTTAGCTGATTTAAAAGTAAAGTCATGCGATATTGAAGCATGGAGCCCACGTCAGCAAAAATACTTCGAAGTTGGAAGTTGTTCGACTTTAGGCGATGCTCAAGCTAGAAGATTATCTATTCGTGCAAAAGGTGAAAATGGTAATTATTTAGTAGCAACATTAAATAATACGGTAGTAGCTAGCCCTAGAGGATTAATTGCAGTTTTAGAAAATAATTATCAAGCAGATGGAAGTATAAAGATTCCAGAAGTTTTATGGACATATATGGGTGGAATAAAAAAATTAAAAAGAGATAGATTAATATGAATAAAATTGAAGAAAAAGACGAAGTAAAAATCGAAATAAAAAATGAAGTAAAAAAAAGTAAATTAGAAATTGCTAGTTTAGTAAAAAACATAATTATAACAGCATTTATAGGAATGAACATTTTTACTTTGGCAGATATGTTTTTTAAGTTTTTTACCTTCCATGGATATAATGCGCATATCCCTACACTGTTTTTTACAATATTTTTTGGAGCTATAATATATAGTCTATTACTAGCTATTTTTAAAAAAGCCTCAAAAGCCACTTTAGTATCATTTATTTTTATATTTGTATTGAGTCTGGTAAATCAAGTTAAAATATTGTACACAGGTGAACCAATATATTTTTCCGATATAACATTTATAGGTAGCTCTGGTGATTTATTGGAACTAGCTACAAATAATATATCATTTAAATCAGTTCTAACAATTGTTATAGGATTTGGAATTTATGCAGCAATAATGGCTTTAATCATATTTATTAGCCATAAAAATAATATAGAAATAAAAAATATAAAAGCTAGAATAGCAATTATTGTAATTGATTTAGTAATATTATTATTACTATTTTTTCCAAATAGTCATACCAAAGAATTCTATTTAAAATTATTCTTTAATATAGATAAGTATGAAGATTTTAATTCTTATACTACTAGTCTTGAATACTATGCTAGAAATAATTTAATAAATGGTATGTATGGAACATATTTAAACAATATATTTACAGAACCTGATGATTATGACGAAAATAAGCTAGATGAATTTTTAAATGATATAGGTGAAAATTATAATGACAAATTTGGGAAGCCAAATATAATTGTCATCTTTTCAGAAGCTTTTTGGGATATTGATCAATTAGAAGAAATACAATTTGATAAAAAAATAACATCTAATTTTAATAATTTAAAATCTAAAGGAAAGTTTGTTAATCTGATATCTCCTACATATGGAGGCATGTCTGAAAATGTGGCTTTTGAGCTTTTTACAGGTGGTAGCATGAATTATTTTCCAAGAGGATATATACCTATAATGTCACTATATTCAAGAAGTAATAGTACTGAAATTCCATCTTTGCCAAAAGTTTTAAGTAATAACGGATATTATCCTAAAATTGTTTTTGGAAAAGATTATTATAATTCAGAAAATGCTTATTTAAAAATGGGGTTTAGTGAATATATAGAATTAAATCGAGATAAAGATTATAAATACATAACAGATGAATACTGTGTAGATTTAATAATAAAAGACTTTGAAGAAAAAGAAGACAATCAACCATTCTTCTATGTTTTATCAACTATAGAATCACATATGCCATATTATAGTGAAAAATATTATGATTATGATATAACAATTACTACAAGTAATTTAAGTAATGAAATGAATGAAACAATACTTGCCTACTCGCAAGGAATATACAATTCAGATAAGGAATTAGGAAGATTATATGAGTATGTAAATAATTATGGCGAACCAACAATACTTGTATTTTTGGGAGATCATTTACCATATTTGTATACATCAAATAGCGAGAATGTTATTGATAATTTAGAATATTTTAATACTGATGATATACTATTAAATGAATATAGAAAATATAACACTCAAGCTTTAATATTAGCCAATTATGATATAGAAAATATGGATATTGCAGAATATAGTGGAGTAGATTTATTATTAACTAGTATTGTAAATCAGTTAGATATAGAAAATGATAAATACTATAATTGGCTTGATACCACAAAAGAAGACTTACCCGCTTCAAATGCAAGAATTTCCTTAGATCGAAATGGAAAAATTTATTTCACAAATGAAATTACGGGAAAAATGAAAGGAACGTATAAGTTGAAAGAATTAATGCAATACAAATTTTTTGTAAAATATTAATATAAAACAAGTCTCGCTTCACAAATATGCACAATTTAAAAGAACTTAACCTTATTTGATAAGAAAAGGAGAGCTTATGATAGTAAAAAATCCTAAATTTGAAATTTCAGCAGTCAACCCTAAACAATACCCTCATAGTGGACTTCCAGAAGTTGTCTTAGTTGGAAAATCGAATGTTGGAAAATCATCTTTTGTTAATACTATGCTGAACCGAAAATCCATTGCTAGAACTAGCAATACTCCAGGAAAAACTAGACAAATTAATTTTTATAATATTGATGAAAAATTTTATTTTGTGGACTTACCAGGATATGGTTATAGTCAAATGTCTAAGTCAGAACAAATTAAAGTAGGACGTTTTATTGAAGACTACTTATCTAAAAGTAAACACATTGCTTGTATTATTTTACTATTAGATATACGCCACAAACCAACAGAAAATGATAAACTTATGTATCGCTTTTTAATAGATAATAATTTCCCATTTTTCGTAATTGCAAACAAAGCAGACAAAATTGCTATTACTAAAGTAGATACCGCAGTGCAAGAAATACATGAAATTTTAAACCCAATGCATGATATAGTATTCCTTCCATTTTCTGCTGAGCGAAAAATTTATGTAGAAAATACATGGAGTGAAATAGAAAATTATTTAAAATAGACCGAATTACTAAAAAGTAATCGGTCTATTTTACTTGAGAGATTAGTTGGATTCTACAAACGCTTTTGAACGTTCTATATCAATCGGTCTGTATTTCAGCCATTCCATGAGACTTGGAGATTGAAGTTCTTTACTAAAGTCAATTCCAAAATCTTCTGTTAAACGCTTCTTTTCAATCGGAGTGAGCTCATCTTCTCTTTTAAATGCTACACCACCATTTCCACCTTGAAGTATACTAAAAGCACCTCTCTTGAACAAAGCCTCAGAAACGTCTCTTGGAACTACCCGCTTTTCTTCCATTACAAATCCCTCCATAATAAATATTTGCACTTCTGGGTGCATATATCTATTATAGCAGTCAAAAAATATTATGTCAAGTTTCTCTTTTCTTTTATCATTTTTAATGCTTTTTGTCTTTCTACCATAATCACATGTGAGCACCCCATACATTTTAGTTTAAAATCTACTCCTACTCTAGTTATCTCCCAAAGTTCGCTCCCACATGGATGCTTTTTCTTAAGTTTTACTATATCTCCTACTTGATATTCCATTTCCATTATCCTTAATTTAAATTTTTTCTAGACATGTTATCAATCTCTTTTTAGTTCTTTTTTCTCCTAATACTTGCATAATTTCATATAAGTCTGGCGTGTTTTGTCTACCAGTAATAGCCACTCTTAAAACCATACTAATATCTCCTACATGTCCTTTATATTTCTCTGGTTCCGACTTATATTGCTTTGTTTCTCTCGCATAGCCCATTTCTTCTGCTAAATCTTTTATTTTGTCAAACCAGGTTTGTTTATCATCTGTATATGAAAAATACTTTTCCAAATATTTAGTAATAATTTTTTTTATTTCTTCTTCATTTTCTATTTTTTGAAATTGATATTTTTCTATACGAAATTCTTCATCATACATATAAGAGATACTATTAAGCACATCAGACCACTTAGCAATATCTTTCCTTGGTTTTACATTTCCTCTTTCAATTCCAAGTACTTTTTTAGCATACTCACTATCTTTTTCTAGCAGATTTTTTAGCTCTTCACTATACCTTTCTGCCCAGTTAATACAAGCTTTATAAACTTCTTCTGCGGTGTATTTAGAAATGACCGTTTTAGAAATATCTAATAATTTAACCATGTCAAACAAAGCTCCACTTACACTCATTTTATTTAACGCGAGGGTAAAATCGTCTAGGCTAGCTTCTTTGTTTGCCCTTCTCCAACTTTCAAAATTAGAATTAGCAATATTAAATAAATACTCTTTTACCGCTTCTTCTGGAATTCCTTCTTCATGATAATAGCTTACTGCTGCCTCAGGATCTTTTCTTTTACTAATCTTCCTTTTATTTCCATTATCATCTTTCATAATAGGAGAAATATGTGCGTATTTAGGCATTTTAAATCCTAAACTTCTAAATAAGTCAATGTGAAGAGGAAGTGAAGACACCCACTCATCACCACGGACTACTAAATTAGTTCTCATTAAATGATCATCTACCGCATGTGCAAAATGATATGTTGGTAATCCATCTGATTTAATAATAACAATATCTTGATCATTTTCTGGGAAATCTATGTTTCCTCTAATTAAATCATGATGTTTTACTTTTTTCTCCTCATTTCCCATAGATTTAAAACGTATAATGTATTTTTCTCCATTTTTTATCTTCTCCATAGCTTCATTTAGTGGAAAAGTTCTATATTTTGCCCAAACTCCATAATACCCTGTTCTTATTTTAGCAGCTTCCTGTTTTGCTCTAATTTCCTCTAATTCTTCTGGGGTACAGAAGCATGGATAAGCTTTTCCTTGCTCTAGCAAATATTTAGCATAGCTTTGATAAATTTCTTTTCTTTCACTTTGTTTATATGGTCCATAAAGGCCCTTTTCATTTTTCTCATCTACCACTCCTTCATCAAAGTTTATATCGAAATCTCTAAGAGAATTAATAATTCCAGTTATTGCATTTTCTACTTCTCTTTTCTGATCTGTATCTTCAATTCTTAGAAAAAATACTCCTCCTGTTTGCTTTGCTACTTTACTTGCAACTAGCGCTTGAAATAGGTGTCCAATATGAACAAATCCAGTTGGGCTTGGAGCAAATCTTGTTACAATCGCTCCTTCTTCTAAATTTCTTTCTGGATATTTTTCTTCATAGTAGCTAATATCCTTCGCCTCTGGAAATATTAAATTTGCCAAATCTTTATAATCCATTTTTCTCCCCCTTATAAAAATATTTCTACATTTCTATTTCATCATCTTCTAATTCTCTTCCTTGAATTACTTCTTTAACAATATGTTTCATTTGCTCTTCTTTTTGTTTCATATCCTTAGCTAATTGAATCTGATTTATTGCTCTTGTAAAATTAAAATCTGCTGGCTGATTAGGCTTTAACTTAAAATAAGTATCTCCATTTAAATAGTCTGTTAAAAATCTCATTCCTTGTTCTATTGTTATAATTCTTGGAGCAATTACTAATCCTTCTATTTCTTTAGGATTTAAATTTTTTACTTCTTGCAAAAATCCTTGTGTAAAAGCTCTATATAATTCTAAATCCATCTTTACGTCTTCTGCATGTTCTGCTTCCTCTCCAGCTTTATTGCATCCAGAACGGATTGCATCTCCATAATCAACAAGCATAGAATCTGGTCCAACTGTATCCAAATCAATAACACATATAGCCTCTCCAGTTTTATCATCAATCATAACATTATTAATTTTAGTATCATTATGAGTCACTCGCACTGGTAAGCTACCAGTTTTCTTTCCTAGCACTATATATCTACAATCTTCTTTTTGGCTAAGCAAAAAATCAATAGCTTGTTTTAATGGAGCATTTTTATCTCCCTTAATTGCTTGTAATCTACCTGCTTTGTCTGCCAAAATAGCTAATTCGAAATCTGTGAATCTTTTTGGTGTATTATGAAAATCTGGAATTGCTTCGTGAAGTGTTTCTATAGGAAACTCTGATAATCTATTTTGAAATCTCCCAAAAGCTTTTCCTACTTTATAAAATGTTTCTGGACTATCAATAGTATCATAGGTTCTTGCTCCTTCAATGCAATCATACATACGCCAATATTCACCGTTTTTATCTATAACAAAACTTGTCCCATTTAAAGTTGATATCGGATGTAATACTTCCCTTGTAGGATCTCCCCCTTCTTGTAAAACTTGTCTTTCTAAGTATCTGCTTACTCTTCTTATATTTTGCATGACTTCTTCCGGTTTTGTAAAAACAGTTTTATTAATTCTTTGTAATATATATTTTTTCTCTTGTTCTCCTTCAATTAAATAAGTGGAATTGATATTCCCTGTTGTAATAGGTCTTCCCGTTTTTATTTTTCTTATTAAGAACTCTTTTGTAAGCGTTTCCAATTCTTCTTTTTCCATTTTCTTTTCCTCTCTTTTTGAGCTTAAAGTTAATCAATATTTTTCTATACATCCATTATAATTGGTAAAATCATTGGGTTACGTTTTGTCCTTTGATATACATATTCTCTTAGAGTTTCCTTTAAAGCTGTTTTTATAGTTGTCCAATCTGTTATATTTTTTTCTTCGCATTTTGTAATTTCTTCTCTTACTACTCTTTTTACCTCATCCATTAAATTTTCAGATTCTTTTACATAAACAAATCCTCTTGAAATAACATCTGGTCCGGATGTTACCTCACCCGTTGTTGCATCCATTGCTAATACAATAATAATTAGTCCATCTTGAGATAAATGCTGTCTATCTCTTAGAACAATATTTCCAACATCACCTACTCCAAGTCCATCGACCAAAACTCTTCCAAATGGCACTGTTCCGGTTAACCTTCCTATATCTTCATTAAGTTCTAATACTCTACCATTTGTAAGCATAAAAATATTTTCTGGCTCAATTCCCATCTTTTTAGCAGTCTCTGCATGGCATACTAATTGTCTATATTCTCCATGTACTGGAATAAAATATTGGGGTCTAACTAAAGATAACATTAATTTTTGTTCTTCTTGGCATGCATGTCCAGACACATGAATGTCTGCCAAAGAACTATATACAACTTCTGCTCCAATTTTCATTAAATCATCAATAACTTTAGAAACTAATTTTTCATTTCCTGGGATTGGAGTAGCAGAAATAATAATTAAATCATTTGGAGTAATTTCTACTTTTCTATGATCACCTGCTGCCATCCTTGTTAAAGCAGACATAGCTTCTCCCTGACTTCCTGTTGTAATAATAACTAGTTGATCATCTGGATAAGATTTAATTCTGTCTATATCAATAAATACATTTTCTGGAACATCCATGTATCCTAGCTCTCTTGATTTTTCAATCATATTAATCATACTTCTAC
>CAWVME010000015.1:0-6195 GCA_963930325.1 Bacillota bacterium | reverse complement strand
AGAATCGTCTTTTATGTTTTGCTAGTTATTATTCAATATCGATATATTTCTTCTCATCTTGTTTTTCTTGTCTTTCTTTTGGCAATGTTAGTTTTAATGTACCATTCTTGAAGCTTGCTTTGATGTCTTCTTCTTTTACATTATCTCCTACATAAAAGCTTCTTGAACATTCTCCAACATATCTTTCTTTATGAACATATTTGCTGTCTTTTTCATCATCAATTGTTTTATTTCTGCTTGCATGTACTGTTAAATATCCGTCTGAAAGTTCAATTTTTATATCTTCTTTTTCATATCCTGGTAAATCTACTTCTAATTCATAGTGGTCACTTTTTTCCTTAATATCAGTTCTCATCAATTTGTTTTCACCTCTTGTGAAAAATGGGTCATTAAACATCTCATCAAATAAATCAAATTCATTTTTTCTTCTTGGTACCATCATCATAATTACCGACTTCCTTTCTTTATTTTTTTATGTGCTGACACCTTATGAAATAAGAGTTTAAATAACTTTAGATTTATATCTTTTAGCTTAAGTTTAAATGTATTTTTAAGATATATTTGTTATCTTTTCCTCTTTACGTATATAATTATACACCCGTTTTTAGCAATGTCAAGTGCAGAGTGCTAATTTTCACATAACTTTCACATTTCTCTTAGAATGCAGGTATAGCAAGCTTTTCAGTATGTTTATATTAAAATAAAATGTTTCCCCCATTTTTCTTAAGCCATTTATTTATTTCATCATAATTTGGTATATATTTTCTTACTAAGTTATAAAAATCTTTACTGTGGTTTGGATGTATAATGTGGCATAGTTCATGTACAATTATTGCATCTATTTTATCTTGTGGAAGCATTATTAGTCTTGAAGAAAAATGCAGTACTTTAGTTTTAGGAATACAACTTCCAAATTTACTTGTTGCATCGTTTACCTTAAATTCTGTATATGGAATTTTTGTAATTTTACTCCAATATGGTACTCTTTCTTCTAATAAAATTTCTGTATTATTTTTTAATAGTTTCTTTATACCTTTATCTATATATTGCTTTTTTTCTTCTTCACCTAAAGTATTAAATCTATCTGGATATGCTATATTTAATCCTTTATTTGCCAAGTCTATGTTTATTGATATTTTTACTCTTGCATTTTCTTGCTTACTATCAGTTATTTTTATATTAACTTTATATTCTTCGCCTTTAAAATAAAAAATTTCTCCGGTTTTCCATTGCTTTGTTTTTCTATTATTTGAAGAAATTATTTTCATATACCTACTATATACATATTCTTCATTTTCTTGTATGAACTCTAAAGCTTTTTTCATGCTTACATATTTAGGCTTACTTATGTATAGCGTTTCTGCCTTAAAATACATTTTTAAGTATCTAGAAGTTTTATAGCTTCGTATAACTATTGGAATATTTGCATTTTTTATTGTTATGTATTGTGTTGTTTTCATTTTAGATATACTCTGTGCCCTTTCACATTAGATTAAATATATGAATGCTCTGGCTTTATTACTGCATGATATTTATTATTTTTATTATGTAATTCAGTTTGTATTTTCTCTACTGCTTCATTTACATCAATTTTTTCATCTGTTGGAATAACTAAATCAAATATTAAATTTATTCTTTCTCCACCATCAGTCATTCTAAAATCATGAATAGAAAATTTTTCATTTATACTTTTTACAATTTTTTCTGTTTTTCTTCTCATTTCATTTATTTCTTCATTATCAACAACTATTGGGTCCATATGTATTGTTGTAATACAACCGAATTTTTCGTATATATCCTGCTCCATTTGGTCTATAATATCATGTGCTCTACAAATATTAGAGTCAGCTGGTACTTCTGCATGAAATGAAACTATTTTTCTTCCTGGTCCATAGTCATGTACCATAATGTCATGTATTCCCTGTATCGTTTCATATTTTGTAGCAAATTCTTCTATTTCTTTTACAAACTCTGGATCAGGCTTCATTCCTAATAGTAGGTCAATAATTTCTTTTATTGCTTTAAATCCAGTTACCAATATAAATGCTGAAACTAACAAACTAACATACCCGTCTATTGAAACACCTACAAATTTAGCTATAAGTGTTGAAATCAATACTGCAAATGTTGAAACAGAGTCAGATATACTATCATAAGCATTTCCTTTTATTGCTGCAGATGAGATAGTTTTTGCTATTTTATTATAAAATAAAAATAGCCATAATTTTACTAATATCGCAACAACTAATAGTATAATTGTTATATAATTTACATTTGGTAATTCAGGATTTATTATCTTTTCTATTGAACTTTGTAATAGCTCAAATCCAACTAGTATAATTAAAATATCCACTATAAATGCACTTATGTACTCCATCCTTCCATGTCCCCAAGGATGGTCAGCATCTACCTTTTTTTGTGACATTTTAAATCCAATCATTGTTACTACGGATGAGCCTGCATCTGATATGTTATTTAATCCATCTGATATAATTGCCATTGATTTTGCAAATACACCAATAATCAATTTGAATATTGATAGTAAAATGTTAACGACTATTCCCGTTATACTTGATAGCATTCCGTATTTTTCTCTTACTTCAACATTTTGTACATTATCTTTGTCTTTAATAAATAATTTAATTAAAAATTTAGTCATTTTCGTTACTCCTTATATTTTTTATATTATTTAGCGTAAACTATTATAACATATTTTGTATGAATTTTATAGCTTTTTTATTTTTTTCATACCCGCGATGTCAAAAACAAATTTATAAATTGTTATAAATACTAATAATAAAGTTAAAATTTTTAATCAATTACAACTTGTCTTATAAATTGTTTGTCCATCTTTTATAGTTTCTAATACTTTTATATTTCTTAATTCATCACTATCAACTTTTAATGGATTTTTATCCACAACTATTAAATCAGCTTTTTTGCCTTCTTTTATGCTTCCTTTATTACTTTCTTCAAAATATTGATATGCCGAGTTTACAGTAACTGCTTTAATAGCTTCTATTACACTTATTCTTTCATCTGTGCCTAATATTATTCCCTGCTTTGTTTTTCTATTTACTGCACACCAAATTGTTTCAAACATATTTGGTTCTAGCACAGGCGAGTCTTGATGAAATGTATATACAATTTTTTTCTTAGTACTACTACCTGCAGGACTTATTTTTTCAGCTCTTTCTAGTCCAAAATTTTTTATATGCACATCTCCCCAATAATATGTGTGAGCAACAAAAAATGAAAGTATAATCCCTAACTTCTTTATTTCTTCTAATTGATCTATACCTATTAACTGACCATGTATTAGTACTGGTCGTATTTTTTCTATATTTTTTCCTATCTTCTTTATACAATGAATAAACTGCTCTACTGCCCTATCACCATTGCAGTGTGCAAGTAATTGTAAATCTGTATTATATGATTTTTCTATTATTCTTTCTACGTCTTTATCAAGCATAGTTCCATAGCCATAGTAGTTTTCAGCATTAGTATATGGAGTTCTCATCCATGCTGTCCTTCCTTGTGGTGAACCATCTAAAAATATTTTGTAACCACCTATCTTAAAATTATTTTTATACTGTTTTATACAATCTGCAAACTCCTCTCTTACTATATCTTCACACTTTTCATCGATATATGCAACTACGTCTAGGCTTAAAGCTTTGTTTTCGATTATTCGCCTATATATAGGAATTAGCTCTTTAGTAAGATATCCCTCTTGAACTGTTGTTATTCCATAAGAAGCATATTTTTCTTGTGCTAACTTTATATTATTTAACAATTCGTCTTCAGATGCCATAGGAATTTTCTTTATATTTTCAATAAATGCATTTTCTTCTAAATATCCTGTAAGTTTTCCGTCTTTTTTCTCTATTTTTCCTCCATCAGGATTTGTTGTATTTTCTGTTATATTTAGCATCTGCAATCCTTTTGAATTTAATACTCCACTGTGTCCTGATTTATGCTTTATCACAATAGGATTATTAGTAATTTTATCTAGTTCTTCTTTGGTAATATTTCTTCCTTCTTGTAGATTATTATTGTCATAATTGTTAGCTATAATCCATTGATTTTGTTTTATATTGTTGCTTTTTATATATTCCAATATTTTATTTTGTATATCTTTAAAACTTCTACAATTATTTAGATTTACTTGTGATAAATCATTAGCTACTGCAAAAAAATGACTATGCGCGTCTATAAATGATGGCATAACAGTTTTTCCAGATAAATCTATTATTTCTGTTTTGCTATCTTGTAAGCTTAATATTTCTTTTTCTTTTCCTATTTTCTCAATTTTGCCGTTATTTATAAATATAGCATTGATGTCTTTATTTGGATTTTCTAGTGTTATAAAATCAGCATTATATAAGATTTTTTTCATAAATAGCTCCTTTATCTTTTTTAGGATTATTATGATATTTGTTTACCAATTTTATACTATATAAGCATACACAACCTAAAAGAGAGGAGACTTGCATAGCAAGTCCCCTCCTATTCCTGAAAACAACATTTGAAACCCACACGGTTTCTCATGCATCCAATGCAATCATTCCCACGGCAACGCAAAGCTCCGTATTTACCATCGCGAATTCTTGCACCAGGCCAACAGGATGTAAGCCTGAAAGATTGTCATAGCAACCTCCTCCAATGTAGATTTTCTCTACTTTCGGCCTTTTCTGGAAAAAATCCCTTGAGAGCAACTTTCTCGTATTTCCCAAGTCATAAAAGCCACCAATCTGGTAACTTCCAGTAGGTTGCATTTTATAATTCCCTTGGATTGTATGCCTAAAGACTCCAATTTCTTTAGAGTCTCTGAAAACAGCCTTCCAGCTATCTTCAACACTCCATCCAGCCTCGAAAAGATTTTGAACGATGAGCATATTTCGATAAATGTATTCGGTTTTACTCATCATCCGACTATTTCTAGTCGGATCGAATTCCCTCAAAATTCTCTTCCAAAACGGATAATTGAATCCAATTGCTGGTTTCAATCCCTTCTCGTAGACCAGTTTTCCATCTTTGATAGCCGGATCAACGGTCATGCAAGAAAAAGTAGGAAGTTCCCCTCTTCTCTTGTCTCTTTTGTAGGTCTTGATTGCCACTTCTTCGGCACAGGAAATTGGTTTATGATTCAACCAATCCCCGTGGAAAGTGTTCGGGTCTACCCGAATTTCGAATGTGTTTTCAGGTACTTTCATTTCGATACTCATAATGTCCTCCTAGTTGTTTTCTCCAATAATTATTTTCTGAAATGCTTTTTACAACTTGTCTAAAAACAGACACAAAATTATTATATCACTTTTTATGTAAATTTGCAATATTTAACAGAAAATTTGTGTAAATGTTTATAAAACGCTCTCTAGCAAGGTATTGTACCTCACTAGAGAGCGTTTCTTTTAGTTATTTAAGTTGTTTTCGTAATTTACCCAAAATCAACCAAATTTGTACTGCTTGCCGACTCATCAGCTTTAAACGTTTCTATTTCTTCAAAGCCATAGATTTCTGCAAGAATACTTCCAGGGAAATGGCGTATTGTCCTATTGTATTCCGACACTTCCTCGTTATAGTTTTCCCGAGCAATGGAAATCCTGTTTACACTTCCTTCAATTTGGTCCATAAGACTAGTGTACTGTTCACTTGCAGTTAATTCAGGATTGTCTTCTACAACAGAAATTAACCTGTTAACTGCTGTTGTAAGGCTATCATTAGCCTCACTGATTTGTTCTAAGTCTCCAGTATTAAAGCTTTGTGCCAGAGCTTCACGAGCATTGGTAATATCTTCAAATACCTGCTCCTCATGCTCTGTATATGCTTTTACTGTAGAAACCAAATCCGGAATAAGCTCCAATCGTCTCTGCATCATAGCTTCGACATTTGCTTCGGAATATGCAACATTCTCCTGCAAATCAACCAAATTGTTGTAAGTAGAAATAAGCGTACTAACAATAGCAAATATTCCAATTACAACAACTGTTACAAAAGTAATCAAAAATATGATGATTATCCTCATGAATCTGTTGCTTTTTTCTTCATAAAATTTTTCGTCCATTAAGTGTTCCTCCGATTTTGTATATACAGTTTAGACTACTCGTTTAAAAACCTCTTGATGCTCCACCTCCAGACGAATGACCTCCAAAGCCACCAAAATGACTTCCTCCACTAAAGCTACTAGAAGAA
>CAWVME010000014.1:0-13645 GCA_963930325.1 Bacillota bacterium | reverse complement strand
GTCTAGCATCGTACTAGATAATATTTTTGCCATTTTAGAATTCATTCCACCACTATGAAAATAATATAAGTACGCAGCCTCAGCTGGTGTAGCATCTTCTCTAGGTATATCTCTATAATATTCAAGTTTTATGCTTGGTTTTATTTTTTTATTTTCTTTTAGTCTCTCTCTTGCTTTTTTTATTTGGAAAATAAGAACAATTCCAATAATGATTGATACTATGAGCATAATTGTTTGAATGGTTTCTTTTCTCTCTCTTTCCTCTTCCAATTTTTCTCTATAATATTCTCTTGTAGCATTTGCTTCATCTGCCCATGCTTGTTCTTCAGATAAAATAGTATCAAATCTATCTATATTTTCTTTATTTGTGTTCATTGAAAAAAGTTGTGTCGGCAAGGCAAGTCTTACTTCTACCATTGTTTTTGCATCTAAGTATTCTACTTCAAATAAAACTTGTGTTGCACTATCAATGTTTATATTTCCATTTAATGGTCCATGAGCCCAAGCTCTTATATCTTCTTTTGTGGCTCCATATGGTAATCTAATCGTTCCTGTAACTAAATCCACATCAGATGAAAAATCTTTTCCAACAAACTGCCAATAAAGTTCAGCACAATCATTGTAATTTTTTACAGCATCCTCTACAGTATAACTAATTTGATATGTTCTGTTTCCACTGTCTTTATTTACTCCCCACGCAATTTCAAATTCATTTGAACTTGTTCTTAGTGCATAAAAGCAATCTGTAGTAACATGATACATTTCGTTATTAATTTGTGTAAAAGCACTTAACGTTCCGTTTTTCACTTCTGCTACATTTACATCTTGTATAGATTTATACTTAGAAGAATCTAGTGCAAATGTTTTAAATAAAGTATTAGTCGTGTCATGGATTTTTACATTCCAAGTTTCTGTTACGTGCATACTTCCATCTTCATTAAGTATAGCATTAAAATCCAGTTGTTTTAGTGTAAAGTCAGAAGCTGCATTTACTATGTTTGGCAAACATAATAAAGTTAGAAATAAGGTTATTGCTAGTAACATTACTTTAATTCTGTTTTTCATATACTTTTCCCCTTTCAAAGCCGGCATATATAAGCTATTGCTTTACATCGCCTAATGCCGAATATATTACAATCTTTATATGTATATTGTATATGAATTTTTTATTTTATTCAATGGTTTTGCCAAAAACCATTGGCACATAATTCTATATTTCTGTTACTTGCTTATATACTGTTTTTCCATATTTTATTTCGTTTAATTTTTTCTGTGCTTCTACAATCAAAATTGGTGCTATTGAAATAGCAAGTGTATATATCCATTGTGTTCCATTTAATGGTACACAGTTGAATATGTTTGCTACACCTGGAAGTACTGCTACTCCTATTTGCAAACTAGCTCCTAATATAAAAGCTCCTAATATATATTTGTTTTTTAAAAGTCCTGCTTTTAAGATAGATTCTTCACTTCGTACATTGAAGCTATGTATTAGCTCTAATAGTCCAAGAGAAATAAATGCCATAGTTCTACCAATTTCTAATCCATAAAGGTTCGTTCCTAAGCAAAAAGCTAAAAGTGTTAATATTCCAATCATAGTGCCCTCTGTAAAAATCTTTTCCCATAATCCATCTGAAAAAATTCCTTTGCTTGCTTCTATTGGTTTTCGATTCATAATATTTTTATCAATCGGCTCTAATCCTAATGCTATGGCAGGGAAAGAATCTGTTACTAGATTAATCCATAATAATTGTACCGCTAAGAGCGGGCTATCTAATCCTAATAGTAATCCAAAAAAGATTGCCACTATTTCTCCTACATTCGTTGCTATTAAAAAATGAACTGCTTTACGAATATTTTCGAATATATGTCTTCCTTCTTTTACAGCTTCTATAATTGTAACAAAATTGTCATCTGTTAAAATCATGTCAGAAGCGTTTTTTGCTACATCTGTGCCTCCTACTCCCATTGCAACTCCAATATCTGCATTTTTCAATGCAGGTGCATCATTTACTCCATCACCTGTCATAGCAACTACCTTATTATTACTACGAAAGGCTCTTACAATTCTCACTTTATGTTCAGGCGATACTCTTGCAAATACGGAATAGTTCATAATTTCTTTTTCAAGCTGTTCTTGTGGAATCGCGTCTAATTCTGTACCTGTTATCGCCTTGTCTCCTTGCTTTAAAATTCCTAACTCTTTTGCAATTGCTTTTGCTGTTACAATATGGTCTCCAGTTATCATAACAGTTTTTATTCCTGCATGTCTGCATGTTTTTACAGCTTCTTTAACTCCTTCTCTTGGTGGATCTATCATTCCTATTAATCCCACAAATACAAGATTTCTTTCTATGGTACTACTTTCTATTTGCGTTGGTAATAGTTCCACATCGCTATAAGCTACAGCTATTACTCTTAAGGCTTTTTCTGCCATTTGCATATTATATTTCATAATTTGATTTTTTATGTTTGTATCTATGTTTTCCACATTTTCTCTATTTTTATATCTGTTACATTTTTCAATTAATATATCTGGTGCTCCTTTAGTTATAATTCGAAATTTATTTCCAATTTTGTGAATGGTTGTCATCATTTTTCTAGAAGATTCAAATGGGATTTCGTTTATTCTAGGCATTTCTCTATAAAAGTTTTCTTTACTTTGTCCTATTTTTAGTCCTGCATTAATAATAGCTACTTCTGTTGCTTCTCCTTCTGTTATTAATTTTCCATTTTCATAATGGACTTGACTATCGTTACACATACTTCCTAATTCAATAATAAAATTGCTTTGTGCATTCTGTAAATTTATCCTCCCTCCTATGTCCGCAATTTCTACAACTTGCATTTTATTTTGTGTTAGTGTTCCTGTTTTGTCCGAGCAAATAACAGAACTACTCCCCAAAGTTTCCACAGCTGGTAATTTTCTAATAATAGCATTTTTTTTCGCCATTTTAGTTACTCCTATAGATAACATTATAGTTACTACTGCGGGTAAACCTTCAGGAATTGCTGCTACTGCTAGTCCAATAGAAGTCATAAACATTTCTATTGGTGGTATTTTCTTTATAATTCCTATAATAAAAATTATAAAACACATGAATAGTGCAACTAATCCTAATTTTTTCCCAACTTCTCCCAGTTTTATTTGTAATGGTGTTTCCGGTGATTCGTCTGTTAAAATCATATTTGCAATTTGTCCTACTTTTGTGTTCATCCCAGTTTCGGTAACTATGGCTTCTGCATGTCCAGCAGTTACTATTGTTGTAGCAAATGCCATATTTACTATGTCTCCAATAGGAATATTCTCTTTCAATATACTCTCTGCATCTTTTGATATTGGTACAGTCTCTCCTGTTAAACTAGATTCCTCAATCTTTAAATTATATGAATAAATTAATCTGCAATCTGCGGGAACATAATTTCCCGCTTCCAGTATTAGTATATCTCCATAAACAACATCTGTTCCTGGAATTGTTAAAATTTTTCCTTCACGCTTTACTTTTGCTGTTGGAGCTGACATTTTCTTTAGTGCCTCAATAGATTTTTCTGCTTTATATTCCTGTATTACACCCATCATCGCATTAAATACAACAATAGCTACAATAATAATAGAATCAATATAATCATTACTCCCTTGAAAATAAGATACTCCAGCTGAAATGATAGCAGCTACAAGTAATGTAATAATCATAAAGTCGTTAAATTGTTTTATAAATTTTATAAATAAGCCTTCCTTTTTTGCTTCTGCTAATTGATTTTTGCCTTTTTCTTTTATTCTTTGTTCTGCTTCTTCTTGTGTTAGTCCATAATCCAAATTTCCTCTTAACTTTCTTTTTACTTCTTCTATTGGCATTGTATGCCACATATTTATCCCTCCTTTGTATAAGTTCTAATTATATATATTCTTGTCCGATATTTTATATGACAAAAAAAGAATCCAGGAGAAATTTCTCCTAGATTCTGAAGAAAGATTGTTCTTCATACCTATACGCTTTTCTTTCTCTCTTGCGTATCCTATAGATGCGCTTGTACTTGCGTACCTTCCGCTTGGCATAGTGGTAGATGTTGATAATTCCTTCACCAAAGAGCAAGATTAGCATTATGATAGCTCCGAGCAAGTAGGCGATAACTTTGATCAGAAGTTCGAAAGTTATTTTAGCAAATAGCAATATATACGGCAAGCAGTATATAATTGCTAGACCTATGACTGCCATCATTGAGTAAAATGCTCCCTCCAAAAAAAACATACCGACTACCCGCAGTTCTTCACTCATTGTTCTTCCTCCTAATAAAATAATTGTTATTTTTATTATAGCATATTTTACATAATGTTTCAAATTTAATCATTATTGCATATTATACATTATAGGGGAGGATGTTTTATGTTAATTTGTTCTATTCTTTACGCTATTATTTTTAATATTGATTCTTTTGGAGTTGGCATTACATACGGGCTAAAAAATACAAAAATTCCTATCATATCTGCTTGTATTTTATTTTTTATTACTTATATTTCTATGGTTATTGCCATTCAATTTGCAAACCCTATTTTACTGCTCTTACCTTCATTTATAAGTAATTATCTAGGTAGTATATTACTTATTTTTATTGGTGCTTGGCTTATTTTACAATCCATAAGAGTAAGAAAAGAAAATACTTTTACTTCAAAAGCTTCTGTTCCTCTTCCCAAAAGTAAAGTTTATTATTTTTTTATAAAGCCATTGGGAATTACTATAGAAATTATACGAAACCCAATTTATTCTGATTTGAATTGTTCTCAAAGAATTGAAGCAAAAGAAGCTTGCTTTTTAGGAATTGCTATGTCTATTGATTCTATTTTTAGTGGAATTGCTGCTTCTACTATGAATATAAACTCATTTTTATTTCCTTTTTTAGTGGCTTTTTTTCAACTTGTTTTTCTTTTTTTGGGGATACATGCAGGTTCAAAAATTAAATCCATTTCAAATATGCCAGAAAAAACGTGGACCATTCTTTCTGGCATTATGCTTATTTTAATTGGAATTGTTCATTTATAAAGTTTTCTATACTACTGTAAGGATATGTTTCTTACTTTAGTTTCATAGATAGTAGTTTACTTACACCATTCTCTTCCATTGTAATTCCATATACTGTATCTGCAACTTCCATAGTTCCTTTTCTGTGAGTAATTACTAAAAACTGCGTATGTTTTGTATATTTTTTTAAATATTCTGCAAATCGATACACATTAACATCATCTAAAGCTGCTTCAATCTCATCTAAAACACAAAATGGTGCTGGATTAATTTTTAATATAGCAAAAAGTAATGCTATAGCAGTAAATGCTTTTTCCCCTCCTGATAGTAACATCATATTTTGCAATTTCTTTCCTGGTGGTTGCACGATAATATCAATGCCACAATTTAAAATGTCTTCTTCATCTAATAATTTTAATTCCGCTTTTCCTCCCCCAAATAGCTCTGTAAATGTTTCTGAAAAATTTTTATCAATAATTTTAAATTGTTCACTAAACTGTTCTTTCATAATATTTGTCATATCACTAATTACTTTTTTTAACTTATTGCTAGTTTCTTCTAAATCCAGCCTTTGCTCGCACATAAAATCATATCGTTCTTTAGTTAGTTTATATTCTTCAATGGAATCTACATTAATACTTCCCAAATCTTTAATTTCATTCCTTAATGTATTAACTCTTTTTATCGTTTCTTGAACATTACTTGGTTTTTGGTAATTTTGCTCTATTGCCATATTAGGTGTTATTTCGTAGTCTTCCCACATACGATTTACAACCTGTTCCAATTCTACTTCTGTTTTAGATTTTTTTACTTCCATCTTGTTTATTTGATTTTTGCTATCATCAATTCTAGCTAGTTGCTCAAGTATGTCTTGCTCTGTTTTTTCTAATTTTTGGTTTTTATCAATTCTTTCTTCTTTTAAATTAATCACTTTTTGATCACTGTTTTCTGCTTCTTGTATTAATGTTTGTATTTCTTCTTGCAAATATTCAATTCGTTTATTTAAGTTCTCATTATCACTTTTTATTAGTTCTATTTGTTTTTGTCTACTTTCTATATTGTTTTTTTCTTTTTCTATGTCTCCATTAATTCTTTCTACCATTTCATCAATAGAACTTTCACTTTCATTAAAAGAAGAAACTGATATTTTTAAATTTGTAATGTCAAAATTTAAGTCATCCATGTATTTTTGATTATCTTTGTTAAGCTCCGCATATTCTCGAATTTCGACATTTAATTCTTGCATTTCGCTATCTAGTCTTCTAATTTCTTCTTCTAGCTTTTGCTTTTCTTCTCTGTTTTTCTGTTTCTCTGCAGCAATTGAGTTTTGTTCTTCTTTTAATTTACTTAGTTTATCTTCTAATTTTCCTATATTTTCTTCTATTAATGTCACTTTCTGCCTTTCAGTAGCATAAACAATTTCTATTTCCTGTAAAACTTTTTCTAGTTCATCCACCTCATGTATTACGACTTCTGTAGAGTGCATGTACTCTTGTTTTTCATTTTCTTTTTCTTTTATTTGCTTATTTAATTTTGTTACCTTTTCTTCTATTTCTTCTATTTCCTGTTTTCTTCCTAAAATATTAACCGATTTAGCTGCTACAGAGCCTCCGGTAATAGCTCCTGATGAGTTAATTACATCTCCTTTTAGTGTAACTATTCTAAAGGTATAATTGTTTTGTCTTGCTAAAATAATTCCTGTTTCCATGTTATCAACAAGAACTGTTCTTCCTAATAAGTTAAGAACAATTTGTTCATATTTTTTTTCATACTGAATTAAATCTGCAACTATTCCAATAACTCCTTGTAGTCCGTTTTTCACTAGTTTTTCTACTTTTTTGCCTCTTATTGCTGTAATTGGTAAAAATGATGCTCTTCCTAAATTATATTTTCGTAAATGTTCTACTAGTTTTTTTGCGTCTTCTTCTGTATCTGTCACAATATTTTGCAAAGTTGCTCCTAATGTCATTTCTACAGCAGTTTCATATTCCTTTGGTACAGTCAAAAGACTTGCTAAAATATCGTGAACTCCCTGTCTTAAATTGCTATCCTTTTCGCATGCTTCTAAAAGTGCTTTAACACTTTTGTTATATCCCTCTTTTTCTTTTTCAATTTCTTTTAAAAATTTTAGCCTAGCGTCACTCATTCTATTTTCATAAACAAGTTTATTAATTTGCTCTTCATATTCTTTAATTTTTCTTTCGCTTTCTTGTTTTTGATTATATATTACATTTAAATTTTGCTTACTTTTGTTCCTTTTATTTTCGATTTCATAAAATGTTTTAAATATTTCTTCTCTTTCTAATCTTGCTTTATCTAGTTCAGAAATTGTCGTAATGCTTTCTTCTTTAACTGTTTTTTCTCTTTTTTCTAGATTTTCATAATGAATGTCTTGAGCATTTATGCTTCCTGTTTTTTCGTATCGTATATCTGTATCTTGTTCTACTTTTCTTTTTTTATCTTCAATTTCTTTTTCCTTACTAGATAGTTTGCTAGATATTTCTTCTAATTCTTTTTCTTTTTCTCTTAATTCTTTTTCAAATCTTTCTTTGCTTTCATACAAATTTGTTTTTTTGTCTACTTTTTTTGTCTTTTCTTCTTCTAGTTCTTGCACTCTTTGTGTTCCGTCTTCTATTTCCTTTTTGGCCTTTTGAATATTTTCTTCATTGTTAGCAATTCTTTCTTTAGTAACATTTACTTCTGCATTCATTTGTTCTTGCTTTTTAGAACTTTCTAAGTTTCCATTTTGCATTTCTTCAATTGTATTTGTAATTGTATCTATTTCTTTTTTTAAATTTTCTTTTAATGTTTGAAATTCTATAAGTTTATTTTCTTCTAATTCATATTGAGATTTCATAATTTCATTAGTTTTTAGAATATCTTCTAGTCTCTCTTTATATGTGTTAATATTATATAAAAATAACCCTATTTCTACATTTTTTAATTCTTCTTTTAGGCTTAAAAATTTTTTTGCTTTTTCCGATTGTATTTTCAAAGGTCCTATTTTATCTTCAATTTCTGCTAAAATATCATTAATTCGTAGTAAATTTAATTTCGTTTGTTCTAGCTTTTTCTCAGATTCTAATTTTCTTACCCTATATTTTACAATCCCTGCTGCTTCTTCAAATATACTGCGCCTTTCCTCAGATTTATTGCTTAATATTTCGTCTATTTTTCCTTGTCCTATAATAGAATATCCATCTTTTCCGATTCCTGTGTCCATAAATAATTCTAATACATCTTTTAACCTACAAGGAGTTTTATTAATAAAATATCCGGATTCTCCACTTCTATAAATTCTTCTTGTGACTGTTACTTCAGCATATTCAATAGGTAATTTTCCATCTGCATTATCAATAACAATAGATGCTTCAGCAAAGCCTAATGATTTTCTATTTTGTGTTCCAGCAAAAATAATGTCTTCGGATTTACTTCCTCTTAATGATTTCATACTTTGCTCACCTAAGACCCATCTGATAGCATCTGATATATTACTTTTGCCAGAACCATTTGGCCCTATAACAGTGGTAATTCCTGGCATGAATTCTAACACAGTTTTGTCTGCAAATGATTTAAATCCTTGTAATTCTAATCTTTTTAAATACATAGTAACCATCCTTTACATTCTTATATATCATATAACAAATTCCACAATTTATCAACAAAATTTACCCATTAATTTCTATTGACCTTTTTATTTTTTCATTGTAAAATTATTATACAAATAAAATATTTTTATCTTTTATATTTTAATACATTTTGACGTTTATAGATATTAATAATAAAGGAGACATGCTAATTTTAAAATTAGTATATACTAAAACATATGAAAGAAGAATTTGATTTTTATAGTCCAACTGCATTAAAATCTTATAATTTAAATGAAAGTATGCGTTATCAATTAAATATATTAGGTTCTTTAGATGCCTTTACTAGAAAGCATTCAGAAAATGTAGCTAATATTACTTGTAGATTGTGTGAAAATTTACATTTAAATACAAATTTTACTATTTATTGTACTATGTGTGCTTATTTACATGATGTAGGGAAACAGTTCATTCCTTCATCTATTTTGCAAAAGCCTTCTAGACTTACAGATGAAGAATTTGAAATTATGAAAACACATACCACTATTGGTTATAATTTATGCATGAAAGATCCTATGCTTAGACCATATGCTAACGGAGCACTTTATCATCATGAAGCTCTTAACGGAACTGGATACCCATCGGGCTTAAGGTCAAAGCAAATTCCAATTGAAGGGCAAATTATTCGTGTTGCTGATGAATATGATGCCATTGTTAGCAAACGTCAGTATAAAAGCCACGTAGGAATTACAGATACTTTAAAAATTATTATTGAAAATACAAACCCAATTCCATTACCACCAAAAGCAAGTACTATTGAAACTATTGCAGAAGGTGCTATGCTTGGAAAAGATAATAAAAAAGTTGTAAAAGCTTTAATTAAAGTTGTTATTGAAGATACAGAATATGAAATTTCTTTAGTTTATGAATATTTAGAGCATTTGTCAAAAGAATTAAAACGTTTAGAACAAGTAGATAAATATTTGGCCAAGATAGAAGCTACTAAAAATGAAAATAAAAAAGCTTATTATAAGGAATGTATTAAATATGTGTTCCAAAAAGGTGAAAATTTGGAAAATTACAAAAAAATCATGGAAGAATATAAAAAATCATACAATATTCGTAAACAACATATGGATAATTTATTTGAAGAAGTTAGGAAAATTAAGAATTTAAATTTTAAATAATTAGGCATTAGAGATGGAAAAACTGGTAGATAAATCTACCAGTTTTCCATCTCTAATGCCCGATTTTATTCTTCTAATCCAAAGCTTACTCCTAAAGCATTGTTAATTTTATTCATTACATGATTATCATTAATATGACCAATTTTCTCTTTTAATCGACTTTTGTCTATGGTTCTAATTTGTTCTGTGAGCACAACAGAATCTGATTTTAATCCAAATTCTTCTGAACCAATTTCAATATGTGTTGGTAGTCTATTTTTATTCATTTGTGATGTAATAGCTGCTGCTATTACGGTAGGGCTATATTTGTTTCCTGTATCATTTTGAATAATGAGTACTGGTCTTATTCCTCCTTGTTCTGATCCAATTACCGGACTCAAGTCTGCATAAAACATATCTCCTCTTTTTATTACCATTTTCTTCACTCCTACTAATTTGCATATATTGATGATGATATATTTTAAATATTGAGACTAAAAATTCCTAATTTATTTCTATCTCATTATATAATATGTAAACTGATATGTTTTGTGTAATATCTTGTACCTCTAATTTTATTGGTTTTCCTGTTTTACTATTAATATATAGCTTTTTCTTTATCTCATATTTATCTTTTTCATTAGCATTTACTTTTAATACAATCTCTTCTCCATCAATTTCCTTTTTTGTATCTTCTGATTGTTTGTATTCTTCAACAAAGCTAGTCAGAAATAGATTATTAGTTGCTAAATAAGGATAGTTTTCGTATATTGTTTGCAAATTTAATTTTGTATTTTCTATTAAAAGTCGACCTTCTTTGTAACTTATTCTCACTCCTGCAATATTTTGTGGTTCTATTACTTCTTGTAAACATTCATTTGGGCTTTTATATTCTTGCTTCATTAAGTAAATGTTAGTATTTTTATTGTTCTTAACTGTTACTTCTATTTGTGCTTGATAGGAATCCATATTTAAAATATTTTCTTCTGCTGATTGACTACTTATATTGTTACCATTATTTATAAATTTATAATCAGTTTTTTTAAAAAAAATAAAAAATCCAGCAATTAGAGTAAAAAATATAGTAGTAATAATAATCCTTTTCATGTTTCCTCCTCGTATAAGTAATTATTATAATGAAGTGATGTGTTTATAAATAAATCGATTTTTCTGCCCATAGTTATTTTTATTTGTATAGGAAAAAACAGTTTTTACTATACAAATAAAGATAGAATAACTATAGTGTTATTCTATCTTATTCATATAGTTTCAAAGTATTCTATTAGACAATCTACTAATTCTTTTCTTTCCTCTATTCGATTAATCTTATCTCTTATTTTACTAGCATCTTTTCCATTTTTTATATAGGAACTTAGATGTTTTCTCATTTCTTTTATTGCTATTCTTTCTCCCTTATCTTTTATTGCTAAATCTATATGTTTTAGAATAGTATTTAATTTTTGCTGTTTTGACGGTATATTGTGTTCCAATATCTCTGAAAAAATCCACGGATTGCCTAGTGCTCCTCTTCCAATCATAATTCCGTCAACTCCAGTTTCTTTAAACATATTAATTGCAGTTTCATAATCTGTTATATCTCCATTGCCAATTACTGGGATTTTTACACTTTCTTTTACTTTTTTTATAGTTTCTAAATCTACTTTTCCACTATAATATTCTTCTCTAGTCCTTCCGTGAACTGTAATAGCATCTGCACCTGCGTTTTCTATTATTTTAGCTGCTTCTACTGCTACTATGTTCTGCTTATTCCATCCTGTTCTAATTTTTACAGTTACTGGAACATTTGATACTTCTTTTACAGCTCTTACTATGCTTTCAATTTTATTTAAATTTTGTAACAAACTACTCCCATCTCCATTTTTTACAATTTTAGGAGCTGGGCACCCCATATTAATATCTATGATGTCCGCAAAGTTTGTTATTTCTTTAGAAGCTTCTTTCATAATTTCATCTTCACTTCCGAAAATTTGTATTGAAATAGGCTTTTCTTCTCCGTCTATATTCACTAATTTTTTTGTTTTTTTGTCTTTATGAAAAATAGCTTTTGCACTTGCCATTTCAGTGTATACTAGACCTGCTCCATATTCTTTACAAATAGTACGAAAAGCTTTATCTGTCAATCCTGCCATAGGTGCAAGTATGACATTATTTTTTAACTCTACATTTCCTATTTTTAATTTATGTATATACATGTTTTCTCCTATTCCACAAAAATAGATTTTTGCCTTCTTCCACTAATACTTAGTAAAATTCCAATACACGCAAAATTTGTAAGCATGGAACTTCCACCATAACTTACAAATGGTAATGGAATTCCTGTAATTGGTAATAATCCCATTGTCATGCCAATATTTTCTATCATATGGAAAGCAAGTATTCCAGCAATTCCCATAGCAACATATGATCCTGTATCATCTTTAGCTGTTTTTGCTACATAAATTATCTTTGTAATAATAATTACATATAAAATAATAACAGCACTGGAAGCAACAAATCCCATTTCCTCTCCTATTACAGAAAAAATGAAGTCTGTTGTTTTAGGATATAAATATCCTAATTGTGTTTGGTTTCCTTTTAATATTCCCATTCCCCATAGTTGTCCGGCGCCTATTGCAAGTTTAGATTGAATAATATTATATCCTGCTCCTCTA
Organism: Bacillota bacterium; assembly: GCA_963930325.1. GTDB lineage: Bacteria > Bacillota > Clostridia > TANB77 > CAG-508 > CALXJM01. The sequence goes on along the minus strand of CAWVME010000014.1, from coordinate 1,202 downwards.
GCATCACTTTCCGGATCTAAAAAAATGTCGATTCTTTGTTTCGCATGTTCTGGCAAAATATAAAAATAAAGCAAAGGAACAGTAATTACTACAATTAATATGCACGCAATAATGTATCTAGCTTTTATACCTGCAATAAATAGCACAAATGCAATTGCAAACAAAAATGCGCCTGCTGTACCATAGTCCGGCTGCATAATAATTAATGCTATGGGAACTGCCATAACTAAAATCGAAGCACCTAGCTTCCAAAACTTATTAATTTCTTCTCTGCCTCGTTTTTGAAATTTAACAATTACATAGGCAAAAAGCAAAACAGAGAATATTTTTGCAAATTCTGCTGGTTGTATGGAAAAAGATCCTAATTGAAACCAACTTGTTGCTCCATTAATATCTTCTGTAAAGAGTACTGCTATCAGTGCTATAATTCCTATTCCATAAATAAAAGGAGAAATTTTTACTAAGATATTATAATCAATAATAATTAGAAAAATCATGACAGGAATACTAATAAGAATCCATTGAACTTGCTTTTTCAGCTCCTCATATTCTGTATTATGAGTTGCTGAAAAAAGTGCTACCATACCAATGGCTAGCAATAAAATACAACAAATTAGAATACTCCATTCCATATTTTTTAGAATTTTCTTTTTCATTAATACCTCTTTCTATTTTTCTCCTTACTAATTAATAGTAGGTTCTTTAAATATTTTTACATTTTACAAATTTTTATCTCCCACATTATTGTTTATTTACTAATTTTACTTGGGGTATAGTTCACGATTGTAGGGGCGACTAGCAGTCGTCCGCCCTCCAATACCAAATATTATTAGCAATATGTTTTTTCTGTAATATTTATATTTGTGTTAATTTCTTCTGCGGGCGAACACTGTTCGCCCCTACATTTCTCTACAAATTTTATCTGTCTGCTAACCAGTGTTTTTTTTTGGTTTTTTTCGCTTTATTTCTGCAGTTTCTTCGATGCGCGGACGGCTACTAGCCGCCCCTACTTTGTTATTTTATATAAAAAATATAAAGCCTAAGGGTGGGGGCGAAAATAAAGTCCACCAAATGGGGTTTGGCCCATTTCTCTACAAATTTTGTCTGTCTGCTGGCCAGTGTTTTTTTATTTTTTCTGTTTTATATTCTTTGTAGATTATGCCAACCTGCAGAGATTGTAGGGGCGACTAGCAGTCGTCCGC
>CAWVME010000013.1:0-10350 GCA_963930325.1 Bacillota bacterium | reverse complement strand
TCCTTTAAAAATAATTTAATTGTTATTATAATAACCTAAAACACTATTATAATACAATTGATTTGTGAAAAAAATGTGAAAAAACTGTAATTGTTTTACTAAATTTTTTATAAGGCTTGAAATCTAAAATAGCTATATATATAATATATGTATAAATCAATAAAAACGAATAGGAGAAAAATAATGAAGAAAGAAAGAGGGATAACATTAGTTGCATTAGTCATTACAATCATTTTGATACTTATTCTTGCTGGAATTGCAGGATATGAAGGAGGTAAAATTATACAACAATCTAATTTACAAACTATTAGTGCCAATATGTTACTAATTCAAGCAAAAGCACAAACATTAGCAGAAAAAGCAGAATTTAGTGGAGATGAAGAGAATAGTTTAAAGGGAGTAAAAGTAGAGAATATAGCAGAAGAGGAACCTTTAAGAAAAGCGGGAATTACTACAGGAGAATATTACAAATGGGATGCTAATACTCTAGAAGAGAACGGCTTAAGTGGTGTATCCATAGAAGATGGAGAAGTATACTATGTAAATTATCAGGTCGGAGAAACAGCTGATGTTGAAGTAGTAATTAGCTCAGGATATAAACATGTGGACGGAAACGTATATTATAAGTTATCTGATATCAAAAATTTAAGAATAGGTGATTAAAATAGAGGTATTTTCAGTGAAAGAAAAAGAATTACAAAGATTAAAATGCTTAAAACAATATGAAGAAGAACTATATAATCAAGGAATAAAGATAATAGCTGGGATTGATGAAGCAGGAAGAGGCCCTCTGGCAGGGCCAGTAGTAGTAGGATGTGTAATTATGCCAAGGGAGTCAAAAATAGAAGGGGTAAATGACTCTAAAAAAATATCAGAAGCCAAACGCGAGAGATTATACGAACAAATTACTTCTGAAGCTATTGCTTGGAATGTCGGAATTGTAGATCAAAAAGAAATTGATAAAATTAATATACTAAATGCAACAAAAAAAGCATTAACTACAGCTATAAAAGGACTTAATATAAGGCCTGACAGAATTTTAGTAGATGCTTTGCAGGGGATTGATACTAATGGAATTTCGTATACTTCTATTATAAAAGGCGATGCAAAAAATTATAGTATAGCTGCAGCCTCAATTGTCGCAAAAGTAACAAGAGATAGAATTATGTTAGAATGGGATAAACTCTATCCAGAGTATGGTTTTGCTAAAAATAAGGGATATGGAACAGCAACTCATATACAGGCTATTCGAGAAAATGGAATATGTATGCTACATAGAAAAAGTTTTGTTAAGAACTTTATAAATTAAATATAAAATTGTTTAAAAAGGAGTCGACTATGAACATTTTAGAGATTATTGCTAAAAAAAGAGATAACAAAGAATTAACGGAAGAAGAAATTGCTTATTTTGTTCAAGAATATACAAATGGGAATATTACAGATTACCAAGCAGCTGCTCTACTTATGGCTATATATATTAATGGAATGAATGAAAAAGAAATTAAAGATTTAACTATAGCTATGGCATATTCAGGAGAAATTATGGATTTATCATCCATAGAAGACATAATTGTGGATAAACACAGTACAGGAGGAATAGGAGATAAGATAACAATGATACTTATGCCAGTTATGGCAACTTTAGGAATTCCAATTGTAAAAATGTCAGGAAGAGGTCTAGGGATAACAGGTGGAACAATTGATAAAATAGAATCAATTCCAGGATATAGAACAGAGCTTACAAAAGAGGAAATTATTGAAAATACAAAAGAAATTGGGATTTGCTTAACAGGGCAAACTGAAAACTTGGCACCAGCAGATAAAAAAATGTATGCTTTACGTGATGCGATTGCTTGCACAGATAGTATCGCTCTTATAGCTTCTAGCATTATGAGTAAAAAAATAGCTTCCGGAGCAGATAAAATTGTATTAGAAGTAACTGTAGGGAAAGGGGCTTTCATGAAAAATAAGGAAAAGGCTATAGAACTATGTGATATTATGAAAAAAATTGGAAAACAAACTGGAAAAGAAACTGTGTGTGTTATAACAAATATGAATAGTCCTTTAGGAAAAGCTGTAGGAAATACATTAGAAATAGTAGAAACAATAGATGCTTTAAAAGGAAAGATTTCTCAGGATGTACTAGAAGTGGTACAGGAGCTGGGGGCATACATGATGAAACTAAGTGGAAGAGGTAATAATATTGCAGAAAACAAGAATAAAATTAAGAGAACAATTGAAGAAGGTGCGGCTTATGAGAAATTCCGTCAACTGATACAAAAACAAGGAGGAGATTTACAGCGTATAGATAATCCACACAAACTTGGCAAAGCTAAATATATAGTTCCTATTTTAGCAGAAACAGATGGAACTGTTGAAAACATTGACGCAGAAATTGTAGGAAGTGTTTCAGTTTATATAGGTGCTGGTAGAATGAAGAAAGAAGATACAATAGATCCTACTGTAGGAATTGTGTTAAATAAGAAAATAGGGGACTATGTAGAAATAGGAGAAGCTTTAGCTTATGTACATGCAAATGATGAAAAAAAGGTTAGTGGAGCAGTGGAAAATGTGCGAAGAGCTTATAAACTAACTTCAAAAAGAGTAACTATTCCAAAAGTGGTTTTAGGAATTATAGAATGAAAATAAAATAATCTAATACATAAAATTTTAAATTTATTGTATAATAAATAGTAAAGATAAAGGAGGAAGATTATGGGAGAAATACCTAATGGAGAAGAACTAAAAGAACAATTATTTTATAAGAAGGAAAATGGATGGAGTAAGGCAGATAAAGAAAAAAAAGAAAAGATTTTTGCTTTTGGAGATGAATATATGTACTTCTTAGACTGTTCCAAAACAGAAAGAGAAGCCGTAAAGACTTCGTTAGAAATTCTTGAAAAAAACGGATTTAAACATATAGAAAATATGGAAAAATTAAATCCAGGAGATAAAGTATACTATGTAAATAGAGAAAAATCAATTTATATTGCAGTAATAGGAGAAGAGAAGCTAGAAAAAGGATTAAATATTATTGGTGCACATATAGACTCTCCAAGATTAGATTTAAAGCCAAATCCGTTATATGAAGATTCTGAGTTTGCGTTACTTAAAACACACTATTATGGAGGAATTAAGAAATACCAATGGACTGCTATTCCACTTAGTATTCATGGAGTAGTTGTTAAGTCAGATGGAGAGAAGATAGAGATAAATATTGGAGAAGATGAATTAGACCCAGTTTTTGTAATTACAGATTTACTTCCACACTTAGCTCAGGAACAGATGGAGAAAAAGCTAAAAGATGGCGTTTCCGGAGAAGATTTGAATGTTTTAATTGGAAGCATTCCGTATGAAGAAGAGAAAATTTCTGATAGAGTAAAATTAAACATATTAAACATATTAAACAAAAAATATGGAATTGCAGAAATAGACTTTTTGAGTTCAGAATTAGAAATTGTACCAGCATTTAAGGCTAGAAGTTTGGGATTTGATAGAAGCATGGTGGCAGGATATGGGCAAGATGATAGAGTATGTGCATTTACTTCGCTAAGAGCAATACTTAATATTGAGAAGCCAAAAACAACTGCAATATGTATTTTTTCTGATAAAGAAGAAATTGGAAGTATGGGGAATACCGGAATGGAATCTCATGTATTTGATTTATTTATTTCAGAATTATTAAATAAGGCAGGGGAAAATAGACCAAATCTATTAGAAAATGTATTTTGCAATTCTAGAATGCTATCTGCAGATGTAGATGCTGGCTATGACCCAACTTATGCTTCTGTATCAGAAAAAAACAATGCGGCATTTTTGGGAAGAGGAATTGGACTTAATAAATATACAGGGGCTAGAGGAAAAGCAGGAGCATCAGATGCAAATGCGGAATATGTTGCTAAAATAAGACATATTTTTGAAGAAAATAATATTCACTATCAATTATCTGAACTCGGAAGAGTTGACCTAGGAGGCGGAGGGACAATCGCTTATATTCTTGCCAATAAGGGAGTGGACGTAATTGACTGTGGGGTACCTGTGTTGTCTATGCATGCACCTTATGAGGTAACTAGCAAATTTGATATATATGAAGCATATAGAGCATATGAAGCATTTTGGAAAATATAAGATAAAAGAAAGAATGATTAAAACAGATGTAATAAATTAAGTAATAATAGAGACGCTCTGCTTATTATAGCAGAGCGTTTTTGCGGTTATTGTAGATGTTTACTTACCCATTGTACTCTACATTTCCTAGCACATTCCAGAATGTTCGATTTTACTTCTTGGTGCGAATCAGCGTAGATTAAGATTTTGCTCCGGATTTTTGTACTGTCTGAAGCAAGTTTCAAAATTCTACGGAGAAATGCAGGGTTTTCCAATGCATAATCTATTGCATATGGAAAAAAGTCCGGAGAGTTTCTAGAAAGCAGTTTACGTAGAAACTTTGGGTCATCTTGGCAGACTTGGAAAATATACGAGTATGGATTGCTAGCATTAACTCTACTTTCCATGCTATTACCGCCTTTCTATATAAGATAAGTAAATTTTAACATAAAAACAGACAAAAATCAACATTCACATAAAATGTTTCCTCGAGCTTTTAATGAAAATTATTAAAATAGAGACAAAAACAAAAAACCAACCTAGAATATTTAAGTTAATAGGAAATTTGAATAGAGGACTAGACAAGGAAGAGGAAACAGGAGCTAAATCTAGATTAAATAATTTGGTTGTATGTAAAATTAAATAAGTATAAAATGCTGCTAATATTCCTTGTAAACATTTTCCAATAAGATATGGCTTAATAGAAATTCCTGCTTTTGAAGTAATACTTAAAACTTGGAGCATAACAGAAAGTCCACCGAATCCAAGTAAAAATGCACATAGAATAACAATATTAGAAAGATTTTTAGAATGAATGCTACAAAGTGATTTTAAACCATTTGTAAGTTCAATGATACCGGTAATAATACTATTAGAAAAATCTATGGGAATGTTAAATAAACTATAGAGTGAGTTAGCAACTCCGGAAATGATATGGCATTGATTTAGAATAGAAGTGATAACAGAAAATAAAACCACAAATCCTCCAATCATAATAATAGTATTTAAGGCATTAATAATACTATTAGACAAGATTTCACCTAAATTTGAAAAACTAACGGTTTCTTTTTTTATTATAGATGAATTTTTCCCAATAAACTGTAAAGCGCTTCTATAATGATTTTGCTTTGCTTTCCAAAAACGAAAAATGAAGGCGACACTTAAGCAAGCTAAAAGATGAGTAAAAAAGAGTAAAAGTCCTGTGCTAGTATCTCCGAGAAGGCTAACTCCAACAGTGCCAATGATAAATAATGGACCAGAATTATTGGTAAAAGCTAAAAGTCTTTCGCTCTCAGCTAAAGTACAATTTCCATCCTCTTTTAATTTTGAAACAATTTTTGCTCCCATAGGATAGCCACTAATAATGCCCATAATAAAAGCATAAGCACCTTCACCAGGGACATTAAATAAAGGTCGCATAAATTTGTTTAAATACTTCCCTAAAACAGAAACAATATTAGTATAATTTAAAAGTTCTGTAGCGATAAAAAATGGAAGAAGTGCAGGAAGTACAGAATTGGCCCATAAGGTAATTCCATTTTTAGCTGCAATTAAATTGCTATTTGAAAATAAAACTAAACAAATGGTAAATAGGTAAAATAAGCATGGAATTAAATGTTTCTTTAATGAAAATACAAAAAAATTATTCTTCATTCTATTGTCCTCCTATATATTTTTATGAGGGACTCATATATAGTATAACTAGACAAAAAATAAAAAAAGTGATAAAATATAAAAGATTTAAGTACAACTATAGAAGGGGAATGAAAACATGAATGAAATAGAATACTACAATCAAGCAAAGAAAATAGTAGAAGAGTATCATCAAGAACACTTACTTAAATTTTATGAAAGATTATCAAAAGAAGAACAGAACGAATTACTAAAGCAAATAAATGAAATTGACTTTAAACAAATGAAAGATTTGTATGAATCGGTAGTAAAGAAAAAAAATGCAGTAAAAGATGATGTAATTGAACCTATTGCATACATAGATAAAATGAAAATAGAACCAAAAGAAAAAAAGAGATTACAAGATATAGGAACAGAAAAAATAAAACAAAAAAAGTTAGCTGTTGTTACAATGGCAGGAGGACAGGGAACAAGATTAGGACATAATGGACCAAAGGGAACATTTGAATTATTTCCAGGAAAATCTTTATTTAGCATTTTGTGTGATACCTTAAAGGATGCCTGTAAAAATTATTGTACTATTATACCATGGTATATTATGACAAGTGAAGAAAATCATGAAAATACAATTCATTTTTTTGAAGAGAACAATTATTTTGAATACCCAAAAGATGCAATTTGTTTTTTTAAGCAAGGTAGACTGCCAATGCTAAATGAACAAGGAAAAGTGATATTAGAAGAACAATGGAAAATAAAACAAGCTTCAGATGGAAATGGAAGTATTTTTATATCTCTGCTAAAAAATGGAATTATAGAAGATATGAGAAAAAAAGGAGTAGAGTGGATATTTATTGGTGGAGTAGATAATTGTTTAGTACAAATGGTAGATGCTTTATTCATTGGACTTTCAGAAGAAAAACATGTACTTGCAGCTGCTAAATCTTTAGTCAAAGCAAATCCAAAAGAAAAAGTAGGAGTGTTTTGCAAAAGAAATGGAAAGCCAAGTGTTATAGAATATTCAGAAATACCAGAACAATTAGCAGAAGCTAGAGACGAAAATGGAGAACTTATATATGGAGAATCACATATTATTTGTAATATGTTCCATATTAGCTTAATTGAAAAAGAAGGATGGAAAAAACTAAAATATCATGCAGCTTTTAAAAAATCAAATTATATTAACAGCAAAGGAGAGAAAACAGAAGCAACAGAACCAAATAGCTATAAATTTGAAAGCTTTATATTTGACATGTTTGAACGAGTTGATGATATATTGATTATGAGAGTAAAAAGAGAGGAAGAATTTGCTCCGGTAAAAAACAAAGAAGGAGTAGATAGTCCGGAAACCGCAAGAAAGCTATATTTAGATAAAATAGGAAAGTAGAAATACTGTAAAATAGAGAGGAAGAACGTAAATGAATGAACTTATAAAGATATTACCGAACTATAAAAAATTTAATTCCTATATAGAAGATGTAAAAAATGAAGTAAGCCCGATTATGTTATCTGGGCTTACTGACGTTGGAAAGGTACATTTTGCATATGCAACGAACTTTTACGTAGAAAGACCTATTTGTATTGTAACATATAATGAAATGCAAGCTAAAAAGATTTTAAAAGATATGCAATATTTTTCAGAAGAGATAATATATTTCCCAAAGAGAGATATACTATCTTTTGATATTTTGGCAGAAAGCAAAGACACATTATATCAAAGAATTGAATGTTTAAATAAAATTCGAGAGAAAAAAGCAAAAGTCATTGTCACTACAATAGAAGCCGTGTCACAAAAAATGATATCTAAAGATGCTTTATATAAAGATGTTATCACTTTAAATGTGGGGCAAAGCTATTCATTAGAAAATATAAAAGAAAAACTTATCCATTTGGGATATGAACGTTTGGATATGGTAGAAACTAAGGGACAGTTCAGTGTAAGAGGTGGTATTTTAGACATAGCAACTTCAGAAAAACAAGGAACTCGAATTGAATTTTGGGGAGATGAAATTGATTCGATTCGAATTTTTGATATTACTTCTCAAAGGTCAACAGAAATGCAAAAACAAGTAACGATTTATCCTTGCATAGAATTTGTTTTAGAAAAAGAAGCAGGAGATATTGCAGAAACAATTGAAAATCAAGAAGATAAAGAATTGATAAAAAATGGGGAATATATTAATAAAATAGATAAATATTTTAATAACTTTTATCAAAAGCAAGAGACTTTTTTAGATTACATAGAAAAAGATACCATTTTATTTGTAGATGAAATCGGAAAAATAAAAGCAAGAATTGAAAACATATTGAAAGATAGAGAAAACCTAATAAAATCTTTAGTAGAAAAACAAAGAGAGGTTCCACAATCACTAAAAAATATGCAAGATTATCTTGCTTTTTTGGAAATACTAAAAAAGAAACAAACAATTTATTTGGAAAAACAAGATATTGGATTTGTGGATAAACAAAGTATGCATGCAAAAAGAAACGGATATAGCTTTAGCTATAGGGAGGTTAACTTTTTTCGTAGTTCAATGGATTTATTGCCACAGGAAATACAAGAGGGCACAAAAAAAGGAAAAAGAATTGTAATTCTGGCTGGTAATGAAGAAAATTGCTCTAAGATAAAAGAATTTCTAAAACAAAAGGGTACGGAAATATTATGGCAAAATTTGATAATTACATCTGGTACGTTATCTGCAGGATTTGAAGCATACGATTTTGAACTTCTTGTTATTTCAGGAGAAAATCTATTTACAAGTACAACAACTAAGAGTAGGACTTCGAATAAAGCTTTTAAGCAAGGAGAAACAATCGTATTTGCAGATTTAAACGTTGGAGACTATGTAGTACACAAAACCAGTGGTATAGGACAATTTATAGGAGTTAATAGATTAAAGGCAGATGGAGTAATAAAAGATTACATTAAAATACGATACAAAGATGATGATATTTTGTATGTTCCAACAAATGCTTTAGACAGTGTTAGAAAATATATAGGAACAGGTGAAGGAGCTCCAAAAGTTAATCGATTAGGAAGTAAGGAATGGGAGCAGACCAAATCAAAAGTAAAATCGAATTTACAGGAGATAGCAAGAGAATTAATTGAACTCTATGCAAAGAGGCAGAAAATTATGGGGTTTGCTTTTTCAAAAGATACTGACTGGCAAAAACAATTTGAAGATAGTTTTCCATATACAGAAACAGAGGATCAGTTACGATGTATTGAAGAAATAAAAAAGGATATGGAAAGAGATAAGCCAATGGATCGTTTGCTATGTGGAGATGTCGGATATGGAAAAACAGAAGTAGCAATTCGAGGAGCCTTTAAGGCATGCATGGACCAAAAGCAGGTTGCCTATTTAGTACCAACTACAATACTTGCAAATCAACAATACGAATCTTTTAGAGAAAGGATGAAGGAGTTTCCAATTCGAATTGAATTATTAAATCGATTTAGAAGTAAAAAACAACAAGAAGAAATTATTCGAAAATTAAAATTGGGAGAAATTGACATTGTTGTGGGAACACATAGGATATTAAGCAAAGATGTAGAGTTTAAAAATTTAGGATTATTAATTATTGATGAAGAACATCGTTTCCGGAGTAAAAGATAAAGAAAAAATAAAAACTCTAAAAAACAACGTAGATGTTTTATCTATGACGGCAACTCCAATTCCTAGAACATTACATATGTCTATAGTAGGAATTAGAGATATGTCTGTTATTTATGAGCCTCCATCTAATCGAAAACCAGTACAGACGTATGTATTAGAACAAGATACAGAAGTAATTAGAGAAGCAATTACAAGAGAACTCGAAAGAAATGGTCAAGTATTTTACCTATACAATAAAGTAGAAAACATCGAAAGAAAAGCAGATGAAATTGCTAAATTAGTACCAGAAGCTAAGGTCGGATTTGCTCATGGAAAAATGTCTGGAAAAGAATTAGAAGAAATTATGATAGATTTTGTGGAGCGAAAGATTAATGTATTAGTTTGTACAACTATTTTAGAATCTCGGAATTGATATTCCAAATGCTAATACGATTATTGTAGAAGATGCAGATAAATTAGGACTTGCACAACTATATCAAATTAGAGGGAGAGTTGGAAGAAGCAATTTACAAGCATACGCATATATTATGTACAAAAGAGACAAAATAGTAAGTGAGATAGCAGATAAGAGATTAAAAGCCATGAAGGAATTTACGGAGTTCGGTTCCGGATTTAAAATTGCTATGAGAGATTTAGAAATAAGAGGAGCAGGAAGTCTATTGCGGAGAAATGCAACATGGACATATGTCACAAGTTGGGTATGATACATATTGCAAATTATTGGATGAAGTAATTAGGGAAATGCAAGGAGTAAAAACTGAAGAAGAACAAGATATACAAATTGAAATAAATGTTTCAAGTTATATTCCTGACACATATATAGAAAACAGTAGCCAAAAAATTGAAATTTACCAGAATATTGCCTTGTGTAGAAACGAAGAAGATATTGCCAATGTCATTGATGAAATCATAGACCGCTATGGATTAATGCCAAAAGAAGTAGAGAATTTGATTGAAATTGCAAGAATTAAAAATCTAGCAAAACAAGTGGGAATTA
>CAWVME010000012.1:0-5784 GCA_963930325.1 Bacillota bacterium | reverse complement strand
AGATGTGGCGGAACTGGCAGACGCACAGGACTTAAAATCCTGCGGTTGAATAAACCGTGCCGGTTCGATTCCGGCCATCTGCACCATGAGAGAGTAAGAGTTTCAATATTCTTATTCTCTCATTTTTTGTGCATTTTAGCTAACTTGCTAATCTTTTGCTAATCTAATTATCAACTTGTTTTTAAAAACGTATCAAAATTATTTGCCACTTCTACATTAGTTGCCTCATATATATGCGAATATATATCCATTGTTATATTGATATTACTATGTCCTAACCTTTCAGAAATAACCTTTGCTTGTACACCTTGACTTAGTAATAATGAAGCATGAGAATGCCTCAAATCATGAAAACGTATACTAGGTAAATTATTATCTTTTAATATTTGTTTGAATTTATGGTTTAAGCTACTCGGACTAATTAGCGTTCCATCTTCTAAAGTACACACATACGTACTAATATGTGCATTTTTATTTCTATGCTCTCTTAATATTTCTACTAAAGTTGGTGGCAAACTGATTTTCCTAACACTAGTTTTTGTTTTAGGTGGCAAGACTACTAAGCCACTTTTAGTTGGATATACAGCTTGTACTACTTTTAAGGTGGCACTTTCTAAGTCTACATTATTCCATGTTAAACCTAAAACTTCACCTCTTCTCATTCCAGTTGATAAGGCTATCATAACCGGAATATAGATATAAGTAGCTTTAACTGCACTTATTAATTGAGTTGTTTGTATACTATCTAAGATTGTAGCTTTATATTTCTCCCTTTTGGGTGGTTCAACATTATTAGACACATTTCTAATTACTAAATCCCATTTCATTGCTTGGTTTAATGCAGAGTGTAATATTCTATGGATATACACAATACTAGTGTTTGACAATGTTTCTGATAGAATATTATAAAAGTTTTGCAGTTGCAAAGGTAATAAATTAGATAGTTTTATATTACCTAGATTGGGTATTATGTATTTATCTATATTTCTCTTATAGCTCTCATACGTTGTAGGGCTTAATTTCGTAACACAGCATTGTTCATACCAATAATTTAAATATTCTGCTAATGTCATATTTTTACTATCTACAAATATACCATTCTCAATTTCATTTAATTTTTCTGTTAGAAACTTATCTGCTTCCTTTTTGTTTCCTTTGATAGTATACCATTTATATTTTTTCTTTCCTGTTATAGGGTCTTTTCCTAGGTATATAGAAATTGACCATGACCCCTTCGTTCTCTGAGTTATATGTCCTCTCAAAGTTCCTCCTTCCTGCTTTCAAGTTCTGTGTAATTATATCATGTTTTCGTTAGGTACACAACCATTTTAAAAGCTCTTCTTTATTAATTCTTATGCACTTTCCTATTTTTATAATAGGAAAGTTCTTTTCTTTTACTAATTCATAGGCTTTAGAGCGGCTAATTCTAAGCAAATTAGCCATCTCCTCTACCGTTAAAAAACTCTTATCTATTTCGTTATTCATTTGTATTTTCTCCTTTCTGCTTAATAAGTAAAGCCTTATTTTCTACTTCTTCTTTAAAGTTTGTTTGCTTTTTACGAAAATAATTTTTACCTTCCCTACCAATCTTATTAAGAGTTTCTGCAAAGTCTAAACTACCTATCCTTGCCGAATAAGAAGTAATATGTCCCATAATACTTGGTATAAGTGCCTGTGCATCTAAAGCGATTTGTTTATTTCTCTTAATTAATTCAGTTGAATTAAATTTGTTATAAGCATTTTGTACTTCTATCCATTCCTTATTAATAGGACACCTTTCCTTTCTGGTACGTGTATTATCTATTTTTATCAAGAAATCACTGGTACAATATCTCCATAAGTCTTGTAAATGACTAGAAATATCTTGTAACTGCATTAAGTTAAATTCTCTTAGCATATCGCTTTTTAATTCGAATTCTATGTTCCATGTGTTCTCAGTATCTAAGCCATTATCTCTCCATATTTCTTTAAACCATAGCTTTTTTTTCGTTTGTTGTATTTCTAAAGTTTTGTTATATATTCTACAGTATATTTTTTTATTCTTTCTACTTCCAAATGTGATAGCATTTGGTGTGTTTCCATCGTAATGTATTTGCTTCTTTTTGAATTTACCTTTATAGCAATTCTCATAATTAGTTAACAAATCAATTCCAGATACATGACAACATAAATCTATTCTATATATTTTATGTTTTAAAATGTTACCAAAGGTTTCAATTACCCAAGTATATATTTTTTGCCATGCTTCTGCTAATCCATAAGACCACAAATATTCAGAGCTAATACGTACTTGCAATGGATAAAAAGCTTCTAACGTTGCACGCTTTTGGGCTATCTTGACTTCATATCCTTGGTTGTGTAAAATATAAGCGTAACCTTGAGAGCCATTGGGAAGTATTTGGAAACTAAAATCATGAATGGTTATCTCATGTTTAGCACTAGCATTACTAGCGGCAACTAGTAATGCTTTTTCTTTTTCTTGTTTTAGAAATTCTAAAATTTCTTGTTGTTCAAAATCTTGAATATCTACTAAAATACAGATGGTATCAATATTTGGTATGTTTTTTAACATTTTAAAATTCTCCTTTCATAATTTTAATGGTGTTGTGAGGGCTACTAATAGTAGTTATCGCCCTTTCACAATCTCTACCATTTAAATTTCTACTTTGCAATTAGTACTCTACAAAAATAAGACACTTTTATTCAGGGGGATTCTCCCCCTCCTGCAATCACTCGCAAACAGGTTGTAAAACAACCTGTAATGCTCGCTAATTGCACCCCCCTGTTTTCGGGTCTGTCTCATAAGTGGCTTCTTCTCTAATAGAGAATTGCGTAGATTTGAGACTTGCAATTAATTTCAGCGCTTCAATTAATTTATCTGTATTATATTAGGTATTAAATAAAATGTAAATATTGTTTTTACACTACGTAATTGACTAATTACGTTTTGAGTTGTATAATAAAAAAACGTAACTCGCGAGTTACGAAAAAAAGATGATTTTAGAAATAAAGATTGAAATAGGAGGTAAAAAATGTATTCAAATACTTTAAACAATCTAATTCTTAGTAGCCAGCTTACCAAAACAGAAATCGCCAATAAATGTACTGAAATGGGGCAACCTGTCACTAGAGAATATATTTCACAATTAGCTTCTGGAAAGGCTAAATCACCATCTAACAGTCTTTCCAGTTGCTTAGAAAAAGTATGTAATGCACCGAAGGGAACTTTAGTATTGGAAGCTTATTTAGAGAAAGCGCCAGAGCAATTAATCGAATTTATAAGACTAATACAATATGAAATTTATTCTGTCGGACTTACTTTTGTAGATAGTAATTTTTCTGTTCTTGTTGAAAATGAAATTTCTTTACCAAGTGAAAATATAGACAAGTCAAAAGTTATGCAGATTATTAAAGAAATTTTAGAAACAGAAAGCTGTGTTTCTTTTATACTTGAATATTTAGAGAATAAAGATGAAATCCACTATAATACGCAAATGAATTCCGTCGAAATAACAAATAATAATAATAACTTAATAGCAAATTTCAATCGGCATACAAGGAATTCCAGTTACAGACGACTCTATGGAGCCTATTATAAAAAAGGATAGCAAAATAATTCTAAAAATGCAAAGCTCTTATAAAGATGGTGATATTATTATGTTAAAAGATAATACTAATGATAAAACTTACATAAGACGTATTGTCCTTTTCGGAAAAAGTATCAAATTACTTGCAGATAATTCTAACTATGCTTCTATTTTAAAACAATTAGATGAGATAACAATACTAGGCAAAGTATCAAAAGTAATTTCTGATATTTAAATAATCTTGTAAGCCAAGAAGATGTCCGTACATAAAATGTACGGACATCTTCCTCTTGGCATTAACAAACTCTTATTTAAAATATTTCAGATAATTCTTTTTCTAATACATTTGCAATTCTACACATTACTTTATAAGATGGATTAGTTCTATTTCCTTTTTCCAGATGACACATATATCCCGTGGAAACGCCTACTAATTGTGCAAATTCACTTAATTTGTAACCTTTCTCAATCCTATACTTTCTTACTTTATTCATACAATTACCTCTTTTCATGCATATATAATGTAAACATTATATAATATTTTCATGAGTTACGCAATAAAAATATATGATTTAAAATATAACTAATGAAAAAAGTATAGGAGAGGTAAAAATGATAAAATTAAATGTATTAGAATTACTTAAGAAAAAAGGAAAAACAAAGTATTGGCTATATAATCAATTAGATATGAGTTATACAAATTTTAATAATATAATCATGAATAAGACAAAGTCTATTAAATATGAAAATATAGAAAAGTTTTGCAAAATTTTAGAATGCGAACCAAATGATTTATTTAAGAAAAGTAGATAAATTTCTGCTAATCTTTTGCTAATCTAATTAAATAATATTGTATAAAATAAAAAAATACTATATAATACAAAATGAACTTGAAAGCATACATTAATATGTAATATGTTATATTAAATAATACGTAAAATCACTAAAACGAATGTTTTTCTTTAGCTTAAAATCCTGCGGTTGAATAAACCGTGCCGGTTCGATTCCGGCCATCTGCACCAATGACGTTTCTGTTCGGACGAATAGAACAGATAGATACAAAAATCAATCAGAAATGGTTGATTTTTTTCTTTTGCGAAAAAATCATCCTAAAATTACAATGAAAGGATGGTGCTTGAAATGAAGATAATTAAGCAGGAACTACAATTTGAGGAATGTCTAAAACAACGACTGGAGTTTATATGTGAATTTTCTAAAGTTACTCCTACTTTTATCAATGGCAGTATTAGAAAAATTGAGAAAACTAATATTTCTTATATTGAGCCACATAGAGTAATTGTAAAAGACACTACATTTCTAGTTTTTAATTATTCTAATGATGTGTATATTTCTAATTTAGCTAAAAAGATTAAATTATCAGAGCTAGAAGAATATTTGAAAAATATATAATTTGTAAAAAATTGACATTTCTTTAAATCGTGATATAATATAAGCAATTAATTATCTATATTTACTCGGCAAGAGCTAAATATAGATTTATGAGTACTTTGAAAAATTTATATTATATTACAATTATATTGTATTTTATTTTGTGATAAACGGATTTAAGAGATGTCAGTAGTACTCGTATACTTTGATGTCTCTTTTTTGTTAGGAGGTTGAGGAAATGAACGAAGAAAAGAAAAAATGTGGCTTATATATGAGAGTATCAACAGAAGACCAGGCTCGTGAGGGATTTAGTTTGCCAGAGCAAAAAGAAAGATTAGAAGCTTTTTGCAAATTCAAAGGCTATGAGATAATTGATTATTATGAAGATGCAGGAATAAGTGCTAAAACTGGTAATCACAGACCAGAGTTTGAACGATTAAAGGATGATATAAAAGTAAAAAGAATAAATACAATTGTTGCATTAAAACTTGATAGAATAACTAGAAGTATTTATGATTGGGAAAATCTAATGACTTTTTTAGATGAAAACAATGCTTATTTAGATTGTGTTAATGATGAAATAAATACAACTAGTGCCAATGGTAAAATGATTTCAAGATTATTAATGAGTGTAAGTCAAAATGAAATAGAAAGAACAAGTGAAAGAACTAAAATAGGTTTAGTAGGAGCAATTAAATGTGGTCATATTCCTCACATTGCACCATTAGGCTATAAGCACGAAGATAAAAGATTGGTAATAGATTATTCTACTAAAGATGTTGTAGTTAGAATATTTGATTTATATTAT
>CAWVME010000011.1:0-17040 GCA_963930325.1 Bacillota bacterium | reverse complement strand
GCCCTTTTATGGAGAGTAGATTTCAATAAAAAACTATGAACCTCGTCAGATTCGGAAGAAAGCAGCGATAAATAGATTCTTTTATGTGAAAATCTGCTTTCCATAAAGGGGCTAAATTTAAAGTTTGAGGCAGATTAACATGAAAGCCAATCATATCTTACAATATAATTGTTAAAGAAAGGAATGATTGTTTAAATGGCATATGCAGCTTTATATAGAACATTTAGACCTTTAACATTTAGAGAAATGGTAGGGCAAGAAAATATTACAAAAACAATAAAAAACCAGATTATTTCAGGTAGAATTGGACATGCTTATTTACTAAGCGGGGGAAGAGGAACAGGGAAAACAACAACTGCTAAAATACTAGCAAGAGCTATGAATTGCTTAAATTTAAAAGATGGAGAACCTTGTAATGAATGCGAAATATGTAAAGGAATTCTTTCAGGCTCGCTTACAGATGTAGTAGAAATGGATGCAGCATCTAATAATAGTGTAGAAGATATAAGAGCCATTAGAGATGAAGTAAATTTTTTACCAACATTGGCTAAATATAGAGTGTATATTATTGATGAGGTACATATGCTATCCACAGGAGCATTTAATGCACTACTTAAAACTTTAGAAGAACCGCCAGAACATGTAAAATTTATATTAGCAACAACAGAACCTCAAAAACTACCAGCTACGATACTTTCAAGATGTCAAAGATTTGATTTTAAAAGAATAAGTGTAGAAGATATTATAAAGAGACTGAAAATTGTCTGTGAAGAAAGTAAAATAGAAATTACAGAAGAAGCTTTAAGACTAGTTGCCAATTTGTCTGAAGGTGCTATGAGAGATGCATTAAGCATATTAGAGAGATGTGTACAAGATGGAGATAACAAAATTTCGGTAGAAAAAATAAGGGAACTTGTAGGAATTCCAGAAATTGCTTATATTTACAAATTGTTAAAGGACATAGTGCAATCTAACATAGAAGGAGTTATTGAAAGTACACAAGAAGTTTTAAAAGAAGGGAAAGATATCCATAATTTTCTATGGGAAATGATAAAATATACTAAAGATGTTTTAATATATAAAACAACAGGAAAATTAGAGATATATAATGAAAAAGAATTAGAAGGAATTTGTGAGCTAGCAGAGAAAGTAGAAAAAGAGAAACTAATAAAAACCATTTATGAGTTATCAGAACTAGATAATTCTATTAAATGGGAAGAACAAAAACAGGTAATGTTTGAAGTAGGATTAATAAAAACATGTGTCAACAGAGAAGACGAGAATGAAGATTTAGCAAAACGAGTAAAAAATATAGAAGATAAACTGCAAAAAGGCTCTTTCCTAACACAAACAAAAACAGAGGAAAAACAAGAAAATCGGTAAAACACGTGAGGAAAAATCAAAAGTACAAACACAAAATATTGTAAAAAAACAAGTACCAACGACAAAAGAAAAAACTGCACAATACTGGGTGAATGTTCTAGAAAATTTAAAAAAAAGCGGAAAATTAGTACTCTATACAAACCTTTTAAATTCAAAAGCAGTAGAAATAAATGATATGACCATAGGGATACAATTTACAAAGCCACTGACAGGATTTGCAAAAACTGTTTTAGAAACAGCAGATAATAAAAGAGATATAGAGACAGCAGTTGCTTTAGAATGTGGAAAACAAATGAATATTAAATACATTTCTCAAGAACAAACAGCAAAAGATAACGTAGAAGAGCAAGGAAATTCCTTAGAAGATTTAGGAATACCGATTAATATTATAGAAGAATAAAGAAAGGAGATTAAAAATGTCAAAAAGAGGAGGATTCCCAGGAATGGGAGGAAATTTTGGAGGAATGAACATAAATCAACTTATGAAAGAAGCTAAAAAAATGCAGGCAGACATGGAAAAGTCACAAGAAGAATTGGCTTTAAGAGAGTTCGAAGCAGTAGCAGGAGGAGGAGCAATTTCAGTAACAGTAAATGGAAATAAGCAAATAAAGAAAATAGAATTAAAAAAAGAAATTGTAGATCCAGAAGATATTGAAATGTTGCAAGATTTAATCTTAAGTTGTGTTAATGAAGCTATGCGTAAAGTAGATAGTGCACAAGCTGCACAATTAGGGAAATATAACATACCAGGATTAATGTAGAAGCGTAAGGATGTGCTAAAAAAATGTCAAGTTTTTCACCATCAATTGAAAAATTAATAGAAAGTTTTGAAAAATTACCAAGTATAGGACATAAAACTGCTACTCGTTTAGCTTTTCATATGCTAAATTTAAGCAAAGAAGAAACAGAAGAATTTATACACTCTATAGAAGATGCTAGAAATAAATTAAAATATTGTTCCATTTGCTATAATATAGCAGATTCAGATCCATGTTTAATATGTGCTAATCCAAAGAGAGATTCAAGTATTATTTGTGTGGTAGAAGACGTAAAAGATATTATTGCTATGGAAAGAACACATGAATATAAAGGCGTTTATCATGTATTACATGGGACTATATCTCCTATGAATGGAATTGGACCAGAAGATATAAAAATAAAAGAATTATTAAATCGAATTCATGAAGGAAATATAAAAGAAATCATACTAGCAACTAATCCGAGAGTAGAAGGAGAAGCAACAGCTATGTATTTATCAAAATTAATTAAACCTTTTGGAGTAAAAGTAACAAGAATAGCTCATGGAATTCCAGTAGGAGGAGATTTAGAGTATACCGACGAAATAACTTTACTAAAAGCTTTAGAAGGAAGAAGAGAAATATAGTTAATGAAAAACAGTAAAAACTGATATGACAATATAAATAAAATTTATATTGTCATATCAGTTTCTTTATTGTTTAGCAAAATCTCACAAATATCCTTTGTGGAGTTTCTTTTTGCAAGTAAACGAGCATTAATTTTCATCCTTTTAATTTTCTCTTTATTATTAAATAAATTCATTAAAACTTCTTTTGGATTATCTTCTTTTTTAAGCCAAATAGCTACTTGTTTTTCTTCTAGGAATTTAGCATTTTCTTCTTCTTGCCCAGGAATAGGATTAATAATAATAATAGGCAATCCAGAAGCTAAACTTTCTGTAGTTGTTAAGCCACCTGGCTTAGTGATAACTAAATCAGAAACACTCATTAATTCAGGTACTTTGTTGGTATATTCTAAGATTTTAACTGTATCACTAGAATGTGTAATTTCTACCAATTCATCAAAACGTTTTTTCATTTTTTCATTTTTTCCAGATATAGCAACAATTTGAAAATCTGGAAAAATATCTATAAAAGACTGTAAAATTTCATATGTTTTAGCTTTCCCTAAGCCAAATGCACCACCAGCGAAAAACAAAATGGTTGTTTTGTTTTCTTTTAATCCAAACTCTGATAAAATTTGTTTCTTATCGTAATGGAATAAAAAACGATTTGAAAGAGGAATTCCTGTTGCATATATTTTAGACTCGGAAACACCAGAAGAAATCAAACTTTCTTTCATTCCAGAGTGAGCAACAAAATAATAATCAATATAATCAGAATTAACAAGCCATTGGCTATGAGGTGCGTAGTCAGTCATAACAGTAGCAATTTTACAATATAATTTATTTTTCTTTTTCAAAACAGAACACATTTGGCTGCTAAAAGGGTGAGTAGAAATGATTAAATCAGGTGCAAAATTTTGAATAATTTTTAGAAGTTTGATAGACATAATTCGATTAGTAGTGTTACTAATATGTGAAAGAGATCCTTTTTCCGAACTAGAATAAACTCTTTTCCATGCCCAAGGAGCATGTTTTGCCATATCTGAATAGGCTTTAGTAGAAATTTTATTTAAAAATTTATTAATACATTCTACACAATCAACTAAATTTGTTTCTATATTTGAATAATTTGTATCTATGTATTCCTTTATAGATCTTGCTGCAGACAAATGTCCACCACCATAAGAACCATAAAAAATTAAAATTTTTTTCATAACAAAATCCCCCGTACAGTTTTTTATGAATTCTATAATTAAATATATTACTAAAGATATCTTTAGATTCAATATCGAAAATTATTATGTAAAAATTATATCAAATAAAATTTAGCAAAGAAAGTATATTTTGAAAAAAAATATACAAAATACAAATTAGAGATTAAAAGAAAGAGAGATTGAAAATGAAAAAAAAGATATGTATTTTTTTAATATCATTTACTTTGCTGGGAATTGCTTTTCTATATGCGAAACAGGAAACAAACAAAGTATATGCAGAAAGTTCTGCTAATTCTACTTCAGATATACAACTTTTAGCAAGAGCAATTAATGGTGAAGCAAGGGGAGAAAGTTATGAAGGACAGGTAGCCGTAGGAGCTGTTATATTAAATAGAGTAAAAGATCCTAATTTTCCAAATACAATTGCTGGTGTTATTTATCAACCAGGAGCTTTTACAGCGGTATCTGATGGACAAATTAATGAACCAATAGCAGAGGATTCAAGTGTTTATAAAGCAGCTAGAGATGCTATGAATGGATGGGATCCTACAAATGGTTGTATTTATTATTTTAATCCGAATACTGCAACTAGTAGTTGGATTTGGTCAAGAACTATTGTGAAAACAATAGGAAAACATCATTTTTGTAAATAAATAAAAAGGAGGAAGTGTTAGTTTTAACTAACATAAATAAAAGTATGAAAAGTTTTAAAGAAAAAATGCTAGACTGGAAAAATAGACTAAGAGATAGACATATGCTTACTGTAGTTGTAGTGTTAATTGCTATATGTATTGGAACAGGAATATTTGCTTATAAAAAACAAACCGAATATAGACAAGCAATGGAAAATCAATATAACTTTGCTTTTTTTGAATTAGTAGACTATATACAAAATGTTGAAACATATTTAGCCAAATCTCTTATATCAAGTACTCCAGAGCATGGAGCAGAAACATTAACAGAAGTATGGAGAGAGGCAAACTTAGCACAAGTATATTTATCACAGTTACCAATTAATAGTAATGAATTAGCAAATACTGCTAAATTTTTAAATCAGGTTAGTGAATATAGTTATTCGCTTTCAAGAAAAAATATTTATAATGAAGCCCTAACAGAAGAAGATTTTAGCAATTTAAAACAATTACACCAATATAGTGTAGACTTGGAAAATACTCTTAATCAGTTATCTTTAGAAATGAATGAAGGAAAAATCAGCTGGGGTGAATTAACAAAGAAAGGAAATACAACATTTGCACAACAAGTAAGCAATATTTCTCAAGATAGTTTTAATAATATTAATCAAAATTTTGGAGAATATTCAGGATTAATTTATGACGGAGCCTATTCAGAACATATAACATCTGCAGAAAAAAAAGGTCTAGTAGGAGAAGATATAGATGAAGAAACAGCCAAACAAAAAGTTATAGAATTTGTAGGGCAAGATAGGATAGAGCAAATTAATTCTAATGGATTAATTGAGAATGGAAATATTGCTGTGTATGATTTTGGAATTCAAGTAAAAGATGGCGACAAAAATAATCCACTAAGTGTATCAATCTCAAAAAAAGGTGGGCATATTGTATTAATGAATTATAATAGAAACGTAGAGGCAGAAGTTATTTCTAACGAAGATGCAATACAAAAAGGAAAAGAATTTTTAAATAATCATAATTTTCCAAACATGAAAGAAACTTACTATTTAAAACAAGATGGAATTATAACAATAAATTATGCTTACGAACAAAATGGAATTGTTATGTACCCAGACTTAATCAAACTTAAAATAGCCTTAGATAATGGGGAAATATTAGGAATAGAAACAACGGGATATTTAAATTCACACTATGAAAGAAACCTACCAGAGCCTAAAATTACAAAAGAACAAGCCAAAAGCAGTTTAAATGAAGACTTAGAGATATTCAGTGAAGGATTAGCTGTAATCCCGACAGAATGGAAAACAGAAATTCTTTGTTATGAATTTAAAGGAAGAATAGATGATACAGATTTTCTAGTTTATATTAACGCAGAAACTGGAAGAGAAGAAAATATACTTGTCATAGTAGATACTCCAAATGGAACATTAACAGTATAAAAATTACCACAAATAAAAATGAAAAACATGAACAAAATAGAATTATAGATTATTTAATCTATAACTTACTTTCAAAATATATTTGTTTTGGAAAGGACGGTAACTATGGCAAATAAAAATAGTGTTATTTCAGCAAATTTGCGAGAAGAAATTGCAAAAGAATTAGGTGTATATGAGCAAGTAAAAAAAGATGGAGGATGGGGAAACATCCCATCAAAGACATGTGGAAACATTGTAACAAAAGCAATTGAAATCGCAAACAGAAAAGTAGAAAATCATTAAAAAAAGAGCACAGTCTTATTTAAAGATTGTGCTCTTATTATGGTATACGAAAAATTTCATAGCAATTTTTCGTCTCAACAAATCTTTACGCTTCTTTAAAAATGTACTAAAACATATCCCTTTTCTTAAGCCAAAAGGCTGCAAGAATGCATAGAATGACTGATGCTAAAAGCAAAAAGAAGAATCCGTAAGGACTTTGAGCAAATGGTACATTTACATTCATACCCCAAAAACTAGCAAGCATGGTTGGAAGAGAAAGTACAATAGTAATAGCTGCGAGAAATTTCATAACACTGTTTACATTATTAGAAATAATAGAAGCATATGCATCCATAGTTCCGCTTAAAATATCACTATAAATTTTACTCATCTCGATAGCTTGTTTGTTTTCTACAATTGCATCTTCTAGGATATCTTCATCCTCTTCATATAATTTAATAACCTTTCCATTTAATGTTTTTTCCATAACTACTTCATTAGAACGAAGAGAAGTTGCAATATATACTAAACTATTTTCTAAATTTAACAACTGAATCAATTCTCGGTTTTTCATAGACTTTTGCAATAAGAAAACCGTTGCTTCAGATTCTTTATTAATTTGTTTTAAAATAGAAAGAAAGGCAGAAGAATTTGTGTAAAGAATTTGTAAAATAAAACGCGTTTTTTTATAAGTAAAAAATCCTTTCACTCTATTATTTATAAAATCATCCATAAATTTACATTCATGTAATGAAACTGTAATAAAAAAATCATCACGAACAACAAGCATACCAAGAGGCATTGTTGTATAAATAGTATCATCATCTTTTTCTTCAATAATTGGAACATCAATAATAAAAAGTTTTACATCATCCTCTGTATCAATTCTAGCTTTTTCTTCGAAATCTAAAGGATAGCGAATAAAATCTTCTTCAATGTTTAAATTATTACATACAAAACTAATTTCTTCTTCAGAAGGGTTTACTAAATGAATCCAACTTCCTTTTCTGAATTCAGCAATTTCTGTAAATTCGTTTGTATCTATATCAGTATAGTATATATTTAGCATAAAAAACCTCCATTATGAAACTATTTTTAGTATATACCAAAAAAAAGAAAAATACAACAAAGCAAAATAAATTAAGACAAATTGCAGGTTGATTTCTCTAAGCATATAGTATAAAATAAAGAGCAAATAGAATAAACTAGATTTAGTTTTTCTTTATAAGATGAACAGGGAAAAGGTTATAATATGTCAAGTTTTAACTTATTATATGCCTTGGAAAGGAATGAGAGTAAGCATGGAAAATACTAAAATGCTTACGGCTGGAAAGGCAGCCGAAATTTGCAAAGGGATTTTATTATCAGGAAATAAGGAAACTATACTAGAAGATTTTGTAAAAGATACCCGTGAATTAAAAAAAGGAGATATGTATGTCGGACTGAAAGGAGAGAAATTTAATGGAAATACCTTATGGGAAGAAGCGATAAAACTAGGTGCAATTGGAGTTTTAATAGAGGAAGTAGAAATTGATAGAGAACTTTTAAAAAAATATAAAGACAAAGTAATTATTAAAGTTAAAAACACATTAAAAGCAATTCAAGAACTTGCAACATATAAAAGGCAACAATATGATATACCAGTTATTGCGGTTACTGGTAGTGTTGGAAAAACTAGCACAAAAGATATAATAGCGAGTGTTCTTAAACAAAAATATGATGTACATAAAAATACTGGAAATTATAACAACCATATAGGATTACCATTAACAATTTTAGGATTAAAAGAAAATCATACCGCATTAATAACAGAAATGGGGATGAACCATTTTGGAGAAATTCAAACACTTACAAATATTGCAAAACCAACTTTAGCAGTTATTACTAACATTGGGACAGCACATATTGGAAATTTAGGATCTAGAGAAAATATATTAAAAGCAAAATTAGAAATATTAGAAGGATTAGAAAAAAATGGATGTGTTGTTATTAACAATGACAATGACTTACTACATGCATGGAAAGAAAGTAAACCTAATTATACTATAAAAACTTACGGAATAGAAAATAATAGCGATTATATGGCAAAAGATATAAATTGTGTGCAAGGAGAAAATACATACTCGGTAGAAATAGAGAATAAAACATATAATGTAAAAGTTCCTATTGGAGGAAGTCATTTTGTGTATAATAGCTTATGTGCAATTTGCGTAGGAAGACATTATCAAATTCCAATGGAAAAAATATTGAAAGGGATCGAACATATAGATCTAACTAAAAGAAGAATGGAAATTATAAAAAAAGAATATTACACAATTATCAATGATTCATACAATGCAAACTACGATTCTATGAAACCTGCTATAGAATATTTGCACAAAGTGGATGGAAACAGAAAAATTGCAGTATTAGGAGATATGCTTGAATTAGGAGAATATACGAAAGAATTACACGAGAAAGTAGGAGAAGAAGTAGTAAAAAATAAAATAGACAAATTAATTATAGTAGGAGAATATGCTAAAAACATAGTAAAGAGAGCTAAAGAATTAGGTATGGCGCAAAATAATATTATCGAATGTGAGGACACCTATAAAGCAACTGAAGAATTAAGAAGATGCCTAAAAAAAGGCGATGTAGTGCTATTAAAGGCATCGAATGCAATGAAGTTTAATATAATCTTAGAAAATCTGTAAAAAGGGAAGGAGTATAAATAATGAAAGTTGCTGTGATTTTTGGAGGAATGTCAACTGAGCATGATGTATCTATTGCCTCTGGCACATCGGTAATAAAAAACTTAAATAAAAATAAATATCAAATTTATCCAATTTATATAGATGAGCAAGGAACTTGGTATGAGTATGTAGAGAAAATAGAAAGTATAAGAAACTTAAAAGTAGGAGAAAAATTGGAAAAAATAGTTAAAATAGAAAATGTAATAGATTATTTAAAACAAATGGATGTTATTTTTCCGGTATTACATGGGCTTTATGGAGAAGACGGAACTATACAAGGAATGCTGGAATTAATTCAAAAGCCTTATGTAGGGTGTAAGGTTTTAGCTTCTAGCTTAGCCATGGATAAAGCTTATGCAAAAAGGATATTTACACAAGCAAAAATTGCACAAACAAAATATGTATACATTCGAAAATGCAAAGAAGGCTATATACATGTAAAAAATAACTTAGAAGAAGAAAGGAAAAGCCTAGATGAAATAAGTAGTTTTATAAACCAAGAATTAGAATATCCTATGTTTGTAAAGCCATCTAATTCAGGTTCATCCGTAGGAATTCAAAAAGCTAAAAACGAAGAAGAATTAAAAAATGCAATAATATATGCGGGCAAATTCGATACAAAAATTATAATTGAAGAAGGAATTATTGGAAGAGAAGTAGAATGCTCTGTTTTAGGTAATGAAGATGTAATTGCTTCTTGCGTAGGAGAAATTATTCCAGCAGATGAATTTTATAGCTATGAAGCAAAATATGAAAACGCGGAATCTAAAACTTTAATTCCAGCAAAACTTGATAAAAAAGTAGAAGACGAAATTAAAAAAATTGCAATAAAAGCTTTTAAAGTAATTGGAGGTAATGGTCTATCTAGAGTAGATTTTTTCATAAAAAAAGACGGAACCGTAATCTTAAACGAAATTAACACAATGCCAGGATTTACAGAAATTAGCATGTATGCTAAGCTATGGAAGCAAGAAGGAATTTGTTATTCGGAATTATTAGAAAAATTAATCTGCTTAGCAATGGAAAATTAAAAAAGGAAGCCAACAAAATATTTAAAAGTCGTATAATTTCTGAGTTATACTACATTAGGTGGATTGATTTTACGGGCGAACGGTGCTTGTCCACTCCTAGATGAAATAGAAACAATACAAAACTTATACTCGATTTTAGAAAAGGAGAATAAAATGAATTTTGAAGAAATAGAAGCAATAGTAAAAAAACAATTGTCAGAAAATAGATTTTTTCATAGTAAATGTGTAGCGAAACGCTGCGAAGAGCTGGCAGAAAAATACGGGGAGGACAAGCTAAAAGCAAAGCTTATAGGAATTGCACATGATATAGCTAAAGAATGGAGCGATGAGAAAAAAATACAATATGCAGAAAAAAATCAATTACCAATAGACGAAATTGAGAGGCAACAACCAGGTTTACTACATGCAAAAATTGGCGCACATATAGGGAAAATTGAATTCGGCTTTACAGAAGATATGGCAGAAGCCATTTCAGCTCATACTACAGGAAAAGAAAATATGAATACACTTGCTAAAATATTATTCATAGCAGATGCAACTGGAGATGATAGAACATGGCAAGACTTAGAAGAAACGAGAAAAATGGCAGATGAAGACATAGACAAAACGGTTTTATACTTACTCAATGTTGAAATAAAAGATAGACTAAATAAAGATAAAGCCATACATGTAAATAGTATTTTAACTAGAAATGAATTACTTTTTAAGAAAAAATAAACAAATAAAAAATGATTAATAAATATAATAAATTTTGCATAAAAAGAAATAATTTTTTATGTAAATGTATTCCCAATATACCTAGAGTATGATATAATACAGCTACTAAATGTGTGGGGGAGTGCAAAAATGATATTTCGAGATTATTATAGAATACTAGAACTAGATAGCAGTAGAGTATCTATGAATCAGATTAAAACAGCTTATAGAGAACTAGCTAAGAAATACCATCCAGACGTAAACGTGGGAAATATTAGAGCAGAAGAAAGATTTAAAGATATTAATGAGGCTTACCGAGTTCTCTCTGATAGTAGCAGCAAAAAAAAATATGATAGAATGTGGAATGCTCGTGTAGGAAATAAAAAGAAAAATAAAAATGCAGTAAATGAAGAAGAAAATGAAGATTCTATTTTTACAGAGTTTTTTAACTTACTTTTTGGAAGCCAAAAAGTAAATAAAGAAGAAACAGAAACTAAACATAAAAAAGTACCTATAAAAGGAGAAAATATAGAAACAGAGATTAATATAACAATAGAAGAAGCTTTTTATGGAATAGAAAAACGAATTTCATTAAGAACTGTAGAAGGAAGTTTAAAAACATTTAGTGTAAAAGTACCAGCAGGAATTCGAAATAAAGAAAAAATACGATTAATTGGGCAAGGAAAGGCAGGACAAAACGGAGGAAATAATGGAGACTTATTTATAAAAGTAAATATTCTAGATACTAAAAAATTCAAACTTCATGGATGTGATATTTTAGTAGACTTACCAATTTCTCCTTGGGAAGCTGCTTTAGGAGCAAGAGTAAGTGCTACTGGATTAGATGAAGATATTTCTATTTTTATTCCTCCAGGAATGAATAGTAGTGAAAAAATAAAAATAGCAGGAAAAGGATATAAAGATGGAAAAGGCGGAAGAGGAGATTTAGTTGTGAATGTAAAAATCACAGTGCCAAAACAATTGTCAAAAGAAGAAAAGGAATTATTTGAAAAATTACAAGAAATTTCTACATATAAACCAAGAAATAAAGAAAATTGAGATGCAAATAAACAGATAAAGTTTACATAAATATATTGACAATAAACACCAAAAATTATATAATAATATATGTTAAGGAAAAGCACAAAAGAATAAAGTCACTTAAAAAATAAGGAGTGAGGTGTAAAAATGGAAGAAAATTTACAAGGAAAACACTTTAGCATTACAGATCCTAAGGATGTTAGTACTGTTATATATAGAATTCAAGAAACAGAGAAAGAATATCTAAAAACATCTCCAAAATATACTATCGAAAGACTAGAATATACAGAACAATTTGTAGGAGACAAAAAGAAAAAAACTTTCTTTGTAGATGAGTTGTCTCCTCAAGGAAATAATTTGGTAATTCTTTCCTTTGGAAAAGAGAAAGTAGTTGTTAATACTGGAGTTTTGGAAGAAGATAAGGTAAAAATATCCAAAAAGCCATTACCAATGAAATTTAAAACACTATATAATGAAACAGAAACGGAATATAAAGAAGTAAATTATACACCGAATTTAAAAAGACCAATTTCGATTATAGACCCAGAAACAACAGAAGAAATAAAACCAATTTTATACTATGATGAAAAAACAAATGAAATTAAAGGAAAATGCAAATTAAAACCCTATAAAAGCTATTTCGCATTTGAAATAAGAGATAGTAAAGATAATTCTTAAAATAGGAGAGGAGAAATTTATGAGTAATACATCATCAAAAAAAGAGGAAAACAATAAGTTTATCATCTGTTGTGGAGGATT
This sequence comes from Bacillota bacterium, assembly GCA_963930325.1. Lineage (GTDB taxonomy): Bacteria > Bacillota > Clostridia > TANB77 > CAG-508 > CALXJM01. The sequence goes on along the minus strand of CAWVME010000011.1, from coordinate 4,468 downwards.
TGGAGTAGATTCTAAAACTAATGAACTAGTTTTTATAACAGGTGACGTAAAAGAAATAGATGGAAAAGCTGGAGAAATTGTTATTCCATTAGAAGGCGAATGGGCAAAAACAAGAAAACCAAGAAAGAAACATTTAGAAAAAGCCGTAAAAATAACAGAAAAAGAAGAAACTACAAAGAAAAAGCCTGGTAGACCCAAAAAGACGGAAACATTAAAAACAGATTCAGATAAAGTTAATACACAACCAGCTAAAAGAGGTAGACCAAGAAAAGAAAAAGTTGCAGACGGAGAAGAAAGATAAAAACCAAAGAGAAGGTGAAAAAGTAAATGGATAAAATTAGAAAAGGCATAAAGAAAATAAAAGGAAAACTAATTTTTTGTTTAATATTGCTAGTTGTTATGATTGTTATATTTGTAGCCCCATTTTCTATTGCAATTAAAGAGGCTTTAGAAACCGGGGCATTTAACTTCACGCAACTTTGGACAAGTTTTTCTGAGCAATTATCAAATCCATTTGGAACTATTGGAAAGGTATTTTCTAGTGAATATATAGGAACTTTTTGGAGCGTGCTTTGGAAATTTACCTTATTTTATATTTTAATTATGGCAGTTGGGTTATATAAAGCCATGCCAAAGCATGAATACGATGATATAGAACATGGTTCTAGTGACTGGAGTGAAAACGGAGAACAATATAGTGTTCTAAGTAAGAATAAGGGAATTTTATTAGCACAAAAAAATTACTTACCAATAAATAAAAGAGGTAATATTAATGTGTTAGTAGTTGGACGGCTCTGGATCTGGTAAATCAGCCTCTTATGTTATTCCAAATGCTTATCAATTATTAGGTTCATATGTGTTTACAGACCCAAAGGGCGAGCTATATGATAAAACAGCAGGATATTTTAAAGCTAATGGATATGATATAAAAGTATTAAATCTAGTAAGACCTCAGAATAGTGATGGCTTTAATCCATTGATGCATATTAACAGTGAAATTGATGTAGACGTTATAGCCAATACTATTGTAAAAGGACAAACAGATACAGGAGCAGATAAAGATCCTTATTGGTCTGATATGGCAGAAATGTTATTAAAAGCTTTAATTTATTATCTGCTTGCAACAGCACCAAAAGAAGAACAAAATTTGGCAAGTTGTGCGGAAATGGTAAGGGCAGCAAATAATTCTGGTGGGGAGAACTTGCTAACAGAATTAATCACAAAATTACCATATGACCACCCAGCGAGAATGTTCTATAAATCTATCGAAATAGCACCAGAGAAAACATATAGTTCTATTCTTAGTTCTTTACAATCCAAACTTGGAAAGTTTGATTCAAAAGAAATTGCAGAACTAACTTCTACAAATACAATTGATTTTAAACAAATTGGAGATAAGAAAACTGTTGTATACGTTATTTCCTCAGATACGCATTCTGCATATGACTTTTTGTTAACAATATTCTTTTCTCAAATGATACAACAATTATATGACCATGCAGATGATAATGGAGGGGCTTTAAGAGTACCAGTATTTTTTATTTTAGATGAATTTGCAAACATTGGAAAAATACCAGATTTTGATAAAAAGATATCAACAAGTAGAAGCAGAAAAATATCTTTTAGTGTTATTTTACAAAACTTAGATCAGTTAGAAGCGGTCTATAAAGAATCACACGAAACTATTATGGGAAATTGTGACACACACCTTTTTTTAGGAAGTAACTCTCAAAAAACAGTAGAATATTTTTCAAAAGCACTAGGAGAAAAAACTATTTCAAGAGAAAGTTTATCTATTAACCGAGACAGAAATGACTGGAAGCAAGGAAAGAGTGTTTCAGACCAAGTAATGGCAAGAGCGCTTTTAACTCCAGATGAATTGAGAAGACTAGACAATGACTTATGTATTATTTATGAAAAAGGTATTAAACCTATTAAAGCACGTAAATATTATTATTTTGAAAATTCAACAGTAAAACTTGCTGCAAAATATCCAATGAGTCATAACAATATAGAAAAAATAGATAGAGGAAAATGGAGGAAATTTAATCCATATAATCCATATAGAGAAGGTGAAGAGCAAAAAGAAAATACCCAAATTGAATCTTTAGATGATTTATTTGAAGATGATATAGAACAAGAAAAAGTATTTACTGAGCCAGAAAAAGAAATAGATCTTCAAAAAGAACTAGAAGAAAAATTCGACGAATTATTTGGTAATTTTGAAGAAGAAACTAAATCTAAAAAAGGAAGCACAGAAGAAACTGATCCATTTGAAGATTTATTAGGATAAAAAATATAAAATAAAGACGGACCTTATATCCGTCTTTATTTTGCGTAAAAAATTGCTTTTACTCATAAGAAAATAACTTTATATTATATATTAGTGTAGTATATTTTTCTTGACGAGAAAAAAAGTGTATGATAAAATAAAGAAACAAAAGTTCTTATATAGAAAACATGTTTTTTTCTATACAAGAACATTGCTTTATGCTAAAAAATAGAAAGAAGGAAATTTATGAAATTTGTACATATAGCCGATTTACACTTAGATGCACAATTTACAAACTTAACAAGAGAAAATCACCTAGGAGAACTAAGAAGATTAGAACAAAGAGAAGCATTAAAAAATGTAATTCAATATTGCAAGAAAAACGAAGTGGAATTATTATTTATTGCAGGAGATTTATACGAGCAAAACTATATTAGAAAAACCACTATAGAGTATGTAAATAAACTCTTTACAGAAATACCAAATACAAAAATTTTTATTACACCAGGAAATCACGATCCATATATTAAAAATTCTTTTTACGCTAATTATTCTTGGAATGAAAATGTTAAAATATTTAAAGGAGAATTAGAAAAATATTCATATAAAAACTGTAATATTTATGGTTATGGATTTACAGATTTTTATTTAGAAAGAAATGATCAAGCAAAAATAGAAATAGATAAAGATGACAAAATTAATATATTAATTACACATGGAGAATTAAATGCAAGTGATTTTGCAGAAAAAAATTATAATCCTTTATCAGAAAAACAATTAGAAAAAAGTAATTTTGATTATATTGCTTTAGGACATATACATAAGCCATATTACAAAGAAAAAGAATTTCAGAAAATTGTATACCCAGGGTCTTTAATTTCATTAGGATTTGATGAACCAGGAGAACATGGAATGATAATAGGAGAAATAGAAAAAGATAAATATAAAATTAAATTTATGCCAATAGATAAAAGAAGTTTTAAAGAAATTTTAATAGATATATCTGAAATATATTCAAAAGAAGAATTAGTAGAAAAAATAAATGGAATAGAAATAAATATAAATGAATTTGTCAAAATTATTTTAGCAGGAAAAAGAAATTTCGAAATTAATAAAAATGAAATTTATAAATTAATTACTAATAAAAATATATTAAAAATAAAAAATGAAACGAAAATAAATTATAATCTAGAAGAAATAGCAAAAGAAAATAATTTAAAAGGAATTTTTGTAAGAAGAATGCTAAAAAAAATAGAAGAAAATGAAAGACCAAAAGAAGAGCTCGAAAAGGCAATAGAAATTGGACTAGATGCTATTTTAAACAAATAAAAATTTTAATAATGTAAAATAGGAGAAATAAGAATGAAAATTGAAAGCTTAAAAATAAATAGCTTTGGTAAATTAGAAAATATGGAAATACCACTAAAAGAAAAAATAAATATTATTTATGGAAATAATGAAAGCGGAAAATCTACAATATTAAAATTTATTGCAGGAATGCTTTACGGACTATCTAAAAATAAAAATGGAAAAGAAATTTCAGACTATGAAAAATATAAACCATGGAAAAAAGATGAATATTCTGGAAAAATAAAATATCAATTAGATAATGGAGAAACTTATGAAATTTTTAGAGACTTTCATAAAAAAAATCCAGAAATATTTTTGGGTAGTACAGAAAATATTACAAAACAATTTTCTATTGATAAAAATAAAGGAAATGAATTTTTTAGAGAACAGACAAATATAGAAGAAACTTTATTTTTTCATACGGCAGGAGTTATGCAAGAAGAAATAAAATTAGATAAAACAGAACAAAATGGATTAATACAAAAAATAACAAATTTAATTTCAAGCGGAGATGATAATATCTCTTATAAAAAATCTATAGAAAAATTAAATAAAAAATTAATAGAAGAAGTAGGAACTAATAGAACAACAGATAGACCAATTAACTTAATAGAAGAAGAAATAAAAAAAATAAAAAACGAAGAAACAAATATAGAAGAATTAAATCAAAAATTATTTTATATAGAAGAAAATAAAAATAAAATCCATCAAGAAATTATATCAAAAGAAAAAGAAATAAATTTATTAAAAAAAATAAAACAGGAAAAAGAAATAGAAAATATTGAGAAAGAAAAATTAAAAATAAATAAAAATGCAGAAGAAGAAATAAATAAAAAAATAGAAGAA
>CAWVME010000010.1:0-15466 GCA_963930325.1 Bacillota bacterium | reverse complement strand
ATACACATCAGTATTTAAAGAATTTAGTCAAAATGAATTAGAAAAAGTAACAAAATATTTTGAAGCACAAGGATTATAAAAAGAGCGTTGCAGTATTATTGCAGTAAAAGTCAAAAAACAAGTCATACAAAACATTGATATTTCAATACTTGTATGACTTGTTGTATTTGGTGATCCAGAGCAATAAAGTCGATATTCTGTGACGTTTTACAACGATTTATTGCATTTTTACGTTACATTTACTTATTGTAATCTTCTATCTACACTGCAAAAATTTCTCCTATTGCATTAATTATTGCATTAGTCTACTTGCTATTAAAGCCATACGTTATTCCTATTTTATATATTTTGACAAATGTCTTTCTAAATAATTTTACAATTATTCTTTTATGCCATTTTAAGTCTTTTATAATTTCTTCTATTACATATTTTTCCATGTTTAATTCTCTCCTCTTTGGAGAAACGCGTTTCTTAATCTAATAAAATTATATTTTCATTGTCGAAAAAAGTCAAGAAAAATCGTTCGTCTATTTTCGACACAAATATGTAGCTGATAGCGACATATTGCTTTTTTGCATAAAAATTATACAATATAAACATACTAACAAAAGAAAAAGAGGTTTACTATGTTTATATTTAATATCAAAAATATTAGAGAAGAAAGAAATATTACAATCTATCAATTAAGCAAGAAAACAGGCATTTCAAGAACTTATCTTGTAGAACTCGAGAACAACAAAAAGATTAATCCTACGCTTGCAACATTAAATAAGATTGCAAGCGTTTTAGAAGTAAATGTGAAAGATTTATTCTACACAACTTTAGATATTAAATTTCTAAAAGAAAAAATGTATGAAAAAATAGAAACAAATCGGAATAAAATCTAAAGAAGTAATGCAAATAAGCAATTTAATAGACTTATTAGTAAATATCGACTTAGATGAAAAACTAAACAAATAATTGACATTTTTTCATTTTAATTCTATAATTTGATAAATGAGTTCATATGTTTTCTCATTAATTAATTTACAAGTTAGCAGCTTCGGCTGCTTTTTTATTGCATAAAAAAAGAGATTACTAAAATAGAATCTCTTTTAATCTTTATTAACTTTGTCTACTAAATCACTAAGAAAATCTTTTATTGTTAAAGCTCTTTTTCTTTTTAACAATTCCTTTGTGAATTTTTTTAATCGTTTTTTTATTGAAGCTATACTTAAATTAAATTTAACTACATTTTCTACTAGTTTAAACATTTTCTCATTAGATGCTGTCACTTCATATCCATTGCTCTCAAGAAACACTATAGTTGACACTAAAGCAGTTCTTTTATTTCCGTCAAAGAACGGATGGTTTTTTGAAAATGAACGTAAATAGCACGCAGCCTTGCTTAATATATCGGGATATAGTTCTTGCTTATCAAAAGTTTGTTTAGGCTCATATAAAGCAGAATTAAATAAATTAACATCTCTTATTCCTCTAAATGTAGTTCTTTCAGAACTTCCTTCATAGTTTGTAAATTCCTCATCTATTACCACCAAATGTATAAGAATTATTTGAAGAGCTGTTAAATATCGTATCTTAATTTTCAGACAACTTTCTTAGTGCCTCTTTATATTTGTTTGCACTATTAACTATTGTACTTATGTCCTTAGGAGAAATTTCTTTTTTCCAATTTTTTTTCAATCCAATCGCTTTTTCAATTTGTGGTGGTATGTTTATATCATTTATTTTATTTAATACATTAGCCATAATTTCCCCCTCCTTTTTCATGTTTACCTCCAATTAATAGTATATATATTTTATATATATTATTAATTAGTATTGATTATGATATACCATTTTAATAAAAAAATAAATACTTTTTATCAAAAATTTACAATTCATATTTTAATAATTATATCACTTTATTTGCATTATGTAAAGTGCTTTTGCTCTACTCCCTCACTGCTCATAAAAAAAGAGCTAGACATTACGCTAGCTCAATTCCGGTCATTACCCCCATTGCCCCATTTTTTCTTTCTTTTGTATAGCATAATTATAACATATTTCTTCTATTTCTTTTGTCGAAACATGTCATTTGCGTAAAATATAAGCAATAGTTGCTGTAAAATTAACTTTAAAATATAATTTACATTCTATATTATTTAAATTTATAATTATTTTATTCTATATTTACTTGAAATTCAATACTTTTTTAAATATTTTTAACTTTTCTAATTTTGATTGACAGTATATACATACTTATGATAGTATTAGCATACTAAGAAAGGAGTTGATGATATGCCTCTGTCACCTTCAGAAAAACATCAAAACAGAAAAAAGACAAATAAGCAATACAGTGCCTATATCCCACTTTACATTGCTAATCCGTTTGACAAGAAACTAGAAAAAAGCAACACAAAATTTACAGAATGGCTAAAAGACGCAATGGAAAAATATTTACAAAAAAATTAAAATATTTTTAAAAAAAGTATTGACAGTATGCGCATACTATGTTATAATATATTTAAGTTAAGAGATGAAAGGATTGATTATTATGAGAAGAGTATTTAGTAATTTAGAGGAAATCGAAGAAAATAGTGGTTTAAAACCTGCTACAGAGAAAGATTATGTAGAAATTGAAAAATATCTTAATGAAGAAATTGAGATTTATTTCGATGAATTTAATAGAGTCTGGACCGAAGGTGGAATTTATATTGCAGATCTAATAAAGATTGAGGATTAATTATGAGAAACTATATCGGAACAAAAATTAGCAAATTTCTAATTTTAGAGCAAAAGCGTGAAAATAATAAAACATATTTATATTGTAAATGTGAAAAATGTGGAAAAGAGGCTTGGGTTGCACTAAGGCATCTAAAAAACAGGAAATGTTGTGACGGAAAAGGTGTTTCTTCACAATTTAAGCCTTCCATTCCAACTTCACGAATTGTAAATGGTATAGAGTTGCTTGAGATGACAGAGCTAAGAGATAAAACCAATGTCGTTTGGAAGTGTAAATGTTTTTGTGGTAAAGTTTTTTATGCTTCTCTTCGAAAAATAAAAGATGGAAAAGTTAAAAGTTGTGGTTGTTCTAAAATAAAATATACTCCGCAAAATATTGAGAAGGCAGTTAAAGCATTTAAAGAGAAGAATTTAAAAGATGGAACTTCTCTATTAGCTATTTCACATAAAATACTAAAGAGTAACACGAGCGGAACCACAGGTGTTGTTTGGCGCAAAGATAGAGGAAAATGGATAGCTCAAATTGAATTTCAAGGCAAACGTCACTTTTTAGGAAGCTATTATTCTAAACAAGACGCTATAGCTGCGCGAAAAGCTGCCGAAGAGAAATTTTTTAAGCCAGTTTTAGACAAATATAAAAAAAGAGCAGAAATATGAACTGAACGCAAAAAGTGTTTAACATTTATGGTTCTTCAATAATCTGCTCTTAAATTTTACTTAAATAATTTTTCAAATGTATTTTTGCCTACTATTCCATCTACAGAAATTCCGCATCTACTTTGCCAGTCTTTTACTGCGTTCTCTGTATTGCTTCCAAAAATGCTGTCTACTTCTATATTATAGCTTCGACATACCAACATAGCTTGAATTAGCCATGTAATGTTTCCTTGTGCGCCTCTTTGTACATTGATACAAGCTGTTTTCGTAGCAGGACCAAAAATACCGTCTACAACTAAACTTCTGCCAAATTGCTTATTTAATTCTGTTTGTAGCGCTTTTACTAAAACTGTTTTTGTTTTATTACCGTACAGATTATCTACAGCTATATTAAAACTATATCTTTCATTTAATGTTTTTTGAATATTTGCTATAGTGCCTGTCACTTCTTGAGTAGTTGTATTTTCTGTAACTGTTCCGTTTGCAACTTCATCAAATTTAAAATTTGAGCCCGGGCAACTTGTGTTGTTTACGTCTCTATGACATTTTATGTATTTAATAGTTGTATATTTTTTTAATATTTCTTTTGTTAATTCTTGCCCGCTTCTGATTTGTTCTGTAGTCATTTCTTCATTGTCAAAATTGCCTTCAAAGCATATGTTGACCGAACGTGTGTTAGAGCCGTAGGCCGCGGCTGGAACATAGTTAACATCTCTTAATTTATATGTACTTCCATCTTTTCTTATGTAGAAGTTGTATCCTGCTCCTGCATACCCTCTGGCTAAGTGAATATCATGTATACTTTCTGCAGTGCCTTGCCCAGCTCTGTGATGATAAATTAACATGTCTATATCGTTTAGACTTCTTCTTGTCATTTCTTTATATGTTAAATTAGTTTCTATTATATTCATATTTTTATTCCTCCTTTTTTGTTTTTGCTAAATCATATACACCACCAGCGCTCATAGTTCCAAATATGCATGTTATTATTGTTTCTAATATAGACATATTTTCTACTTTAAAAATAATACATACAATACTTGCTATTACTGCTATAATCAAATTTTGACATGGTATATATTTAGTATTGATATTAAATAATTTTGTGATTTCTCCAGCTATTAATGTTAATGCCATGATGATTAGTGCTACCGTTATTTCCATTTTCTTTCACCTCCTTACAGTTTCAAAAAAAATTTGATATACCAAGCACACTTGCTACTAGAGCTAAAACGCCTGCAATCGCCCATGCGATTATTTGTTTTCTTGAACTCCTCCAATTTTCTGCATCTTTTAATACCGTTTCTTTTTCCAGCTTGCTATCTAACTTTTCATATTTCTTTTCTAGTTCTGCACACTTTTCTTTCAAAAGCTCAGTTTCTTTACTATTTGCTGTGTTGCTTCGCATAATTGCTTCTTTAAAGTTAATGCTTGTCTGTTTTAAATCTTCTGCAATATTTTTTACTTGTTCGAGAGAAACTTGCAATGTTTTATCAATATCATTTATCACTTGCTCTATTTTCTCTTCTTTTACTTCTAATTTATCTACTCGCTTTTCTATATTGCTTACTCTTATATCGATATCACTCATATGTTATGCCTCGCTTTCTGCTGTCTGTGTAGCATTTTCAAGCGCTTCTATTCTTTGTTCTAGACTTAATATAACTGTATTTGTATCTTTTACATAGTCTACTTTGATATATGCTTTTACTTCATTCTCACTTGTTACTTCTATATGATTATATCCGTTCAAACAACACAAATTCTTGAAGCTTGTCTAATACTAGAGCTAAGCTTTCTGAAACTTCTATATATTCTGCTTGTACTCTTTTTAGAGCAATAGTTACTGCATTATTATTATTTTTTTCTTGCGCAAGAAACGATTTGAAGTCGTCTACAGTTGTATATTGTTCAGTATTAAAATACATATAATTATCTATCAACACATATGTACTATCTGTACGCTGTTCTTCTGAATATTTTGCATGAGAACACATTGTATCATCTTCTGTTAATGAAGTTACATTATCAAAATATGAATTGCTTATTGAATAACTATTAATTTCTTCATAACTCGATTTATTCCATGTTTCTGTTCCTTCTAGCTCTTTTACTAATATGTTTTCTTTTTTGTACCAAACCCCATCGACTTTTTCAAAAGTGTCTCGATGCGTCCCGATACTACACATCTTTAGAGTTCCGCAATGGTAACGTTTCTGTTTGTTCTTTGTAGTTTTCGTCACTTTCTACAAGACTATTTTTTAATTTAAGTACACAATTTCCTGTTATGCTTTTTAGTTCTTGTGAATAGTTCAAATTCGGTGATGCTATTCCTCCACAGAACTCTTCATATTCTGTTACAGTCTCGCTCTCTTCGATTTGAAATTCTATGTCTGCTAGCGTTTCTCCTAAATCCCAGTCTGTATTGTCGTTCTTTCTAAAGCCGTAGCTGATTTCACTTTCTTCTGTTAATGTAAATTTCGTTTGTGAAATATTTGTTCCTGCTGTGATATTCACACATCTAGCAAGCATAATGTCAGCATTATATGAAACACTATATGTCCCGCTTGGCAGTGTTGCTTTAAAACATCTATATCTGTTATCATTTACGTAACCTAAGTTTCCGTCTGCGCTATAAAGTCCTTTTGTTAGTTCTCCTCCGAACTTTATTCTTCCCAGCCAACTGCTTTTGCTCTGTATTTCCTTGTATGTTTATTCTTGCTTCTACATTAGCACTATCTTGTATTTCTATTGTTGTTGCTAGTTCTGTTGTATCTTCTATTTGATTGTTTTTTAATCGTTCTAGCTTATTTGTGTTTTTTTCTATTGCACTGCCTTGTTCTTCGTTTTTACTATCTATTTGTTCTATTTTTGTATTTATAGTACTTATGCTGCTTTTTATATCTGTATCATCGTAATTTATTAGTCCATCTAATTTGTTTTTATATGCGTCTGTAAAATCATTTGTAGACGGTCCTTTCCCCGGTACTTTTTCTTGCTTAGAATATAATTTTTCGTCTATAATATCTGCATTATCACATGTTACATCATTAATATTGTAATCATCTTCCTTATTAGGTTTTTTTAGGTTATAATGATTCGTATATTCCATTTAAATCACCTCATCAATCAACAATATAAGTCGCGCTCATCGTAAGAGTTTTGCTCTCTTCCATGTCAGTATTGCTAATAACTGTTGATATTTTTTTATTTTTTTTATCTAATATTAAATAACCCCTGCACTTTCCATCCATGTCTGTTACAGTGTTACATTTTAACGGTCCATCATTTTCTACAATATTAGAGCTTGGCAAAGCCCAATCTGGAATAACTGCACTATTTTCTCCTAATATGAACGCACTCGTCGGTCCACATGTCACAGTTGTTATAACAAATACTACATTTCCTTTCTTTTTAAAAATTACATTACCATTTATTGCTAAATTCGTCTTAATCGTATTATTTTCTAAAGAAGTATTTATAGTTATATCTTGACTTCCATCAAAACTCGCTTGTCCAAACACTTCTCCTGACAGTTGTATTGTCTTTGCATCTGCTAATTTTGTTGCTGTCCCGTGCATTGCCTGTGCAATCCCCTACGAAGCCACCATTAGCAGTAAGTTTACCTTCACATACATTGTCTTGATTTTTTAACATTAAGTTAGCTGTTATTTCATCTATATAATCTTGAAACTTTTCATACAGCTCTTCACCGTCTATGCTAATTAGAGAAGTTACCACCCCACACAGTGAACTATTAAGCCTTTTGTCAACTACATCTGCATCTGTTATATTTGTAGTGCTCTTTACAGTAACCTCAGCTAAACATATTTCATAAATATTTTCATCTCTTTGTAATTCCGCTGGTACCTCCCCTGTCCCATTTTTAACATAAAGTTGAGTTGCTCTTGTAGCTAAAGTTGTATCAAATTTAACTACTACTCTATCTACTCTATTTCCAGCAACTGGTCTTTCTAATGTAAAAATTCTGTCACTTTCGTTCTCAAAATCTGCACCTTTTATGTTTCCTGCTCCTTTTGCTACTTTTATGTTTAATCCTCCATCAGCTGTTACTTTCATGCTGTTATCTCCATAATTGTTATAAACTCCAAAATAAACACCTGTACTTAAGAATTTCTCAAAATATTGTCTAAATATTTTTGCTTCATACAATCGATCTGGCTCCATTTGACTAGATTCGGAATTTAATACATCCATACTATCGAATGGAAAACTTTTTAATGTTATTTCTCCCGCCATTTTTGCTCCTTTCTACAAAAATAAAACCTATATTTAATATTTATAATATAGGTTTTTGTGTTATTTTTTTTATTTGTTCTGCTAAACTTGGTATTTTGTCTCCAAATCCTAATTCTACAGTTATATTATTTCTTTCATAGATTTCTTTTGCTTGGATAATTCTCTTATCTTCATAAACTCCATCACTTTCTACTGTAACAATATCTCCTAGGAAGAAATCTTTTTCATATTCCATATTAGGTATTTCATATATTTTTCCTTCTACTGATTTTATTGTTTTATACGTATCAAGTTTTTTCTGTCCTTCATTTTTTAGTTCATCTGGATCATCTATGTTGCTTAAATCCACATACACTTCTCTTCTGTCAAAACCTGTTGCTGTTCCAATCACTGTTATAAGTCTGTCCTCATTTTCTCCCTTGCCTGCTGCATAAGCTACATTTTTATAATTTGTGTTGTCATCTGTAACTTTTCCATTTAATAAATTTTTCTTTTTTTCAGAAAAAATAATATACGGTACTTTTTTATTTCCTTCTAGTTGGCTATGTGTATATTGCTCTAATTGCTGGTGCGTATATTGCTCTAACTCTTCGTAAGTATTTCCATCTCCTATTTGATTTATTGACCTATCAGTTCCTTCATAGCAGTCAAAACTGATACATTTATTAGTTCTATCTAATATACCTTTCCAGCCCATTCCTGTATCTTCGGCAATATGTTTTTCTTCATCATGTAAATTAGTTAATCTAGCTTGCCATACAGTCTTGATACCTCTATTTTGTGTTGGTGCTATTTCTAACCAAGAAATATCTCTTTCAGGTGTCCTAATATTATCATAATAACTTTCGACAATATGATTCTTTAAGTAATGTTTCATTACATTTTCTGCTTGTGTTTCTGTAACTCTATCATAACCATTAGTTGCTATTATTCTTCGTTTCGTAATTCCTTTTATGCATGTACCTGTTATTTTTAAAGTTTTGCTATTTTTATTTGATGTGGTTTCTCTTTTTTCAATCAATAATATTTTTTCATCATTCTTATTTACAATAAGCATATTATCTATTTGTAGCTTTTCTGTATTTGCTTTATTTTTATTTATAGTAAGCTCAAATGTTCCACATTCAAAATAGTTCCAAGTACAAATTAAGCTTTCATAGTTAGTAATAATCCCGCAAAAGTTCAAAATTAGTATTAATAATTTCAATGCAATTCATAATCCTATACCCCCACATATTTATTACTATAATCAGTTATCCTAACACTATCTTTTGAGGTCTCCGCATCTGAGCTATATTTTATAAGATTTTTCCCTGCTATTAATTTAAAAAATGTACTGTTTAAATCAATATTATTATATACATCTTCTGTTTTGTGTGGAGTTATAAGATTAACGGTTTCTTTTCCCTCTGCAGTATTAATTACTAATTTTTCTTTTTCTCCTATTTCCATATTAACTTGTATATATTCTCCCGTGGTCTCATTTGTAATTCTAGGATTAGTTGCTGGTCCAGTATATTCTATTTGAATAGGTGCTTCTACGTCTCCTAAGTTTTCAATTTCTCTATAAAATGTTACTAATGCAAAATTATTTGGTAGTGCTAATGGAAATTTTAATCCGCCTCTAACAGATTTTATGTCCATATCTATGCCTTCGGCATCAAGCCAATAAGGATTTATACATAAAAAAGATATTGTAGCTTTATCATGGTTCATAAACCTTGCATTGAAATCTACACTATCTTCTACTCGTGCATATATTCTATATTTTTTATAATCATTTGTGTAATATAATAATAATTCTCCTCTTTTTCCAGTAGAAGTATTATATGTCTTAGGATTAATTATTCTATATATTTTTCTTTTTAGTTCATATAGTTTTTCTCTTGTTTTAGTTCTTATTGTTATATCTACTTTAATAACTCTGTTGTTTAACAATGCATCTTCTGCATTGCTACCATCTTGTACAACACCTTGAGATTTTTGACTTGTTGCTCCTGGATGACCTAATCCTTCGATATGAGATAACAAGATGTCTTCTGTGTCTCCACCTACATTGTTTAAAATAAGATTTTCATTTAATCCTAAATTGATTACTTCTAACTTTTGCACCTTACACCTCCTATATGCCAGCTAATTGTGCTGCTAATTGTTCATCTATATTCTTTAATTTTCTATATGTTTCGCTTGGTAATTCTGGGTTTTGCTCAATATTATTTGTCTGATATACGTTAATAGTCTTATTAGCTACTTGTGGCTTGTTTGCAGTTGAATTATACATATATCCACTAGACGTCCATTCTCTTATTTTATTTTCTATTCCTGTATCTATAACATCTTGTATTCTTTGAATTACATTTTGAATGTTATTTGCAACTCCATCATTAATTCCTTGTGCTAGTTTTTCGCCTAATGTTTGTCCTGTTATTTCATATGCATCGCCATAATTTTTTAACAATTCTAATATTTTTTCTTGATTTTGATTTACATTTAAAAGCATTTGCTCTGCAGTTTTTTGTGCCATATCTATTTGTTCGTCATAATATTTTTCTAATTCTTCTAATTGATTTTCATATACTTCTTTTTGTTTTTCTGCTTCATCTTCTATTGTTTGTACTTTATCATCTTGTTCTTGTTGTAGCATTTCTTTTTGTTCATTTAGTGCATCTTTTTTGTCTTGTAAAGCTCTTTCATCTAAAGTCTTTTGATATTCTGCTATTAATTTATCTAGTTCTTTTTGATAATTAGCTTTTGTTGTTGTGTCATGCTCAAATGCTATCAATTCTTCTAATCTTTTCTTTTTTCTCTCGTATTCTGCATCTTCTTCATCTCTACTTTTTTGTTGTTCCGCTTTGTCTAATGCTTCTAATTCTTTTTCTATCGCTTCTATTTTTGCATCATACTCAGCATTTATAGCATTAATACGAATTTCTTTTAATTTTTCTATAGATTCTATTTGATTATCTATGTATTCTTTGTCTTTTTCTTGCATTTCTTCTAATTGTTTTGTTATTGCATTTGTTAATTGTGATACTGTATTGTCTATTGCTTCTACTCTTAAATCACGTTTTTGTTGTTCATAATCTCTTATTGTTTGTAATTCTTCTCTATAAATTTCTTTTCGCTCATCAAGAGATAATCTTTCGTCTTTCATTATTTGATTTAAGTAATTTCTATGCATTTGAATTATCTTATCATAGTCTGCTGTTTGTTCTGCTATGTCATAAGCTGCACCACGCAAATTCTTTTGCTCTTGAATGTATGCTTCATAGTCTTCAGTTTGCTGTTCTAGTATTTCTTTTTCCTTTTGTGCTAATTCTTTGTTTAAATCGTATATTTTTTCTCTAAGTTCCATTTTTTCATCAGCTGTCTTGGCATAATACCTTAGCGCATACTCATACATAGATATTTCTTGTTGAATACTCAACTGATCTAATGCTTTTTTATGTTCTATTTCCTTTTTATAATTGTCTAAGCGTTTGTTAGAATATGATGAGCTTCCTCCTGAACTCTTGTATGACTTAGGTACATAAGTAGTAGTTACACTTCCTTTAAAATCGGCTGGACTTAATTGTGCTAAATTAGACAACACAGCTATTTGATTTTGTAATGAAGCTGTAACTTGTTCAACTGATTGTTGTGTCGCTGCTGCAATAGTTTGTATTTGTTCACTATTACTTGCCATAGCAGATACTTCTAATAAGCTTGCTTGTATAGCGACTTGTGCGTTTGCCCACTCTGCGTCTGCCGCAGCATTTTCTGCATCTATCATAGCTTGAGTACTAGCAATTGTATTTTCGTTAACTTGAGCAATTTCTGGATAAGCTTTTACTAATTGAGATTTCGCATCTGCATAATCTTCTGTTGTTGTTTGTCCTTTTTTCAATATGTCTAATAATTGTTGCTTTCCTTGTATGTCTGCTTTGGTTTGAGCAATATTAATCAACGTTTCTCTATGTGCTTTTTGATTTGTTGCTGTCAAATATTTTTGTTTTATATCACTTAATTCTAAAGTATTATTCAATTTATCTGCTCTAATCCTGTAATAGTCAATGCTTTTCCCTGTTTCTTCAAATTGTTGCTCCATATTTGCTAATTCTTTTGAAAGCTCATTATATTCTTGCGATAACTCACTTAATTGTCTAGTTTCTTCTATTGAATAAGCTATTCCCTTAGAATTTTCAGCTATATTATTTTGTTCATCTTTTATTTCTTTTAACCTTTCATTCAATGAATCATATTTATCCACTAGTTGTTGAGCTTCGTTTGCTGCGTCTTTTACTATTGTTCTTTCACTTTCTGTATACTGTCCATTATTCATAAATCCTTGCATTGCGTCACTTAAGTTCTTTGATTTTTCTGTTGATTCTTCCATTTTGTCTATCGACTCTTGCATTTTAGTGTTAAATACTGCTAACCCTGCAACAACTGCAGCAATCCCCACTGCTATTAAAGTGACTGGATTAGCCATTAGTGATACAGTAAAAGCTTTAGTTGTCATATCTGCAGCAACAGCTGCCGTTTTATAAGCAGTATATGCTTTTTTAGCAGTAGTAAGTCCGACTATCATACCTAACAAAGTAGTAGTGAACGTTATTATTCCACTTGTAGCACTTTTATGATTAGAAATAAATTCCGTTAATCCTTTAGTTATTTGCAATTGTAATCCGCTATACTGAGTTAGAGATGGTATCATGCTTTCTCCAAGCGTTCTACTAAATTCTAAATTTGTAGCATTTAATTGAGCTTGCTGTCCTTGGAATCCACTAGCCATTTCAGCTGCTGCACCTGTGAACATACTAGCTTCTGCCATTATTCCATTGTAAACAGCTTGTGCCTTTTCTGCTTGTGTTAAAGCATCGCTACTTTTCCCGATACTAGCAGCATATTCTTCATACATTTTAGAAATGTTTTTTTGCACACCTGCGGCATCAGAAAGAACCGAATTTTCCATTCTAATTCCGCTCTGTTGTTACCCTAACAGCTTCTGACAGTGAATACGAAGCTTGTCTATTTCCTACAGCTGCATCTTGTAATACCTTTAAGATATCTGCTGCTTGCTCTGCAGTATATCCATATAGTAATAAGTTTTTAATTGATGCATTTAAATCTGATTCATCCATTAATTTTAATTTATTTACATCTTCTATAGTATCTTCTATGTCAGTCATTGAATTGTTGGTTGCTGCGGCAGTTTTTTGAAGCGCATTCATGCTATTAACATATGAATTATATTTATTTACACCATCTTGTACTGCTGATGTTATTTTGGTTAACGCTATTACTGCGCTTGCTGATAGTGCTATAAAGCTTGCATCTAAGGCACTATTACTATCTTGAACTTGTTTATTTTGATTTTCTAATTGCTCCAATTTTTGTTTTGCTGTTTCTACTCCTTTTTCAATAGCTTCTGTTTTTATTTTTAAATTAATTAATAATTCTCCTATTTGTGTCTGGTTCACTTTTCCACCTCTTTTCAGGCATAATAAAAGCACCAGAAATTAATCTGATGCTATAAAAAATAAACACACTACATTTTTGTAATGTGTTTTTTTTATAATTCTATTTCTTTTTTCTCTGTAATATTATTTTTAAATTGTTCTATATAATTAGATATTTCTTTATAAACATTTAAGTCATCTTTTAAGTCAAAACTTATACATTGTTCTTTGTTTTCTTTGTTTTTGTAAATAATTATTAAGAATCTATAAAATTCTGTGGTACTTCCATTTAAAAAGGCTCCTATTGGTCCTAATAATATATAACCACCAACCGCTCCACTAATAGAATTTTTTACTTCTTTAGATGTTTTAATACTTATATCTATAATTTTGTCGTTTTGCAATTTAAAAATATTACCTACACTCTCAATTACAATTTGATTATTACATAAATATATTATACATTCTGAATTTTCTGCTAATGGCAGTCCACATATATGTTTTATTTTAGCAAAATATTCTGCATTATATTGTTTTCCTTTTTCTTCAATACCATTTTTTTCTTTTTGCTTTTTTTTATTCTCTTTTACGTTATAATTAACTCCCCATATCAAATATATAACTATTGCCCCCAAACATAATATTGCAAACCACATATACCGTCCCTCCTGGCAACATCTTACAGTATTTTACAGAATATTGCAATAGGTTTTAGAAATTTTCTGCACTTACTTCTTCCTCATTATTGTTTTGTGTTTTATTTAATTCTGCGTATTCTTGCATAATTATTGAAATTTCGTCTGGATAATAATCTTCTAAGAAAGCTTTTTTACTAATGCCTATTTTGATGCAGATGGCAATTGTTCTCTGAAGCCAATTAGAGTTGTAATCTTGCTCAATATTGGCTTCATTTGTTCGAAAAAACTTTCTAATTCGTTTAATTCCCAAAATTCTTTAACAATATCTAGCAATTCTTTTGGTGTAATTTCATTTTTTAATTTATCTTCATCTATATCCATTAATGCTGATAAAAATCTAAATGTGAAATCTGGTAGTATTATAATTAATTTAACAACTAAATCCATTATATTTTCTATTGTAAACATTTCTGATAACTTAAAATCTTGTCCATTGTCAGAAAGCTCTTTTATAAAGTCTTCTGGCAAATCCTTTAAAGTTTGTAGAGCTTCAAAATACTTGCCACAAGGCATTTTACGAACCTCTACACCATGTATTGTTTTCTTTTTTGGTAAACTTAATTTTTCACTACTTTTTGTTGCCATTTTTTATTCTCCTTTATTATAAATTCAGGAGAGTATCTCTACTCTCCTAGGTTTGACTTTGCCCTGCATCGCTACCAGTTGTTGCTGGTACAGTTGGTACTGTATCAAGCCATGTTAAATCTGAAGCTTGTGTGCTATCTTTTAATGTTCTAACTTTTGGGTCTGTTAATAAAGCTCTTTTGTAAAATGTTCCACTTATTGTTAATACTGAAACTTGTGTTCCATTGTCTTGTGTCTGTAAATCTTGTTTCACTTTTTTAAATTTACATCTATAATATCTAAACATTCTATAGTTTCCATCTTTTCTTTTGGCTTTAAAAGTCATTGCATAATCTTTTCCTTGATTGTCAGGTCCCCAAGAGTATTCTTTGCTTTCGTCGTCATATTCTCCGCCTTCAAGTACTTCCATTAATTCCAATTCAGCTTCTGGTATTTCTAGTTCAAAGTCCTCTCCATCGAATATTTCTTCGTCGTCGTAGATTTCATCATCAGCATAAATTGGATCATTTGATGTTTGTACATCTCTTGTTAATTTTTGTGCATAAGGGATAGGAATTGCTTCTCCTACCTTATAATTTGTTTCTGTATTTTCTAATAATTCAAATACTTTAATTCCACTTAAACCTCTTAATGCTTTCTTTTTTGGCATAATTAACGCCCTCCTTTATTCTAAAATTTCTTCTTTCTCAAAACGCATTGTTTTGTGGTGTTTTACAGCACCTTCTTCTCGTAAATCAAGACATAAAGTCCTATGGAACCCCATATCTCTCATTTTTTTATTAACTTCTATTGCTAAACTAGAACATTCACTAGGTGTATCACACCAAATATCTACTTGTATTGCAATATTACTGCTATACTCTTCGTCATCTGCATTTTCTGCTTCCGAATTATCTAGTTCGTAATAAGAAATTAACTTTTTGCCTTTTACCCATGTTTCAGGATAAAAATAAGAAACATCATCTGCTGACGTTTCTGTTAGATTTTTATATATTTGTGGCTTTAAATTTATCATTATTTACCACCTAACTTTCTGATATCCTGTTGTATTGATTTTATTACTTCTTGCTCTACTTCTCCTGTATTTTTAGCATGAAGATA
>CAWVME010000009.1:0-4296 GCA_963930325.1 Bacillota bacterium | reverse complement strand
AGAGACACAAAGTCTACTGATATTGAAAAAGTATTTTCTGATTTATCCACTGTTGTTAAAACAGGAGATGTCGAAAATCCTTATCGTTATTTAGGTGTAAGGGGGGAAAATTAATGGCATATAATTTAAAACAAATTATCGCAGAAAAGCCTTCAAGGTTTACAGCAGGTCATAGAATGTGTGCTGGTTGTGGAGCACCTCCTGTTGCAAGAATGATATTAAGAGCTTTAAAGCCAGAAGATCATGCAGTTATTGCTAATGCTACAGGTTGTATGGAAGTTTCAACTTTTATTTACCCATATACTTCCTGGACAGATTCTTTTATTCATACAGCTTTTGAATGTGCTGCAGCAACCGAATCTGGTGTTGAGGCTGCTTATCAGTCTTTAAAAAGGCAAGGTAAATTACCAGAAAATAAAGAAACAAAGTTTATTGCATTTGGTGGAGATGGCGGAACTTATGATATTGGTATTCAGAGCTTATCTGGAGCTATGGAGAGAGGACATGACATGGTATATGTTTGCTATGATAATGGTGCATATATGAATACTGGCATTCAACGTTCTTCTGCAACTCCAAAGTTTGCAGATACTACAACCTCTCCTGCAGGCACAAAAATTCCTGGTAAAATGCAACCAAGAAAAGATTTAACAAAAGTTCTAGCAGGTCATCATCTTCCTTATGTTGCTCAAAGTATTGCTGTTAATAATTTTAAAGACTTATATGAAAAAGCAGAAAAAGCAATTTACACTAAAGGCTCTTGTTTTTTAAATGTTTTAGCACCATGTCCTAGAGGCTGGGGATATAGCACGGAAGATTTAATGCAAATTAACAAATTAGCTGTAGAAACATGCTACTGGCCTTTATACGAAATTATTGATGGAAAATATGTAATTAATTATAAACCAAAGAATAAATTACCAGTCGAAGAGTTTTTAAAGCCACAAAAAAGATTTAAGCACATGTTTAAACCTGGAAATGAATGGATGATTGAAGAATTCCAAAAAGAAGTAGATAGCAGATGGCAAGAATTATTAGATTTAGAAGAAGTTACAAATAAAAATTAGCTAAATACATTTACGTAATTATCCCCCGACTAAAGCAAGTCGGGGGATAATTACTAAATTTATGATATGTAAAATTATTCTTCTTCTGGAGCATCTACTGGGCAAACACCAGCACAAGTTCCACAGCCAATGCAGGCATTTGCATCAATTTCATATTTCCCATCTCCTTGTGATATACAACTTACCGGACATTCTCCAGCACACGCTCCGCAACTAATACATTTATCTGTTATTTTATATGCCATATCTTTCACCACCTTTCATATTGTTATTCTTCTTGATTTTCTAACCTATCTAATTTTTCTAAATTTTCTAGTTCTCTTAAATCTTCTTCATTTGTATCGATTTCTTCTTTGTCTGCTGTTCCTTCTTTTATTACTTTTACATCTTTGGCATCGTACTTTTTATAAAAAGTTTCATCGTTTTCTACTAGTTTTACCTTTATTATTTCTTTTAAAGTTTCTACTCCGCAAACTTCTCCTATTCCTTCTGCGGTTTCCACAATAGCTCCCATTTTTGGTAGTCTTGCTAGTTTTTCTTCGTATACTTCTTGTTCATATTTTAAGCAGCACATGAGCCTACCGCAATTTCCCGCTATTTTAGATGGATTTAAGGATATATTTTGCTCTTTTGCCATTTTAATAGATACAGTTTCAAAATTTCCTAAAAAAGAACAACAGCAAAGCTCTCTACCACACACTCCATTTCCACCAATTCTTTTTACTTCATCTCTAACTCCAATTTGCCTAAGTTCAATTCTGTTTTTTAAAACAGAGGCTAAATCTTTTACCAATTCTCTAAAATCAATTCTTCCATCGGCTGTAAAATAAAATACAATTTTACTATTGTCAAATTTATATTCTACATCTATTAAGTTCATATCTAATTTATGTTTTTTTATTTTTTCTATGCATATATCTTTTGCTTTTTCTTCTTTTTTCTTATTATCTTCATAGTGCTTTTTATCTGCTTCGGTAGCTATTCTTACTACTTTTTTAAGCGGATTTACTATCTTTTCCTCTGGATATTCTCTTCCTGCAATTGCTATTTCTCCATATTCCTCTCCCATTGTCGTTTCTACAATAACATATTCTCCCAGATTAATTTTTAGGTTCCCTGGGTCAAAAAAATATATTTTCCCCGGTCTTTTAAATCTTACTCCAACAATATTTTTCATGCTCATTTCCTTTCGTATAAGCTTTCCCATATGGAAAGCAACATATTATCTACACACATATCAAAATTAGCGTTCGATTTTAGTTTTCTTTTGGTTTTTTCCAATATCTGGGTGCAATTAATATACTTAGTTATTTTTGTTCTATTGTTAATTTCTTCTTTCATTTTTTCTAAAAATAAATTATTCATATAGCTTATAATATTTAGTATTTCTTCTTTATTCTGATATATTGCGTTTTGATTGTTTAAAATATCTATTTTATCTTTTTTATCCATAGTCATAAAAAAATTTTCTATTTGCCTATATAATTCTGATTTTTGCTGCCATTTTAAAGCATTTCCAATACTTCCATCAAACACTTTTAGTTCTGTTTGTGTTATATTAGAAAAATTTTTTTCTTTTTCTAAATATTCTCTAAGAATCTTTTCTTCTATTGGTTTGAAAACTATTTTTGTACATCTTGATTTAATTGTAGTTAAAATTTGACTTTCATTTTGTACAACTAAAATTATAACTAGATATTCTGGTGGTTCCTCTAAGGTTTTAAGTAAGCAGTTTTGAGCTTCTTTGGTCATAGTGTCTGCTTCATTTAATATATACACTTTTCTTGTACCAATAATTGGTTTTTCTATAGTTTTATTCATTAAATTTCGTATTTGTTCAATTTTTATTGCTCCACTTTCTGGATTTAAAAGCAAAAAATCTGGATGATTTTGTGTTTCAAATTCTAAACAAGATTTGCATTTTTTTTCTTCCATGTCTCCTAAACATAGAATGCTTTTTGCAAAACTTTTTGCAAATTCTTGTTTACCAATGCCTTCTTTACCTACAAAAATGTAACTATGAACAAAATTTTTTGTTTGTATAATTTTCTGCAATAACTTTTTATTTTCTTCATTACCAATTAAATCTTTTAGTTCCAAATTTTTCTCCTATCTATTCTACTTTTCCAAACAAATTAAATGGCCAAAAACGAATAGCTACTGTGCTTTCTACTTTTTCTAATGGAATACATCCAAATCTTCTACTATCTGTACTCTGTCCTCTATTATCTCCCATAACAAATATAGTACCCTCTGGCACAATAATATCTGTAAATGCTCCATCAAGTGCATCTGTTATTACTCCATCTCTTAAGTATGTTTCTTGTAGTTCTTCTCCATTAATATATACTTTACTATTTTCAATTTTTACATGTTCTCCTGGAAGTGCTATAACTCTTTTTATATAACTTGTTTTATTAATTTCTAGTACATAATATGTAAATTTTGAAAACCAATTTTCAGGCTCGTTTTCATACTTTGCAACTGGATTATCTAAATCTGCTTCTGCGACAGGAATAAACGATGTAGATGGTGCTTCAAATGTTATAATGTCTCCTCTTTCAGGGGTTTTTCCTAAAGTTTTATTTAGTTTATTTAATATTAATCTTTGGTCTTGTTGCAAGGTTGGATACATAGAAGGTTGTTTTACAACTGTTGGCGTTCCTATAAAATAACGTACTAAAACAGCTAAAATAATGGCAATAATTATACAATACGACCATTCTAAGATTTCTTTTACAACTGGATTTAGCTTTAATTTATTTTGCATTTTCTTCCCTCTTTACTTTGATGATATATTCATTATACATTAGTATTTTGCATTTTTCAATAATATTAACAAATTTGTATTTATCCTTCTATAATTTTATTGTTTTTTATTTTCTACAATTTCTCTTTGCTTTGTTGGAATTTGGATTACAACTTCTGTTCCTTTTCCAACAGTGCTCCTTATATCAATACTAGCATTATTTTGTTCTAGTATTTCCTTTGCGATAGCTAGTCCAAGTCCAGTTCCCCCAAATTCTCTCGAGCGAGCTTTATCTACTCGATAAAATCTTTCGAATATTTTTTCCAAATCTTCTTCTGGTATGCCAATTCCATTATCAATAATTTTTATATAAGCATTATTATATACAAATCCTACATAAATTTTTATTGTTCCTCCTTCATTTGTATATTTAATACTATTAGTAAGTATATTTACAATTACACGTTCTATGCCATACTT
>CAWVME010000008.1:0-26650 GCA_963930325.1 Bacillota bacterium | reverse complement strand
ATTGTATTTTACGGCAGAATTTACAATTTGTTGTACTCTGTGAACATTCGAAGCAAAAGTAGCTACAACAATTCTTTTTGTACAATTAATAAATAACTTATCTAATACCTCTCCAACAGAGCTCTCTGACATGGTATATCCTTTTCTTTCTGAATTTGTACTGTCTGACATAAGAGCGAGTACACCTTTATTTCCAAGCTCTGCAAGTCTTCCTAAGTCCATTCTCTGTCCGTCAATTGGTGTATAGTCAACTTTAAAGTCTCCTGTGTGTACAATAATTCCCGCTGGTGTTTGAATTGCTAAAATTACTGCGTCTGGAATACTATGGCAACTTCTAATAAATTCTACTTTAAATTTTCCTAATGAAATTGTTTGTCCTTGCTCAACTATTTTTATTTTTGTACTTCTTAATAATTTATGTTCTTCTAATTTTCCTTCAATTAATCCAGCTGTTAGTCTTGTTGTATAAATTGGTATATTTATTTGTTTAAGCAAATATGGAATAGCTCCAATATGGTCTTCATGACCGTGTGTAATAACTAATCCTTTAATTTTTTCTTTATTTTTTTCTAAGTATGACATATCTGGAATTACTAAATCAATTCCGAGCATATCATCTTCTGGGAATGCAATACCACAGTCAACAATAATCATCTCATTTTCATATTCAAATACCGTCATATTCTTCCCTATCTCCAAAAGTCCTCCTAATGGAATAATTCTAACATTTTCTTTTTTAAATTCTATTTTTTTTTGATTTGTCTTTCTATGTTCTGTTTTCCTGCTTTGTCTTGGCAATCTTTTTTCTTTTCCCTCCTTAATTTCACGTTTACTATTTGCTTTATGCATTTTTTCTCTTGAGTTTTTCTCGTTTTCCATTTTTTAATCTCCCTCTTTACTGTAGTTTTCTATATATTTGTTAAATTTCTAGGCCGCGAGCTCACCACAAAATACTTTCCCAAATTTATAGAATTTTATTTAAATTTATATGAAAAACACAAAAATACCCTTTACTTTTAATAAATGCAAAAATAAACTATCCCTACTGCATTAAAAGGGCACTTTTACTATTAAATAATACTTCGTATACTTCATTCTGCTAACAAGTTTTTTATTTCTCATTCTCAAAACTTGTACTATAGAATAGAATGCCATACTTGCATCTTTGTTTTTTACTATAGCTTTTATTTCTCATTCTCTATCCCCAAGCTATAACATATTTGCAAGATTTACTTTTTTCTTCTCTTATTACTATATTTGTTTTTTCATATCTCATTTAAAACTGTATAACATTATATTATATATGCTAGATTTTGTCAAGTGAGTATAAGTTAGCCACTACTCATTGTCCTATTCCTCTACAGCTCCAACAATTCCTGCTTCATTTTTAAGAGCTGCCATAACCATTTTAGGGGGGGGACTTTTACTAAACATTCGGTTTGGTTCTTGCATTTTTTGCATTAATCTTTCCATTATCCATAATTCATAATGTACAAAACTTCCACCAAAGCAAATAATTTCCGGTTCAAATATATCAATAAGATTTGAAATACCTGTTGCCAAATTTTCTGTATATTCATCCAATAGTTTCTCTATTTCTTCGTTTTTGCTACTATTTTTTAGTAAATTCCAAAGCTCTTTGCCAGTTATGTTTTCCTTTTTACCTAATATTTCTGACACTTGCTTTTTCAAACTTTTAATAGAGCAATAAGCTTCAAAGCACCCTCTTTTTCCGCAAGTACATACTTTTCCATCTTTTTGTATTACCATATGTCCTAATTCAAATCCAGTACTTCTTTTAGTTTCCAATAGCTTATAATTTAAAAATACAGCTCCTCCAATGCCTGTTCCTATGTTAATAAATATTCCATCACTATAGTTTTGCATTGAACCATATTTTCTCTCTGCTATAGCTGCACATTTCCCATCATTTCTGAGGCTTAACTCCGTTTCAGGATAAATTTCTTTTAGTTTAGAAAGCAAATCAAAATTATATAAATTTAAATTACTTGCTTTTACAATTGTCCCTTTACTAATAACACCAGGAGCTGCAATCCCAATTTTTTCTATTTGCTCTTTTGTCACACTTTCATCTAATAAAATATTAATTAAATTTGTAATCTCTTTTACTATTATAATTTCAATTTGTTTTTTTTCTATTATATCTTTTTCTACTTGTTTTTGTATTTTCCCATTTTCTACTATACCAGCAGCAATGTGGCTACCACCTAAGTCAATTCCTATTTTCATTTTTCCCTCCTTATTTCAATTAGCTCAAAACAATCTACTTGTATATAGAATGTATTCGATAAAATAAAGCACGGTTTCCCGTGCTTTTATTAAAATCCATATGCTGAGAATAAGAATGTTCCCATATACACTTGAATACAAGGTACTAGCACAACAAGTACAAAGAATATTAGAACAACACCAACAATTGCATACACAATTTGTGGTAAAACTTTCATTATTTTGTTTATAATATTTTCTATATCAATTTGCATGTACTCTACTAGCTTTTCCATCATTTCAACT
Source organism: Bacillota bacterium (assembly GCA_963930325.1). Classification (GTDB taxonomy): domain Bacteria; phylum Bacillota; class Clostridia; order TANB77; family CAG-508; genus CALXJM01. Next base: position 24,115 of record CAWVME010000008.1, on the reverse strand, counting down.
AAATCTGTTTGCATACCTATTTTCAACATTTCTGTAATCATAGGGCTTGCCAAACCTGAGTTTTCAAACGGCTCTATCCAAGATTGTCCAATTAATGTATTATTAATCGCAGTTTCTACCATAGACAACATAACATAATTCTTAGCTACACTTTTACTTACCTCTAATGCATCTTGAATTCTCATTCCATTTTGTAAATTTAAAACCAATGCTTTTATAAACCTTGAAAAATCTAATGCAAATATCAGTTTTCCAAATACAGGTGCTACATATTTGAAGTAATGAAAATTATATTTGCCTTTTGGCGTATGTACATACATAACTATAGCCAGTACAATAGCTCCAATAATAAATGTTGGTATATACCAATATGCAACTAAATTGTCTACTACTCCAGCAAACCAAAGAGTTAATGGTTGTAATGTATCATCTGTCCCTAGAGAATCAAAGACTCCTTGAATAGCTGGTATTGCAAATAAAGTTCCTACAAAAAGCATAACGATAAGCAATATAAATTGTATAATATTTGGAACTAAAATAGATTTCAATTTCCTATTAATTGTCGTTGTATCATCTAAATATTTAACTGCTTGTTCCAAAGAGTTTATAAGTGATCCAGATAGTTCTCCAACACGAATCATATTTATATATATATATGGAAATATATCTGGATAATATTCCATTGTGGTGTACATATTTTCACCAGTTTCTACCCCTGCTAAAATATCTTCTAAAATAGCTCTAAAAGTAAGATTTTCTGTGCTCTCAATAATAGTTGACAAAGCATGAATATTATTAAAATTTGCTTTTTTTAGCAAATAGAAATTTTGTGTAAATATCATTACATCTCTTATTGTAATCTTTTCTGTTCCCGCCAAAGCCAAATTCAGTTTTTGTGCTACTGTAACATTTCTATTTTTCTTTGTACGATTATCTCCTGCTATAATTTCTTCTATTCTTCGATCCATGTTACGAGCATTTCGTTTTTTATGATTTGGTTTTGTTATTAGGCTTTTTCTTTGCACAACAGAAATCGGTGTTAAATTATTTCTTTTTAATTTTTTAATTAAATTGTACTTACTTGTGTCCTCTACTCTATTGGTTACAACCTGTCCTGACTTTGAAATAGCTCTATACATATATACAGGCATAACTTTTCCTCCATTCTGCTTCTATTATAAAATGTTCTATAACAGAAAACGATATTGCTTGTCTTTAAAGTTTCTATTTAGGACAATATTTTTTTCATATATCATCGTTTTATTTTTAATTGCATAATTGTCCTATTTAGTATTTCTATGTTTTTTTCTTCTATTTGTGCTTTAGCTTGTTCTAATGTTATTTTTTCATTTACAAATGCTTGTGCTAAAGAGTTGATTAAACTTACATTTCCTTTGTCTAAATTCGTTTGAATTGCATCTTCTATTTCAGATACACTAAATTTTTCTTTTCGAATACAACCTGCGACAATATTATCTACTATCATAACTTCTGGAATAAGTATCAAATCTCCATTTGCAGATTTTAACAATCGTTGTGATACAACCATTTTAAGCAATGCAGAAACTAAATATTTTACACTAGCTTGGTCTTTTACATCATAAAAATTAATAATTCTATCAATTGTTTCTGCACATGACTTTGTGTGCAAAGTTCCGATAACTAAATGTCCAGATTCTGCCATGTCAATAGCAGCTTCCATAGTTTCTTTATCTCGAATCTCTCCAATAACTAATATATCGCAGTCTTCTCTTAATGAATTTTTTACTCCTGCACTAAATGTAATAGCATCTTTGCCTTTTCCAATTTCTTTTTGAACAATAATAGATCTTTTGCTTTTATGCTTAAATTCAATTGGATTTTCCAAGGTTAAAATTTTTCTATTTTGACTTTCGTTTACCTCATTAATAAGAGCATTTAATGTAGTTGTTTTTCCAGAATTTGTCTTTCCAGTAACAAGCATAACTCCTTGTTTTTGAAAGGTCATACGTCGAACAACATCAGGTAATCCTAGGTCCTTAAAAGCTGGCAAAACATTTGGAATTAGCCTTAATGTTAGTACTGGTACATCTCCTGAAGAAGATATATTAACACGAAATCTAATTTTTTTATACTCATATGAAAGATCTAATCTTCTTGTTTCTTTATATACCTCGTCTTTCTCAATACTACCACGTACAAAATAGTCATAAATATCAAACATGTCTTCTGGTGTTAGCTCTTTTAAATCTTCTATTGGAATAATACTTCCTTTAATTCTAAGCATAGGTTTGTTTTCACATATTAAATGTATATCAGATGCATTTTCTCTAATAGCTGTATCAAAAACTTTTTCAATTGGTATCATTTGTATCTCTCCTCTTATTATAATTTATTAGAAAATGGCTAGTTTTTTATTAAGTTCTTCTAGTGTAGTAAGTCCTTGTATTACTTTATTAATTCCATCTACAACTAGTGGTCTATAGCCTTTTTGTGTAGCCATCCTTCGAATTTCTATACTAGAAGCTCCTTTAATGATTAAATCTTTTAAGTCTTCATCTAAAGATAATACTTCAAAAAGTCCTATTCTATCATAATATCCGCTTCCATTACATTCTTTGCATCCAACAGCATCATATGTATAAGCTCCATCTAAATTGATTTCCATTCCATACTGTTTTGATATATTGTATATAGCCTCTTTTTCTTGTTCTGTAAACTCTCTCTTTTTAGCACATTTTTTACAAATTTTTCTGACTAGTCTCTGAGATACAGAAGTAGCCAAAATACTAGCTATATCATAATCAGATACATTCATTTTTCTTAATCTTGTAATAACTTCTACAGCGTCAATTGTATGTATTGTAGACAACACATAATGTCCAGTCTGCCCTGCTTGCATTGCAATTTCTGCGGTCTCTTCGTCACGAATTTCACCTACCAAAATAACATCTGGATCTTGTCTTAATACAGTTCTTAATGATTGAGAAAATCCAGTTTTAGAATCTATTTCTATTTGATTTAATCCTGGTATACGTATTTCCACCGGATCTTCAATAGTAGTAATATTTATTTCTGGTCTGTTTAAATAATTAATAATACTATAAAGAGTAGTTGTTTTTCCTTCTCCAGTAGGTGCTGCAATAATAGCTACACTATTTCTTTTGTTAAAATATTTTTTAATTAAATGCTCATCTGCAGTAAATCCCAAATCTTGTAATCCTCTAACATCCGAATTTTTTTTGAGTAACCTCAAAACAAATTTTTCACCATATACATTTTTTTGTGAAGATACACGTATATTATAGTTTGGATACATTAATATTCTACCATCTTGTGGTTCTTGTTTTTCTTGATGCATATTAGAAATAGCTTTTAATCTTCCTATAATCTGTGCTTGCTTCTCTTTTTCTGCATTAGCCACTGTTATAAGTTCTCCATCAATTCTATAACGAATTCGTACTTCATCTTCTTCTGGTTCAATATGAATATCACTAGCTCTCTTATTCATGGCGGTTTTTATAACAGCATCTACAAATTCTGTTATATCTCTTGTTGCTGTAATTCTTTCTGTTACTTGTCCTTCCATTTTTTCTAGTAATTCTTCTATATTACTTTCAAAAGTAATGTAGCGTTCCATAACTAATCCACGGTTTAATAACAGTAAACGTATTGTTTCCATAGTTTTTCGGTTAGTAGTATCTGCAAAGCATACTTTTATCCTTCCTCCATTTGTTATATCAAATGGAATTGCCATGTTTTGTCTCATAACATCTCTAGAGATATACTCTGATGCATTAATTGTAATATCATCTTGTGTTAATAAAATCGCTCTTTCGCCCAAAATCTCTCCTATGGCATTAATCAATTTTGTATCATCACATAAATTTAGTATATGTAAAATGTCTCCTATTTTCTTTTTCGAATTTGTCTTTTGATATTCGATTGCTTTTTCTATATCGCCTTCTGTTACAATTCCTCTTCTTACAAGTTCTATACCTATTGGTACACTTCTTCTTGTTTCAATTGCCATATAGCTTTCCTCCTTTGTTAATTCCATTTGTATTAGTTATAGTATAATTATACACCATAAATTTATTTTTTTATATATTTTTCTACAAATTGCATAAAATTACCAACTTTTTTTATCTTACAATTAATGTTACACGAAAACTATTTTTATAACTAGCTGCTCCGTTTTGAGAAGATATGCAAAAAATTCCGCTTTCTCCTCGTAATGAATCAATAGATCCTCCTCTGCACACAAAAGCTTGTCCAGTAGTTCCAAGCACATAGCTCTGTCCTTGTATTCTGCTAGTTTCTCTAGTTGCATCTCCTATTTTCGTTTCATTTAATCCATAAATTGTTACATATTTACTGCTCTGAGACGTTTCAGCTAAAGCATTTCCATAGCTTATATCTCCATCTTGTATATAAGCCGACACCATTTCCCATGAAGCACCACTTAAATCAAAAATTCCATATACATTCCCAGTTGTACTAGCAAGCATTCCCCTATTTGTTTTCCATACATATGAGCCAGTATCTCCTGTTTTTAGTTTTTCTAAGCTCACTCGATTTACCATACTATCAGTATTTTCTCCTGCATATCCAGTAACAGCATAAGATATTGTGCTATCTATACATATATTATTATAGCTTATTTTTTCAGTATCTCTTCCATATTTACTATGTGCTAAATAACTTACTGCTCCCCATTCACTATTTTTTAGCAAATGGCTATCTGTACTTGCAGTAATACCATATGGATTATTCTCTTCATTTAGGCTTTTTGCTAATGTATACATGTCTCCTACAGATATATTATTATATGCCAATGTTTCTGGAGTAAATACTGGAAATTTCATAGTAGTACTTCCTGCTGTGATATTTCCATAAAAGTTTTGTACTCCATTGTAGTTTCCTGTATAAGTATAACTCGTTTCTTGGACAGGAATATAATTATTTCCTCCCGCATATCCAGCTTCATATTTAGATACCCAAATGCCTGTAATTTCTTTATCCCACTCTCCATTTTGAAAATTATTATTTGTACCGTCTTGAAAAGCAGGGTGAATAATATAATCTGTTTGTGCAATATCATATATTTTATCCGAATCAATATAATTATTTGTATTGCTATATAAAAATTTAATATCAATATCTGCATAAACTGTTTTTGCATCGCTATTTACTGTAGTTCCATCAGCATTGACAATTCCATTTTTATTCGAATATCCTGTTATTTTACTTTCATCTTTATTTTTTAATCCTTCTTCATCTCCATAATAAGTAATTCTATAAGCATATCTCGGAATCCATATAAACATGCTTCCCGGTGTTATTACTTTTCTTCCTACAAGGTTTTCTACTGGCACTGCTGTTGTATCATCAATGTTCTCCACCTCTAGTGAATCTAATAGCATTACATTTGCCCAACGTTTGTTTTCATAACTATACCACTGGCTATCGTTTTCAGAAGTAATTTGCCAATATCCACTATCTAATCCTGTAGAAATATATTTTACTGGTACCATTCCTTGCGATAATTGTGGTGTGTTCGGGGTAATCAATATCTCTTTTGACTTCACTGTTTGCATTGTAACATTATCAAGCTGTTTGTCTACATTATAACTAATAGAAATCGTTACTGTTTTTACTAAATCTTCTTTGTTAGTATCTTCTTCATTATAGTTTGTTATAGTAGCTTCTACCTGATATCCTGATGGAATATTTAAGTCTGTAACAACCTTATCTAATGCTTCTTGTGTTACTTCATCATAGTACATGCCTTCTACTGTCTCTATAATTTGCGTAGCATATGCATTCGCCTGTGCATTTCTTTTAGTTGTCATCCAGTTCATATAAATGTTAACAAACAATGTTGAAATTAGTGGTACAAATATAACAATTACAGCCATTGCTACTACTAAATCTACTCCCGAAAAACCCTGTTCATTATTTTTCAAATTTTTAAATTTTTTCTGCATACTGTCTCCCCTTTGTATAGTTATTTTATAAAGTATTACGAACCTTAACATTAACATGAATTTTTAAAAACAAGTAATGTTTAAATATCAAAAGAAAACCTCATTTTCTTTATCTAGCTAAAAAATTAGCTAGAATAGTAAAAAATATATTACTAATTACCATATAAAATCCAATTGGAACTTTAATATTTTCTTTTCCTTTTGTTTCTAGTTTATGTGCTATAGAATGTATTGCAATAAAGATCAATGTAGCAATAATCGTAAATAGCATTACATCCGTATTCGTAAAAGCTAGCATATAAATCCATAATAGTAAAATAGATATTGTATAATTTTCTTTCTTCTTTTTCTTCATTAGACAGATATCTAATAAAATAATTATAAGCATAAAAATAAGATATATCATGTATTTATATACAGGAATATTTTTAACCATATATAGATATAAAATATATGCTCCTAAAATAATAAGTCCAAATAGTAATACTGGTTTCGCTATTTCAGTTCTCTCTTTGTCAATTCCTGCAATAAGTATCAAGGTAGTAAAATATAAAATTCCAAATCCCAATAGAACTATTCCATGTATAGTTTCTTCTGCATTTATTAATATATTTTCTAAATGAATATTCATAGAAAGTGCAAGTAATAAAAATATGATTCCAGAAGCAATTTCTAATAGTAAATAGCGTATTCTTATTTTTTCTTTACAATACCTGCATTTTCCTCCTAATGCTAAATAGCTTACGATTGGAATTAAATCCCAAAATTCTAATCTATGATTGCAATTAGGGCAGAATGAACGTTCATGAGTAATATCTTTTCCAAGTGGAATTCTATATACAGCAAGCGTGCAAAAACTTCCAATTAGAATTCCTATAATAAATATTATTCCATATAATATTATCTCCATTTTTCTTTTGTTAGTTTAATACCAACTTTCCTCCCTTTTTAGCTTATATACCTCTCTTAATACAAAATATCACATTTTATATTAAGAGAGGCATATACACTTTTGTATATGCCTTATAGTTGTTTTTTAGATTTTCAATCTTATGTTCCTGCTACATACATAGGTGAATTTGTTGCATTTGTTGTATATGTTCCATTTGAAATTGTTTGCCCAGTTGCAGAAAGTGTAAATGTATATGTCAATTGCGCATCAGCTTGGTCTGTAGCTCCTTTATAGTTTTGTCCAGAATACACTATTGATCCTGATCCGCCAACAGCTGCTGGTGCAGTTACTTCATAGTCGCTAGTGTCATCACTTTTCTTTGGTAATGATGCTTCTAGCATTGTTTTTACTTCTGCTGGTGTAAATGTTGTTGTTCCAACAGAAGCTGTTTTAGCTGCCATTTCTGTTTTAGCTGCTAAAATCGCTAATTCAATAGTTTCTTTTGTATCGGCTTCAATTTGTACCATTCTAGCATTTTCAGCTTGTCCTAGTATTCCATTATCGTCTAAAGCAAGCATTAATGTTATACCTGCTAATATTAATAGCACTATTATTGTAATAACTAATGCTACTAATGTAATACCTTTTTCTGATTTAAACATGAAAAATTCCTCCTTATTCTATGTTCCTGATGGTGGTGGTGGTGCTACATACATAGGTGAATTTGTTGCATTTGTTGAGTATGTTCCATTTTGAATTGTTTGTCCAGTTGTTGTAAGTGTCCATGTATATGTTAGTTCTGCTGTAGCTTGGTCTGTAGCTCCTTTATAGTTTTGTCCAGAATATACTATTTCCCCTGGATTACCGTCTGCTGGAGCAGTTACATCATAGCCACTTGATGGTAAAGAAGCTTCTAGCATAGCTACTACGTCATCTGCTTCAAATGTTGTTGAACCATTAGAAGCAACTTTTGCTGCCATTTCTGTTTTAGCTGCCAAAATTGCTAATTCCATAGTTTCTTTTGTATCAGCTTCGATTTGTACCATTCTAGCGTTTTCAGCTTGTCCTAGTATTCCATTATCATCTAAAGCAAGCATTAATGTTATACCTGCTAATATTAATAGCACAATAATTGTAATAACTAATGCTACTAATGTAATACCTTTCTCTGATTTAAACATAAAAAATTCCTCCTTTTCTTTTGAAATATTGTATATATTTAATTATATTAAATATAACCAAAATTATTTTGTTGAACCTGTGTTGAAAAAGTTTCCTGTTGGTACATCTGAACTTGACCCTGAATTGTTCGAGTTTGTGGATGTACTGTTCGAATTTGTATTATTAGTAGTATTGTTATTTGTAACATTATTTGATGCTGTTGCTGCAAAAGGATTTATTTTTCCTTTTTCATAATCTGTTAAGTCAGTTGCGGTTATTTCATATACTATATTTGTTGGAGAATTTTCTTCTATATCGAATTCTTCCAATTCTCTTGCAATTTCATCTGGTATTTTGTATTCAATTTTATTTGGAATTACTTTACCAGTTGGAATATAATCATAAAATACAATTCCAAAAACTAATAGTAAAACAATTAACAATAAAATCATTATAAAGGCTTCTTTTATAACAGTTTTCATTTTTACTTTTCCTTTCCCATAATTTTATCTGCTTGTATTATTTGTTGTATTATTTACAGTATTATTGCTTGTGCTATTTGTTGTATTATTTACAGTATTATTACTCATGCTATTTGTTGTATTGTTACTTGTACTATTGCTCGTATTAGTTGTCGTGGTATTTGTCCCATTTTCTGTTGCAGTTGTATCTTGTGTTGCAGTTGTTGTTAATTCTTTTATATTAATTGCAATATCTGTTACCTTAAAAGTTGCTAGAAGCACTGAGCCATCCTCTGTGTTTGGTACTAATTTAAAGTTTTCTATAGAAAATCCTAATTCATCATCATCTTCTATACTATAAATAAAGTCAGTAATTGGAATGTATTTGCCTGTTGCTGAAAAAACTATATTCTTTAAATCTTGAGAGCTACCATTTTGTATTTCTAATTTAAGTCCTATTCCTTGTTTAGTAGCATATGTTCCAATTTTGTTCCATAAAAACTCTATGTTATAGTTTTCTAATCGGTTTGCACTTTCTATTTCACTTTCTGTACTATAAGCAAGTTTATCTTCATAATCTTGTTTTGATTGGAGCAAACTTTTTTGTGCGCTTTCTAGCTCTTTATATTTTTGCGGATAAGTTACACTCGTTAGTTTAGAGATGTCTTCTATCTTGCTATCTAATTTTTCATTTTCATTTTTAATATCTTCTATTCCTAATATTTTCCATTCCCCAATTTTCACTCTACCTGTTAGCATGAAAAATGTAATTAGCAATAAAAAGGCTATTAAAATTCCCATTAATATTTTTTTCATGGTAAATCTCCTTCTATCGTAACTTTTACTAAGGAATCTTGTTTTATTCCACTATCCGATGTTACATTTGTTAAAATTGTAGATTGCTTTATTGTCCCTATGAAAAGTCCTAATTGCTCATATTTTTCCGATTGAGCTGTTATTACGATATGTTTATCTGTTGTATTTTCAATAGATGTAATTTGTACCCCATTTGGTATAGCAAACATTACTTTGTTTAGTAAGTTTGGTATAGCATTTTTAGTTCTGAATCTTTCAGCTAATTTTTCATTTAAATCAATTAAATTTTGTTTTAATTTATCGTAGTTGCTAGTTAATTTTTTTACTCTGTCAATATCTGATTCTACAGTAGTTATCTCGCTCTGTGTCGCTTTATAAGTGCTTTCTGCTTCTTCATACTTGGCTTCAATTTGATTAGCAAGTATAGAACTACTAATTCCATAAATAAGTATAACTAGTAAAAGTCCACCACATACCCTTAATAGCCAAAACTCAGTAGGATCTAGTGCTCCTGAAAGACCTTTTTTTATCATTTCTTTTAAATTTATTTTTTCGTTGCCTCTTTTTCTCTTGCCTTTTCCAAAATTCTCTGATAGTTTTGCACTTTTGAAGTTAGTTTGTTTTGGTCCTTCGCCCAATCCTTGAAGAGCCAAAGCAATTGCCGAATTTACTTCCATATATTCTTTAATGTTAACTGCTGCTAATGTATTTGGCAAGAAATATGGTTTTAATATCTCACATGTTTGATTTAAAAAATATTCTTGAAAATATAAATCAATATTATTAATTACTGCTAATGTTCCAGTAATATAAATTTTTTCTACTGCAATTTGATTTTCTTCTATAATTTTTTTTGCTTCTGTTACAATTGTATAAATAGTTGGCATGATCTCTTCTAGATATTCACTGGCATTTTCCTGTAGCCCATCAGTTGTATAAATCGTAGTATTTTTGCATATTTCATAAGCTTTTGCATAAGAATTCTCTTTTTTGTTTATATTATCTAATATATCTTTTGAGCCTTGTTCAATAGTATCTATTCGGTTAATTTGTCCATTAGTAATGGTCGTTATTGCAGTTCGTTCTTCCATATTAATAATAACGGCATTTTCATTTGGCGTTAAGTCAAGTAAGTTTGGCATGTCTAATGGCAATGCAGTAATTGTTGTTAACTTATAACCATCTAATTCTTGTGACTTTCTTGCCAATTCCGTTTTATTAATTGAAACATGTAAAACTTTTGTTTTATCTCTATCATCTAAATCATTCGTCAAAACATAACGTGATTCAATCGCATTTTTGTTAAATTTTTTTTCATCACACAAAAGATCAAATTCCGTTTGAATCGCTTTTTTCATATCTTTGTCATTAAGCATACTAAACATTTCAAAGTAATTATACATTTCGTCTGAAAGATTGATACTAATCGGAATTTTATAACTATAAGTTTCACTAACGATTTGATCTATCGCTTCTCCTAATTTATCGTAAAATTTTACCCCAAATGCCTCTACTTTGGTTGCTTCACGTTCTTTTGAAACCTTTGCATATTTAATTAAATTTTTTTCAACATATAAACCTAAGCAAGTTGGCATGGTATTCTCCTTTGTTAAATGTATATTCTTATTTTCAGCTTTATTCAATCAAAAATATATGGAACTTTATCCTATTTTTGCATCAGCTGTTATATGTGGTAGTTTTCTGTAAAATAAACTCACTATATATACTTTTATTTTATATTTTTTTATTTAAAAGTCAATATATTTAACACAATCGTAATACAATTGTAATATTTTTGTAATATTCTTTTGCATATTTTCTTTTTTTTGGGAAATCCTAAAAACAAACCAATTATTGGAGGTATCTATGAAACCAATTGAAACAAAAAAAGATTATCAAAATTATGTTGAACAAAAATCGCCAAATTCACCCATTTTCAAAAATTGTTTTAATGCTTTTTGGGTCGGCGGATTGATTTGTTCTATAGGTCAAATAATATTTGAATATTGCAAATACCGTGGATTAGAAACGCAAATGTCTAATACAGTTGTTTCTATCTCACTTATATTTCTAAGTGCTCTTTTAACGGCCTTAAATATATTTAACAAAATTGGGAAATTTGCTGGAGCAGGTTCTCTAGTTCCTATTACAGGTTTTGCCAACTCAATTGTCTCTCCTTCCATTGAATATAAATCCGAAGGATATGTTATGGGCGTTGGAGCAAAAATGTTTACAGTAGCAGGTCCTGTTCTTGTTTACGGTATTTCTACCTCTATTTTAGTAGGTATACTTTATTTAATTTTTAATACTCAATCAATTACACTTGTATAAATTTTAATATGGAGGTTTTTATGAAAAAAATAGGAAAACAAACTATTAAATTTGAAAATCCTGTAAACATTTTAAATACAGCTTGCATTGTTGGTCCAAAAGAATCCGACGGTCCTCTTGCAAAATATTTTGATCAATGCTTAGAAGATGAATTTTGGGGAGAAAGTAGCTGGGAAAAAGCAGAAAGTAAGATTATAAAAGAAACCGTAAATACCGCTATTGCTAAGTCGAATATTTCACAAGATAAAATAGACTTTTGCTTTGCCGGAGACTTATTAAACCAATGTATTTCTTCTAGTTTTGGTCTTCGAGAACTAAATGTACCTTTTTATGGAATTTTTGGTGCTTGTTCTACATTCGTAGAAGGATTAAGTTTAGGTTCTGTTTTTATAGAATCCAATGCTGCAGAACATGTTCTTTGTTGCACTTCTAGTCATTTTTGTAGTGCAGAAAAGCAATTCCGTTTTCCTTTGGAACTTGGAAACCAAAGACCGCAAAGTTCACAGTGGACTGTTACAGGCTCTGGAGCAGCCATTCTTTCTAAATCTGGTGAGGGTCCTTTTATTACTCATACTACAGTCGGAAAAATCGTAGACATGGGAATTAAAGACGGTAATAATATGGGAGCCGCCATGGCCCCAGCAGCTTTAGATACCTTGCTTACTCACTTCAAAGATACTGGTCGAAATCCTAGTTATTATGATGCTATTTTAACCGGAGATTTAGGTTATGTAGGAAAAGAGATTTTAATTGAGCTATCTCAAACAAAAGGATATAATATCAAATCAAATTATAATGATTGTGGTGTTATGATTTTCGATAAAGATTCTCAAGATACTCACTCTGGTGGTTCAGGTTGCGCTTGCTGTGGTACTGTATTTTCTGGATATGTATATAAAATGCTAAAAGAAAAAAAATTAAAAAAAGTTCTTTTAATGGCTACGGGTGCTCTCATGAATTCTACAAGTTCTCAACAAGGTGAATCTATTCCCGGAATTGCGCACGCAGTATCAATTGAAATATAATTAGGAGGTGAATCATAAATGGATTTTTTCCAAAATATAGACTGGTTCCTAATGCTTAAATGCTTTATTGTTGGAGGTCTCATTTGCATTATTGGTCAAATTCTTATTGACAAAACCAAGCTTACTCCAGCCAGAATTTTAGTTATTTTTGTTACTATAGGTGCAATTTTAGGTGGGCTTGGAATTTATCAAAAGTTAATCGATTTTGCTGGTTGCGGTGCTACAGTTCCTCTTACCGGTTTTGGTAATGCTCTAGTAAAAGGTGCCATTGAAGAAGTCGGAAAATCTGGCATCTTAGGTGCTTTTATCGGTGGCACTAAAGCTGCATCTGGTGGTATTGCCGCGGCGATTTTCTTCGGATACATTGCATCTTTAGTTAGTAAGCCTAAAATGAAAAAACAATAATAGGAAAAATTCATATCAGATTAAGATATATGCTGATTTTTCCTATACAATAACAAATAGAGGTTTTTGAGATTAACACTCAAAAACCTCTATTTGCTATTACTTAATAATTCCACTCAACAATATCTTTTCAAATTCTTTATATAAAGATGGGATATCTACTTCTTTTTTCATTTTCACTTTATAAATATAACTAGAACAAGTAATAGCAAAAATTCCGAGAAGCAATTATTTCAGGGTCTCCTTCTATAATTTCTCCTTTCTCCATCCCTTCTTTTACAATATCCTTAACTACCTCAATGTATCGTCCCACCAATTCTTTGCATACTTTATGTCTTGGTTCATTTCCCCATATTTGGCTTAGAATAATAGAAATTATATTCTCATATTTTTTTAGTACCTTCAGTTCAATCAAAATAACAGCTTTTAATTTATCGATAGAATTTGTTTTTGTAGAAGTTTTTATTTCGATGCTATTTTGTAGCAATTTCATCCCCTCTTCTACTAAAAAATTAAAAATTTCTTCTTTACTTGAAAAATGATAATATAAAGTTCCTTTTGCAACCCCCACTGTAGCAGTTATTTCTTCTACACTAGTAGAGTCATATCCTTTTTCTGCGAATAACTTCATAGAAGCTTCAAAGATTTTTCTCTTTGTTCTGTTCATTCCATCTCTCCCATATTACTATTTTTAATTTCTTGCTTTTTAATTATATATGAATATTATTATTTTAGCAATACTTATTAAATGGTAATAGCAAAATGCAAATAATAGTTATCTACATAATTTTTTGTGGTATAGAAAAAATTGCTTTTCCCTATACCACAAAAAATAAGGAAAAACTAACTCATGATAGTTTTCCCTTATTTTTAAATTTTTCATCTATGCTTTTTAGCAATTTCTGCTAGTTCTGTAAAAGCTTTTGGATCTGTAATTGCAATTTCTGAAAGCATTTTTCTATTAATAACAATATTAGCTTTTTTTAGCCCTGCTATTAATTTGCTATAAGTTGTTCCATTCTGTCTTGCAGCAGCATTAATCCTTGTAATCCATAATTTTCTAAAATTACTTTTTTTATCTTTTCTTCCAGCATATGCATATATACCAGATTTCATTACAGCTTGATTTGCCATTCTATAACGAACGCTTTTTGCTCCATAATATCCTTTTGCTTGTTTTAATACTTTTTTATGTCTTGCTCTTGTAGTTCTCGCTGTTTTTACTCTTGCCATATTCTTCACCCTTTCTTTTATATATCCTAATCTTCATTATTAATTACCATATGGTAATAGTTTTTTAATTCCTGCTTCGCATGTTTTATCTGCATAAGCATCTTGCACTCTACCTGTTGTTTTTTGTCTTTTAGTTTTATTTGCTAGAAGATGTCTTCTATTTGATTTAGTTCTTTTTACTTTTCCTGTAGCTGTATAAGAATATCTTTTTTTAGCAGCTTTATTTGTTTTTAATTTTGGCATAATTTTCCTCCTCCTATTTTTTATTTATTTGTCAAACAATTAAATATAATTTAATTATTTTTTAGCTAATATTATAAACATATTTTTTCCTTCTAAAAGAGGCTTTTTTTCTACTATTGCAATGTCAGATAAATCTTCTATAAATTTATTTAATATAGATTCTCCAATTTTTACATAGTTTAGTTCTCTTCCTCTGAAGCGAACTGTAATTTTTACCTTGTCACCATCATTTAAAAATTTTCTTGCATTTTTAGCTTTAAATCCAAAATCATGTTCTTCTATATTAGGAGTTACTCTTATTTCCTTCACATCAAATGTTTTTTGGTTTTTCCTAGCCTCTTTTTCTTTTTTAGCTTGGTTAAACTTATATTTTCCATAATTCATTAATTTACAAACAGGTGGTTTTGCTCCTGGTGCGACCATAGCTAGGTCTAGCTTTCTTTCTTCAGCTATTTCTAAAGCTTCTTGTATACTAAGTACTCCCAATCTCTGTTCATTTTCGTCAATAACTTGTACCTCTTTCTCTTTTATCTGCCCATTGATTAGCAATTCTTGTTTTATATAAAACACCTCCATAAAAAAAATTGACTCTCAAAAAGCCAATTCACGTCCATAAAATTATTATATCTAATTTTATTATAACCATTACTCTACAGAAAAAGTAAGGTGAGAAGTGAATAGCTTCTTCTTTAATCTTCCTTATATTAACTCATTTTTTCAAAAAAGTCAATACTTTTCCATATTTTTCTTGACTTTTTTTATGTTTTGTATTAGAATAAATAGCGTTAATGATTGTATTTTATTATAAGCTTCTCCCCGGTGGTTTATAATAAGGCAAATCAAAATATCAGAAAATTTTTAAAATTATGAATGGAGGATAATTTTTACCATGAACAATACTACATATAGCGCTAAAAAAAGCGAAATCGAAAGAAAATGGTATATTATTGATGCAGCTAATAAACCTTTAGGTAGAGTTGCAACAGAAGCTGCTAAATTATTAAGAGGGAAACATAAACCAACTTACACACCTAACATAGATACTGGTGATCATGTAATTATTTTAAACTGCAAAGATGTTGTTTTAACAGGAAAAAAATTAGATCAAAAAATTTACAGACATCATTCTAATTATATTGGCGGATTAAAAGAAACAACCGCAAGAGTAATGCTTAGTCAAAAACCAGAAGAAGCAATGATGCATGCAATTAAAGGAATGCTTCCTCATAATTCTTTAGGTAGACAAATGTTAAAAAAAGTAAGAATCTATGCAGGCAGTGAACATGAAAATCAAGCACAAAAACCAGAAATATGGGAGGTAAAATAAAAATGGCAAAATTAGCAAAATCAGATAAAATTGTATTTTCAGGCACAGGTAGAAGAAAAAAAGCAATTGCAAGAGTAAGACTATTAGAAGGAAATGGAAATATTGTTATTAATGGAAAACCTTTAGATGAATATTTTGGAACAGAAACTTTGAAATTTATAGTAAAACAGCCATTAACAACAACAAATACACTTGCTAAATATGATGTTATTTGTAAAGTTGGTGGTGGTGGATTTACAGGTCAAGCTGGTGCGATTCGCCATGGTATTTCTAGAGCTTTACTAAAAGCAAATGGAGAATACAGATTAGTATTAAAACAAAATGGATTTTTAACAAGAGATCCAAGAATGAAAGAAAGAAAAAAATACGGTCTTAAAAAAGCTAGAAAAGCTCCACAATTTAGTAAGAGATAAAATAATGATTTTTTCTTATACAATTAATAAAAAGTGTGCTCGGCATTCATATGCTAAGCACACTTTTTTCTGTTAGAAACTCAAGTTGTTACAGTCTGTATTCCATTCCCCATCTTCGAGTCCTATGCAGTTTATGCAAAAAAAGCATGAATTGCATTCTCTGCACCCTTTGCATTCAATTAATTCTTTACACCTTGTGCATTTAATGCTCTCTTCGCAATCTTTGCAGAAAAAGCAAAAAGTGCAATTGGCGCAATTTCTGCATCCTATGCAAAAAATGCATTTCTTATTTCCCAGACATAACCGAGAAATGAGTTCATTGCCACCAATTAAGATAGCAATAATTGTAACTGCAAGTGCTGCTGGTTGCATGTGGTCCTTTCCTCCTTGCTTTATATTGTATTTTTATTGTAGCACTCTTTTTATTTTTTGTCAATTATTGTTATTTAAGCCTTCCAAATTCAAATAAGTTTCCGGTATATTTCCAACAATAACAGATTCTCCCATAAGCACTTGATTTTCAATTTCTGTTTCTATAATATCATATGGTGTTACAATACTAACTTTACAAATAATATTTAAATACAGTCGATGAATTGTTTGGTTAATTCCCGCTTCTTCAAACGCTGACATAAAACTTGTATCTATACTACCCACTGGATTAATTTTTATATAAATATTAGGTCCAAATCCAGCTAAGTATTTATTTCCAAAAATGCTTCCAAATGGAATAACTATTTTATCTTCTGTCTTTTTATTAAGTTCTATTTGTATATTATAAGTCATATCCGATGCTAGAATATTAACTTTAATTACATCTACTCTTATCATTTGTATATTGCCATTACTATCCTTTTCAATTTTCACTAAATCTTCGTAAGGAACATCTTGCAAAACTTTGCTTGTTTCTATGTTTACAATTTCTGTTGCAATACTTCTTGCCCTCTCACTTGCCAATTTATTAAACATAGGGTTAATTCCTCGAATTAGGTAAAAAACAACTGTAAAAGCAATTGTCAAAACAGCTATTACTTTTCCTAAATTTTGGGCTCGCTTATTTACTTTGAATTCCCATTTTTTAGGCAAAAACCATCTTTTCCTTGAATAAATTTTGTCCACTATTTATCCTACTTTCACACCGAAATACCTTGGTATGAAAAGCTGCTGTCCAACTTCTATTTTGTTAATATCGCTAATTTCATTTACTCTTGCAATATCTTCTATTGTACTTTTAAACCTTTTTGCTATCTTCCACAAACTATCTGATGGTTTCACAAAATATACTACCATACTATAATTTTCCTGTTCTGGTAAATCATTTACATTAATTTCTTCTAGAAGATGTATTCTTTCACTTTTTAGTACTGATGTATGAAACTCTAATTCTATGTTTGTATTTACATTCCCTGCATTAATAACAAAGTCATCTCTTTTTATTTCTATTTCTGTTTCTAACATATCACTCTGCACTACACCTTGTGCTTCTATTTCAAAATTAAATGGTACACTTGTATTTTTTATATCAATTCCACTTACATTGTTCGACTGAAAAACAAATTTAAGTTTTACCTCGCCTTCATATGCAATTTTATTATCCATACATTTTTGATTTAATATTACCGGGTTCACATCTACATCGTATACTTTGTTATCTCCTATTTCTGGAATAGATAAATCTTCCTTTATGCAACATATTTCTACCTTATTATTTTTTATAATATTAGTTTCCATGTTTTTTTGTGTAAACTCTATTTCTTTGCTTGGGCTATACATGTCTTGAATAATATTTAGTTCTTTACTTTCATACACATTGCAAATTAGCTCTAATTCAGCTTCTACATAAATAGAATGTTCTTCTGTTGAATTCGGCTTTACAATCATATTTTTTAATTTATACCTTACATTGCAAATACTTGTATCACTTACATCTTGCACATCAATAAATCCCATAACTGGAATTTTACTACTAACACTATTAATTCTATTATCTTCTGTCAAATACATAATTCTAACTTCAAAATCTGCTTTGGCAAGTATTTTATTATAACTTGGTTTTATGTCTTTGTCTCTTAGCCTCGTATGAACACTTAAGATTTCTGCCAAATTGTCTATGTTGTCTATCATAATAGTTTCTTTTGCATATGCTTTAGTGTTTCCTATACCTAATAGTGAATTTAGTTCCAAATTCTTGCTCAATACTTGAACATCCCCTATATTATTTATGTCTTTTACCATTGAAGTAGTTTCGTTAAAATATGCACTAGCACTAAGTTCAACTGTAGCACTTATATTAATTTTTCTGCCATTTAAGACTTTACAATCAATATTTTTTAATACAAACTCATCCTCTACGTTCATACCTTCTCTTAGTCCCGGAAATTCAACTATTTCACTAAAATCTAATGTTGCATTTAACCCCCTTACCACTCCTTCATTGCTATCTGCCAAATACATTATGTATATTAAAATGCTTCCGTCAAATCGCATCTTACCATCTGAAATTTCTTTTTTATAAACACATATGTTTCCACTTGTATTTAATGAACTTACAATATCTGGCTTAACATCTGGAATAATAATATCTTCTTCACACATAAGCATTTGTGTTTTACGGCCAATTAATTGATTTACGCAAATATCCTCTTTTGTGGTTTCTAATAACATAATTAATCCCTCCTTAATTTTAAACTATTACATGTATATGAAAAGCATAAAAAAAAATTCCTAAGCTTAGGAATTTTTTTGTTAAACATTATATAATTTTTCTTTTTCTTTCCGTTGTGGTTGCTGGAGGAATTAATGGATTATAATTTTCTCCATCATATACCTGTACTTCTACATTTCTTGTTAATATATCCTTATATGTATATGTATCACTTCTATTATTTTCTTCATATTTTACTACAAAAATATTGGGATAAATTTTTTCTATTGTAGCTTCTTTCTCGAAAGGCTTGCTTCTTCCTAAAGAACCTTTCACAATTATCTTTTGTCCTATCTTTTGTTCGATATTTGTTTTCAAGTTTACGATGTCATTTTGGTAAATCATGCAATCATCAACTCCTCTATTTAAGATGTGTTTATGTTATCATAAAAATAAAAAAATGTCAAAAAACGAAAATTCGTGTCTTCCTTGTGTAAGCTTACTCCTACATAGCTTTTACGTTTTTCTTTTTTGAATGTTACATTTATGTTACAAAAGCATTACATTTATGTTACAGCTGTTTTTTATATTTCATTACTTCAAATACTAAAAAAGCATAATTAGAAAAATTGTTGTATACATTAGTAACAAGCTGTTGAGTTGACATAACTCAGATGAGGAGGTATAATATAATTATATAAATTATTTAATTTCTAATAAGGCTTTTAAAACATCATGAAGGAGGTAGACAACATGAATAAGGCAACCTTTACTGTGAAAAAGATTTTTCTTTATGGACTTGGGTGTATTCTTTTTGGTCTCGTAGGATTTGCAACATCGGCTCCCGTTTACAGCATAGCACCACACCCTAATTGGGCCTACATAGTTTTGACTGTCTTTGCATATTTGTACGGTCCTGTTGCAGGAGCCATGATAGGTGCTTTTGGAACCTTCCTTTCAGACCAGATGGTTTTTGGTGTAATCAGCGATCTTGGATGGTTGATTTCTTCAACCTTTATTGGATTGCTTATAGGGCTAACATTTAGCTACACCAGAAGAATCAATAAGCGGATAGTTGCATTATTAGCACAAATTATTTTAATTTTAGTTATTAATGCTATCTTGCTTATAGGAATAAAGCCATTCATCTCCTCTGCATGGGTTGGGCTTCCTTATGTTGCAATACTACACAGTAGTGTATCTACATTTTGGGTAAATTCATTCGTAGTTATTGTATTCGGAATTCCAATCGGAAAATTCTTAGAAAAAAAGTTTAGCAAAAAGTAAAAGCTCGCAAGCAAAAGCCTTATTAGAAAAAGAGGCCCTAAAATATGGGCCTCTCTATTATTAAATGTTACTTTTAAGCTTGTACTTATTCATAAGTAAAAATACGTTCTAATACAACCTTACCCCGAATAAAATGTAGCAAATGTCGTATTTAAAGGGGGCTTTTTAGTGAAAGGTGTATCAATAGAAGAACGTGCAATAAACCTAGCACATTATATAATAGATACTGGAGATACTGTAAGAGGAGCTGCTGCCAAATTTGGAATTAGTAAGAGTACGGTACATAAAGATGTTAGTGAACGCTTAATTCATATTAACCAAGCTTTAGCTATAGAAGTAAGAGAAATTCTTAATGAAAATAAGGCAGAAAGGCACATAAGAGGCGGAATGGCAACAAAATTAAAATATAGTCGAAAAAATAAAGCATGCTAAATATCTTTATATCTTTCATTCTATGCAAAAGCGGAACTCTGTTTCGCTTTTTTATTATATAGAAAAAATCAATTTTTCTTATACAACAAAAAAATTCTCGCCAGTAATAACACATGAGATAAGAATTTATAAAATGCTGAAAAACCGCTATTGTTCTTATTATATAACAAACGTATCACGTTTTTACAAAGTTCGACATACGATATAGTAGGCATAAGAGGTGATAAATTTGAACTTTAAAAAAGGTGATGTAGTAGGAAGAATTTCCTATGGAAAAGATATTTTATTCGTCATAAAAAAAATTATTCGCACTCCCAATGGAAATAAATTTGCTATTTTAAAAGGACTTACTATTCGCATTGAAGCAGATGCACCAATTGAAGACCTCGAGTTAATTGAAAAGCAAGAAGTAAGAAATAGTATAAAAAATTTTGATAAAAAAATTGAAAAACGCGTTAATCAGTGGCTAAAAAAGATGAATTCTCCGCGTGTTTTTTATAAAAATGATACCTATTACACTGGTAGAATTTTGCATTTAGATGGGGATAAAAAATATGCAGAAAAATCACAAAAATATTATAAGCAACTAGGATTAGATGCAATTGTTAGAAATATTCCAGAAAATAAGCAAGCCTATTATGTTTATGGACTGTTAGAAAAGTATGAACCTGATATTTTAGTAATCACTGGCCATGACTCTATGATTAAAAACGGAAGTAATTACAATGATATTTATAATTATAGAAATTCTAGGTATTTTATAAAAACTGTTCAGGAAGCTAGAAAATGGATAGGAAAAAATGGCGAATTAGTCATTTTTGCAGGTGCCTGCCAGAGCTTTTTTGAAGCATTGATGGCTTCTGGTGCCAACTTTGCTTCTTCTCCAGGTAGAATTTTAATTGATTTTATCGATCCTTTAGTTGTAGCTGAAAAAGTTGCTTTAACTTCTGATACTCGATTTATATCCATAAATGAAATTGCAGAAGATTTAAAAGACGGTTTGAAAGGTATTGGTGGTACAAGCGCTCGAGGGAAAAAAAGGCTTAAATTAGCTTCAAAGCTTTATAATAAATAGCATTTTGCGGGCGAACACTGTTCGCCCCTACATGTTTTCTGCTGTTTTGAAAGAACAGATTTGCAGAATGTGTAAGATTTTTTGAGCAAACAATGTTGTCACTCAAAAATATGAATTCACAATATGTTACATATTAAAAAACCGAAATAATAGCAGCTAAATGTATATGAAAATTTCTGTTAATATGTAATATAAACATACTAGAAACTCGTATGGGCAAACAATGTCCCCCGCACATGTCTTTGCTGGTTTTTTATTCACCATTTGCAATTTAGTAATAAAAAACATACATAAAAATTATTGCAAATACGTAGCACAAA
Organism: Bacillota bacterium; assembly: GCA_963930325.1. Taxonomy (GTDB): domain Bacteria; phylum Bacillota; class Clostridia; order TANB77; family CAG-508; genus CALXJM01. Next base: position 2,081 of record CAWVME010000008.1, on the reverse strand, counting down.
CATTGTAGGAATTTGTAGAAACAAACAATGTCCTCCGCAAACGCAAAACCAACACGCAATATATATAAATATAATAGCAATAAAAAGCAACATATAAAACTGCAAAGGCGTAACATAAACATGTAGAGAAATGTAGGGGCGAACATTGTTCGCCCGCAACTAATTTCGTTAATCTCTAATATTGTAATATTTCTATTCATATAGTATAATAGTATATATATTATATATTTTTTAAAGGAGGGAAATAAATTGGGAGATGCAGAAAATAAATTAATTCCAAAAACATTCTTCTGGATGTTTTTAGGCCTTTTTGGATCTGCTTTAGTAGCTGGATACACATATTATTCTGGCTTACTTGAAGAAATATTGTATGGTGATTTTTTTAATATCCTTTTAATTTTAGAATTAGTTGTTGTTATTTTATTCTCTTGGTTATTTAAAAAACTTTCACCAACCGTGGTAGCCATACTTTATTTTGTTTATGCTGCTTTAAATGGAGTTACACTTTCTTGTATATTTGCTGTTTTTGAATTAAGCTCTATTGGTCTTTTATTTGTAGCTGCTGCACTTGCTTTTGGTGGTCTTGCATTTTATGGTTATAAAACACAAGATGATTTAAGCAGTTGGCATAAACCGCTTTTTGCTATTTTAATTGTTGGTCTTATTGTAAGCATTATTAACATTTTTATGGGAAATACCACACTTGATATTATTCTAGATTGGGTTATTTTATTTGTATTTTTTGGTATTACTATTTATGATATGAATAAAATTAAAGCTTTAGCAGATAGCCCTGATTTACCAATTGATAAACTTCATATTTATGGTGCTATGGAATTATACTTAGATTTTATTAATATCTTCTTGAGAATTCTTTCTTTATTCGGAAAAAGAAGAAATTAGTATTACAAACTTTAAAGAGGAACTTTTTTTGAAGTTCCTCTTTAAAATTCACATTGTATTTTGTTTTCATATGCTTTTAATTTGCATTTTCTTCCAATAGGGAAAGTTATCATTGGCGTAGTATGACCAAAATCTACATTTGCAATAATTGGAATGGATTTTAGTTTTTCTTTTTGTTTTATTATTGTTATCCATTTTTCTTTTGTCATATTACATACAAGTTCTGCCCTTCCTAATACAATCCCTTTTAGTAATTCTGAACCTGGTAGTTGTAATAAAGATTCTAGGTTTCTATCAAATTCCAAAAAGAACTCTTCTCCTGCCATTCCATCATCCTCTAAAAAAAGAATTTTATTTTTTATATCTGGCATATATGGAGTACCTTGTAGTAAATTTAGAGTACATAAATTTCCTCCAATAATTTCACCTTCTGCTTCTCCTTCTTGAATAACAAACATTCCCTCATTTTTTATAAAATTTCTTTGTTCCTGTTCTTGTTGCCAGTAGTCATTGCTCCAGTATTCAGCTGGCTCTAATTCTACCAATTCTTCTTCCATTAGCACTTTTTTAAAATATTTTAAAGAATACTCTATTCCCTTTTTCATGGCAAAACTCGAAAAATTTAACCCAATATAGGTTTCAATTCCAGTTTTAGCATATATGCTATTTGCTAAAGCTGTAATGTCCGAAAATCCACAAATAATTTTAGGGTTTGCTTTTATTAAGTCATAATTAATATATTCTAATATTTGATTAACTGAAAAACCCCCTCTAGCGCATAAAATGGCTTTTACATTTTTATCTAAAAAAGCCTCTTCTAAATCTTCTACCCTTTCTTTTACTGTAGCACTTTCATAATATTCTCTTACTTTTGTAACATTGTTGCCAAAAGTTATTTTAAATCCCATGTTTTCTAAAGTTTGCTTAGAAAGCAAAACGAGCTCGTCTTGCTTATCTTTAATGCTTTTAGAAGGAGCAATGATTCGAATTTCATCTCCTATTTTTAATTTTTCCATAAACTATTCCTTTCTAAAATTTTTGTGTTTGCGGGCGAACAATGTTCGCCCCTACATTTCTCTATATGTTCATGTTGCTCATTTACAATTTTATGTGGCGCTTTTTATTATTATATTTATATATATTGCGTGTTGATTTTATGTTTGCGGGCAAATAATATT
>CAWVME010000007.1:0-11847 GCA_963930325.1 Bacillota bacterium | reverse complement strand
TCGCCTCTACATGTTTTTCCTGTTCAATTAATTTAAAGCAAAAAGGCAGACTATAAGTCTGCCTTTTTGCTTTATTTTTACACATTTGTTTCTTCTGTTTCTGAGTTTTCGGTATTGATATGAATTTTTTTGTATACGTTCATGCCAGTTCCTGCTGGAATTAATTTTCCTATTATTACGTTTTCTTTTAGTCCTAACAAATGGTCTGTTTTTCCTTTTATTGCTGCTTCTGTTAATACTCTTGTTGTTTCTTGGAATGATGCTGCCGACAAGAAGCTTTCTGTTGCTAAAGATGCTTTTGTAATTCCTAGTAGTACCCTCTTTCCTACCGCTTCTTTCTTTCCTTCTTCTAGTGCTTTTCTATTTGCTTCTTCGAATTCATATAGGTCTACTAGGTTTCCTGTTATTAGTCCGGTTTCTCCTGCATCTTCTACTCTTACTTTTTTTAGCATTTGTCTACCTATTACTTCAATATGTTTGTCGTTGATGTCAACACCTTGGTTTCTATATACTTTTTGTACTTCTGTTGTTAGGTATTTATATACTCCTTCTGGTCCTTTTATTGCTAAAATATCGTTTGGATTTATTGATCCTTCAATAAGTGGTTCGCCTGCTTCTATTTCGTCTCCATCTTTTACACGTAGTTTTGCCCCAAAACTGATTAAATATGTTTTTGCATTGTCTTTTCCGGTAATTGTTACTTCTTTTCTCTTATTTTCATCTTTAATAGATACTTTTCCATCTATTTCTGAAATTATTGCTAGTCCTTTTGGTTTTCTAGCTTCAAATAATTCTTCTACCCTAGGAAGACCTTGGGTAATATCTCCTCCTGCTACACCCCCTGTATGGAATGTTCTCATTGTTAGCTGTGTTCCTGGCTCACCAATAGATTGTGCTGCAATAATTCCAACAGCTTCTCCAATGCTTACTCTTTCTCTTGTTGCTAATCCCATTCCATAACATTTGCTACATACACCATGTTTTGCTCTACAGCCTAATACAGAACGTACCTTTACACTGGTAATTCCTGCTTTTACTATTTCGCTTGCTATTTTTTCTGTAATTAGTGTTTCTGTGTCTACAATTACTTCTTTGGTTTCTGGATTGATAACTGGTTCTAGTGCAAATCTTCCTTCTAGTCTTTCTTCTAGCTTTTCTAGTACTTGATTTCCATCTTTAATATCTGTTACTTCAATTCCTTCATGTGTGCCACAGTCATCCTCTCTTACAATTATATCTTGGCTTACATCTACTAGTCTTCTTGTTAAGTAACCTGAGTCTGCTGTTCTTAGGGCTGTATCTGCTAAACCTTTTCTAGCGCCGTGTGATGAAATGAAGTATTCTAGTGCGTCTAGTCCTTCACGGAAGCAAGATTTAATTGGAATTTCTACTGCTTTACCAGATGTATTTGCCATTAGTCCTCTCATTCCTGCAATTTGTCTTAATTGGTTCATGTTTCCTCTTGCTCCAGATTGTGCCATCATATAAATTGGGTTTAGTTCGTCAAAGTTTGCTTTCATTGCTTCTGTTACGTCATTTGTTACTCTTTCCCAAATTTTAATGGTTGCCATATATCTTTCATCATTGGTTATTAATCCACGTTTGTATTGTTTTGCAACTTCGTCTACTTCTTTTTCAGCTTCTGCTAAAATGTCTTTTTTAGCTTCTGGTACTGCAACGTCTGCAACAGATACAGTAATTGCCCCTTTTGTAGAGTATTTAAATCCTGTTGCTTTAATATAGTCTAGTACTTCTGCTGTTTTGCTTAATCCGTGTGCATTAATACATTTTGCTACAATTTTTCCTAGGTTCTTTTTAACAACTGGAAAGTCAATTTCTAAGTCAAATGCTCTTTCTGGATCTGTTCTGTCTACAAATCCTAAGTCTTGTGGAATTCCTTCATTATATATAATTCTTCCTACTGTTGTTTCGATTGTTTTTGTTTTTATTTCTCCGTTAATTTCTTTGTGCATTCTTACTTTTACTTTTGCATGTAGTCCTACACTATTGTTTTGGTAAGCAAGTAGTGCTTCTTCTGGGTCTTTAAAGTACATTCCTTCTCCTTGCTCTCCGTCAATTTGTACTGTTAAATAATAGCTTCCTAAAATCATATCTTGTGTAGGTACAGTAACTGGTTTTCCATCTTGTGGTTTTAATAGGTTGTTTACTGATAACATTAAAAATCTTGCTTCTGCTTGTGCTTCTGGTGATAATGGTACGTGTACAGCCATTTGGTCTCCATCGAAGTCAGCGTTAAATGCAGTACATACAAGTGGATGTAGTTTTATAGCTCTTCCTTCTACTAAAATTGGTTCAAATGCTTGTATTCCTAATCTATGTAGTGTTGGTGCACGGTTTAACATAACAGGGTGGTCTTTAATAACTTCTTCTAATATATCCCATACTTCTGGTCTTAATCTTTCTACCATTCTTTTAGCATTTTTTATGTTATGTGCTAATCCTCTTCCAACAAGTTCTCTCATAACAAATGGTTTGAATAGTTCTACTGCCATTTCTTTTGGAAGACCACATTGATATATTTTTAGTTCTGGTCCTACAACAATAACTGAACGTCCAGAATAGTCAACTCTCTTACCAAGTAAGTTTTGTCTAAATCTACCTGTTTTTCCTTTTAGCATATCAGATAAAGATTTTAGTGGTCTATTTCCTGCTCCTGTTACTGGTCTACCTCTTCTAGAGTTGTCAATTAAAGCGTCTACAGATTCTTGTAGCATCCTTTTTTCGTTTCTTACAATAATTTCTGGTGCTCCTAATTCTAATAGTCTTTTTAAACGATTGTTTCTGTTAATAACTCTTCTATATAAATCATTTAAGTCTGAGGTTGCAAATCTTCCTCCGTCTAATTGAACCATTGGTCTTAGTTCTGGTGGAATAACAGGAACTACATTCATAATCATCCATTCTGGTCTATTGCCAGAGTTTTTGAATGCTTCTACTGTATCAATTCTTTTTACAAGTTTTGATTTTTTTTGTTCACTTGCATTTTCTAGTTCTTTTTTTAGTGATTTTAGTAATTTTTCTAGGTCAACTTCTGCTAATAATTTTTGAATTGCTTCTGCTCCCATTTCGGCTTTAAAAGAACCTTTACCATATTTTTCTTCTGCTTCATGATATTCTTTTTCTGTTAGTATTTGACATTTTGTAAGTCCAGATGTTCCTTTGTCTGTAACAATGTAAGATGCAAAGTAAATTACTTTTTCTAAACTTCTAGGAGAAATGTCTAATACTAAGCCTATTCTACTTGGAATTCCTTTAAAATACCAAATGTGTGCTACCGGCGCAGCAAGCTCTATATGCCCCATTCTTTCTCTTCTTACTTTTGATTTTGTAACTTCAACACCACATCTATCGCATACAATTCCTTTGTAACGAATTCTTTTGTATTTTCCGCAGTGGCATTCCCAGTCTTTGGTAGGTCCAAAGATTTTTTCACAAAATAGTCCGTCTTTTTCTGGCTTAAGTGTTCTGTAGTTAATGGTTTCTGGCTTTTTTACTTCACCTTTTGACCATTCTCTAATTTGCTCATCGGATGCTAAGCCGATTTTTAACTTATCGAATATTTCTAATTCGTCCATATTTTTCCCCTTTCCAATTTTGTTTGTTGCGTTCTTTTTGTGTCTGTTTTTGTTGCATTGGTTCTACTATTTTCTTTTACACTGCTGTGCAATTCCCTAAGGTTATTTGAAATTTTAGTTTTCCTTTGCTATGTTCAATTAATTTTCGTCGTCTAGTATATCTTGGTCATTTAATATGTTATCATCGGCTAAGTCTGTATCGTATACATCCATTTCGTCGTCTAGAATTTCTTCTCCAACTATGTCTTCATCATCTTCTAAAATTTCGTCGTCTTCAAATAATTCGTCTTCGTCTGAGTCTTCAATTCCCATTCCTTCTAATGCTTCTTCGTCATCTGGTAATAAGAATAATTCTTCTTTTTCGTCTTTTCCGTCTTCTATTTTTAAGTCTATTCCATCGTCTATATGCTCTTTTAGTTCTAGTTCTTTATTGTCTTCTGAATATAATTTTACATCTAAGCATAAGCTTTGTAATTCTTTTACAAGAACTTTAAATCCTTCTGGCACTCCTGGCTCTGGTACATTTTCTCCTTTTACAATTGCTTCATATGTTTTTACTCTTCCTACTACATCGTCAGATTTTACAGTTAAAATTTCTTGTAGTGTATGTGCTGCACCATAAGCTTCTAATGCCCAAACTTCCATTTCTCCAAATCTTTGTCCACCAAATTGTGCTTTACCTCCAAGTGGTTGTTGTGTAACTAAAGAGTATGGTCCAGTTGAACGAGCATGAATTTTGTCGTCTACTAAGTGGTGAAGTTTTAACATATACATAACTCCAACTGTTATTGGTTTGTCGAAAGGTTCTCCTGTTCTTCCATCATATAGAATTGTTTTTCCATTGCTTTCTAGTCCTGCCTTTGCGAGCATTTCTTCTATGTCTTCTTCAGATGCTCCATCAAATACTGGTGTTGCAAGTTTTAGTCCTAAAAGTCTTGCTGCTCCTCCTAAGTGTACTTCTAGCACCTGTCCAAGGTTCATACGCGAAGGAACACCTAATGGGTTTAATACAACATCAACTGGTGTGCCGTCTGGTAAGAATGGCATGTCTTCTACTGGTAATATTCTAGAAATAACACCTTTATTTCCATGGCGTCCTGCCATTTTATCTCCTACAGAGATTTTTCTTTTTTGCGCTATGTAGCAACGTATTACTTTGTTTACACCAGGTCCTAATTCGTCTGAATTTTCCTTGGTGAATATTTTTACATCAACAATAGTTCCAGCTTCTCCATGTGGTACTCTTAAAGATGTGTCTCTTACTTCTCTTGCTTTTTCTCCAAAGATTGCACGTAATAATCTTTCTTCTGCTGTAAGCTCTGTTTCTCCCTTTGGCGTAACTTTCCCTACTAGAATGTCTCCTGGTCTTACTTCTGCACCAATTCTAATAATTCCATCTTCGTTTAAGTCTTTTAGGCTATCTTCTCCAACATTTGGAATATCTCTTGTAATTTCTTCTGGTCCTAATTTTGTATCACGACATTCACAGTCGTATTCTTCAATATGTATAGATGTGTAAACATCTTCTTTTACAAGTCTTTCACTTAATAGTATAGCGTCTTCGTAGTTGTAACCTTCCCATGTTGTAAATGCAATTAATACATTTTTTCCAAGCGCCATTTCTCCGTTTTGTGTAGATGGTCCGTCTGCAATTACATCTTCTTTATTTACTTTTTCGCCTTTTACAACAATTGGTCTTTGATTTATACATGTTCCACCATTTGTTCTTTTAAATTTACGTAGTTTATATGTGTCTATTTTTCCTTTTACATTTTTAATAATAATTTCGTCTCCTGTAACTTTTTGTACTGTTCCAGCTTCTTTAGCTAGTATTGTAATTCCAGAATCTTTTGCTGCTCTATATTCAATTCCTGTTCCAACCATTGGAGAGTCTGTAATCATAAGTGGTACAGCTTGACGCTGCATGTTTGCTCCCATTAACGCACGGTTCGCATCATCATGTTCTAAGAATGGTATCATAGCAGCTCCAACAGATACTAATTGTTTTGGAGATACATCTATGTAGTCTACTTTGTCTGCTTCTACTTCTGTTACTTCATCTAAGTATCTTACTTTTATTTTTTTGTTAATGAAGCGCCCTTCTTTATCTAAAGGTTCTGTTGCTTGTGCAATAATGTAGTTGTCTTCTACATCTGCTGTCATATATTCAATTTCGTCTGTTACAGTATGAGTTGTTTTGTCTATTTTTCTATATGGTGTTTCTACAAAACCATATTCATTAATAATGGCGAATGTAGTAAGTGCAGAAATAAGTCCTATGTTTGGTCCTTCTGGAGATTCAATTGGGCAAAGTCTTCCATAATGAGTATAGTGTACGTCTCTTACTTCAAATCCTGCTCTTTCTCTTGATAATCCTCCTGGTCCTAAAGCAGATATTCTTCTTTTATGTGTTAATTCTGAAAGTGGATTAGTTTGGTCCATAAATTGAGATAATTGTGAACTTCCAAAGAATTCTCGAATTGCTGATGTAATTGGTTTTGTATTGATTAATGTTTGTGGTGTTACTATGTCTAAGTCTTGAATTGTCATTCTTTCACGAACAACTCTTTCTAATCTTGTTAGTCCAATTCTAAATTGATTTTGTAGTAATTCACCTACGCAACGAATTCTTCTGTTTCCCAAATGGTCTATATCGTCAACATTTCCTAGTCCATGTTGCAAGTTTAATAAATAACTTACAGATGCAATAATATCTTCTGTTGTGATATGTTTTGGAACAAGTTCATCTTTTCTTTCCTGAATTACTTTTTTTAGTTCTTTTTTATTTGTATTATCTAAAATAGTTTTTAATACTTCGTAATTTACAAGTTCTTTAATTCCTAAGTCTTCTATGTCTACAAATGCATGAATGTCAACAGTTCCATTTCCAATTACTCTAACTTTTCTATCTTCTACTTTTAGGTCAACAATGTTAATTCCAGTGTCTTGAATTTGTTTTGCTATTTCTTTTGTTATAACATTATCTTTTTCAACTAATACTTCGCCTGTTTCTGGGTTTACAATTGTATCGAATGATACTCTATTTTCAATTCTAGAGGCTAAGTTTAATTTTTTATTAAATTTGTAACGTCCTACTTTTGCTAAGTCGTATCTACGGTTGTCGAAGAATAATCCATTAAATAAATTTTTTGCTGCTTCTAGTGTAGGAAGTTCGCCTGGTCTTAATTTTTTGTATATTTCAATAATTGCTTCTTCACTTGTTTTTACTGGGTCTTTTGCAAGTGTTGCTATTATTTTGTCTTCTTCTCCAAATAAATCAATTATTTGCTGATCTGTGTTTAGCCCTATAGCCCTAAGCAAAGATGTTACTGGTAGCTTTCTTGTTCTATCAACTCTTGCATAAAATATATCGTTTGCATCTGTTTCATACTCTATCCATGCTCCACGGATTGGCATAACTGTAGATGTATAAATTTTCTTTCCTGTTTTGTCATAGCTAGATGCATAGTAACAACCTGGTGAACGTACAAGTTGGCTTACTACTACTCTTTCTGCCCCGTTAATAACAAATGTTCCACTATCTGTCATAAGTGGAAAATCTCCAAGGTAAATCTCTTGTTCTTTAATTTCTCCTGTTTCACGGTTGATAAGTCTTACTTTTACATGCAATCTTGTCGAATAAGTTGCGTCTCTTTCTTTTGCTTCTTCAATTGAGTACTTTGTAGTATCTTCAAAATAGTAATCAAAAAATTCTAGAACTAAATTTCCAGAATAATCGATAATTGGAGATATGTCTTTAAGTACTTCCCCTAGTCCTTCTTTTAAGAACCAGTCATAAGAGTCTTTTTGTACTTTGATTAAATTTGGTATGTCGATAAAGTCTCCTACTTTTGCAAATGTACTACGTGTACATTTTTCATGTTTAATCTCTGTTAACAAAACAAATCACCCCATCATAATATTTTTAATTTGGCAGATAAATTAAATTTATATTATAAAGAAGTCCCTCTTAAATAAAAAATGTATTATTCCCCTAAAAAGCTTTCTGCCGTAAAGCTTTTTGATAAAACAACCTTATTTTTTATTTAATTCCTCTTCTTTTTTTAAATTTACATAACAATTAACGATTGACTTTTTATGGCAACAAAAAGGTACGCTGGTAAATTTTTATTTTTTACCAACCTACCTTTTAATTTTATTTAAAACTTCTTACCATTACTTAACTTTTTTATATTAACCACCCTTACTATTTTCCTAAGCGATTAGCGTATATTAATATATATGCGATGATAGTATATCATAATGGAAAATAGCTTGTCAATAGTTAGTTTTAAATTTTTGCAAATATTTTATGGTTTCTGTTTTGCAAAGAATTTTTCGGCATATTTGCGGGCTAACAATGTTATCCCTACAGTTCTCTATGGTTTCTATTTTACGGTGTTGTATGGTTTTATTTTGTTTTTCTATATTTTTATATTCTTAATATTTCTCCTACATAAATTAGATTTGGATTTTGGATGTTGTTTAATTCTACTAATTGTGCCACTGTTGTTCCATATCTTACGGCTATACTACTTAGAGTATCTCCTCTTACAACTCTATACAATGTATGACTAGTATCGTGCAAATCGCTTGTATTGTCTCCATCTGTATTAATTTCTAAAACCTGACCTACATAAATTAAGTTTGGATTTTGAATATTATTTAATTCTACTAATTGGTTTACAGTTGTATTATATCTTACTGCAATAGCACTTAGTGTATCTCCTGGTTGTACTGTATAGGCAATAGTTTTTCGTTTTTTCACTGTTCCCATAATAGGAATTTTTAAAGTTTCACCTACATAAATTAAGTTCGGATTTTGAATATTATTTAATTCTACTAGCTTTGCTATTGTTGTATTGTATTCAATTGCTAAATAGCTTAATGTATTTCCTGGCTGCACAGTTATGGTTTGCGTTTCTTCTGGTCTTATTATGTTTGTTTCATTTTCTGGAATATTACTTTGATTTTCTAAAAAAATTCCTTCTGTATAATAGTCCATATCTACATTTCCATTAATACCGCTTACATTTCCTAAATCAGTATATTGAAATCCTTCCCATGTGTTCCACTTTCCATTTGGCTCTGGGCTTGATACACCATATTCTGCAATCCATATTGGATATTCTGTCAGTTCACCTCCAAAAGTGTTTATTGCATTATAAGCATCACTATAAATAATACATTCTTTTCCTGTAATGCTTTCTAATGTTTGAAGAAATTCTAAAGATATGTTATTGATTTCTTCTATGGATAAGTTTCCAAAAGATTCAAAATCCATTGCTAATTTGCAGTCTGGGGTAGTTCCCCCAATAACAGATGCAAAAAATTGTGCCTGCTGTCTAGCTTCTTCTTCTGATGTTGCTGTTACATAGTGGTAAAACCCAACTTTTAGTCCATTTGCTTTTGCATTTTCATAGTTAGTTTTAAAATATGGATCTATGTAACCTTCTCCCTCACTTGCACGAATATATACAACTTCTATTCCACTGTTTTTAACTTCCTGATAGTTTATGCTTTCTTGCCATTGACTAACATCAATTCCGTTATATATGGAGCTACTAGAAGGTCCAAAAGCAAATGTACGAGTAAAGCATAATAGATTAATAAGTAAAAATAGTATTACTGCTCGTATGCTCTTATGTTTCAATTTTCATCCCTCCTTATATAAATTGCGGTAATTTATTTATTCAAATTTTCTTACCTTTGGTATATAATATTGTATAAATTCATAAAATGTAACAATATAATTTTCACAATTGGAGATTAGTGTGAATAGTAGTTTTTCACACAAGTTTTATATTGGAAAGGAATAAATGTTTATGGAAATTTTAAGATTAGGTTCTACTGGTCCAAATGTAGAGTTGTTACAAAGCACACTAGAAAAAATTGGATTTTATAGAGATTCTATAGATGGAATTTTTGGTTTGCAAACAGAAATTGCTGTAAAAAATTTTCAAAGAAGTTTCGGTTTGTTGCCTGATGGAATTGTTGGCACTCAAACTTGGAATGCTTTACTTCCTTATTTGAGTGGTTATACAACATATGTTATTCAGTCAGGTGATACTTTTTATACAATTGCCAAAAAGTTTCAAACTTCTGTTTCTAGTATTTTATCAGCTAATCCTTCTGTTTCTCCATCTAACTTACAAATAGGGCAAGTTGTTATAGTTCCTTTTGGAATTATTGTTCCTACTAATATTTCTTATACTTATTCCATTATGACTGCTAATATTAATGCTCTTAGTACAGTTTATCCTTTTCTTCAAATTAGTACTATTGGAAATAGTGTTCTTTCTAAATCTATTCCTTGTATTCGTTTTGGACGTGGAGAAAAGGAAGTTTTTTATAGTGCTTCTATTCACGCTAATGAGTGGATTACTTCGGTTCTTTTAATGAAGTTCGTAGAAAATATTTGCAAAGCTTATGTTGAAAATGCTAGTTTGCAAGGTTATTCTGTTTCTTCTATTTTTGAGAATGTTTCAATTTATATTGCACCTATGGTAAATCCAGATGGGGTAGATTTAGTTACTGGTGCAATAAAAAAAGAGAGCTCGATTTATAATCAAGCTCTTCGAATTTCTAACAATTACCCATCAATTCCATTTCCTTCTGGTTGGAAAGCAAATATTAGTGGTGTGGATTTAAATTTACAGTTTCCTGCTGGTTGGGAAAATGCTCGCCGAATTAAATTTGATCAAGGTTTTGTTACCCCAGCTCCTAGAGATTATGTTGGTTCTGCTCCTTTAGTTGCTCCTGAATCTATTGCCTTATATAATTTTACATTGGCTCATAATTTTCGTTTAGTAATTGCCTACCACACACAGGGGCAAGAAATTTACTGGCAATTTCAAAATTTTGAACCTGAAGAGGCTTTTTATATTGGTGAACAATTTGCTAATGTGAGTGGCTATACCTTAGCAGATACTCCTTATACTTCTAGTTTTGCTGGGTATAAAGATTGGTTTATTCAAGATTTTCGTCGTCCTGGTTACACTGTAGAGGCTGGTTTAGGCGAAAATCCTCTTCCAATTAGTCAGTTTAATGAGATTTATAATGATAATATTGGTATTTTAATATTAGGAACTGTTTTTTAATGTTACAAAAGTTTTAAATTGGTATTTTCCTTTATATGGTTCTTTTGCCCTTATACAAAAAAGTACTTTGTCTAAGCTTTTATTAAATACTACTATTAAATTTAATTTTCTCGTATTTTCTTCTCCCATACTATATTTTACTTATATTGATTACTTTCTGAATTCTTTGTTTAGTTCTTTTTCCTCGTCTGGATTTCTTTTTTCTTCGTCTACATATTCCAAAAAGATTTTATTACTAAAATCTCCCTTTTTCTCTTTTTTTGTTTCCATTGCTTTATATACATCTTCCATATTATAGCCCTTTAATTTCATTATTGCGTTTATAACTTCCATTAAATCTCCAAGTTCTTCAATATTATTTTCTTCTACAAATTCATTAGCTTCTTCTAAAACTTTTTTGTTTAATTCTTTTAAATATTCTTCATCATCCAGAATTTTATATTTACATTTTCTGCCATGTTCGCTATCAATGTTTTGAGGTATTTTATCTCTTACTAACTTATTATATGTATATCTAAATTTATTATTAATTAATGCTATTTTTATACCAATTACTCCATATTCTTTTTCATTTTCTGGAGAATAGTATTTATACATTTCTTCTGTTTTTCTTTTTATTTCTTCTTTATCTGTGCAAATCTTTTTGAATAAATTTTCGAATGTTTTTTCTTTATATAGTTCTAATACTTGAACTAATATTTTTTCTTGTTGTTCTGGTAATTTTGAAAATTCTATTTTATCTCCGATCTTTATTTGCTTTCTTTTTTCGTCATATAATCTAAATTCTATTGTTTTTGTTCCATTCTTTATTGCTTCAAATGGTCTTTCTGTTAGTTTCATTTTATGTAGCATAATTTTCACATTCTTTCTATTTTGTATTTTTCTGTTAGTTTTAATTGGATTTCTTTTTATTTATCTTATAAAATTTGTAAAATTAATTTTCTCTTCTTGTTTTGGAGGTTCAATTCCTTTTTCTTTTCCTGCTTCTATACATTTTAAATAATAAGCCATATTTCTTCCTAATATTCTCATTACTTGCATGCCTTCTTCATCTTTTCTTACATCTTCTGGTGGTTGTCCGTGTACCATATTCCAATATCTTGATGAAATAATTGGCATTTGTGTTATTCCAAAATATTTATTTAATTGGT
>CAWVME010000006.1:0-21306 GCA_963930325.1 Bacillota bacterium | reverse complement strand
TTTTATATTTAGTAGTAAACAAATATAGCTTATCTAATATTTGGTTTGCTTCTATAAATGTCCAAAAGTCTTTTACTTTCATTCCAGCCAATCTTATTTGCATAATGGCAAATAAAATTAAGAAAAATATTAAAAACACCAATATATATATTACTGCCAATAAATACATTGAAACACCTTCTTTGGATAAATATATTTTATTATAACATATTTATCCAAATTTTGCAATATTTTGACAGTTTTCCACTTTTTGCTTCGTTTTAGTCATTGCTTCTTTTGTTTTAAAATCATCACTTTCTATCATTCTACCTCTATAATTTTTACATTTTCCTTTTGTGCAATCTCTTGTAAATTTTCTAAAATTTCTTCAGTTAAATAAATTGAGCCAGCTGCTTTCTGCTGTCCATTTTGTTCAATTGTCATTGAAATATTTGTTCTGTCCCTTGAAAAAAAACCAAGTGCACCTTTTAGTCTTTTGCGTTCCTCAATTGTTAAATTTGTTACATTTATCCATAAAGTCTTTTTCATCTGCTTTTTTAGAGTTCGTATGCTGGAGGCCACTATTTTTATATCATCATCTTCTCTTATGCTAAGTTTTCCATCTACAAATACCATGTTATCTTCTACAAGATAATTTGAATAGCGATTGTAGCAATTGTCAAATACAATAATTTCGCACTCTCCATATAAGTCTTCTATAGTAACAAAGGCCATGATAGTATTCTTTTTAGTATATTTTTTCTTTACTTTTGTTATAATTCCAGCATATTTTACAAATTGTTCGTCTTTATATTGAACATCTTGTTCTAAGTTTTCCATTTGTTCTTTAATTTCTAACATCTTTAGGGTATTAATATTAGTTTGCTCTTCTATTTCCTGTTTTAGAGGTTCTAATGGGTGCCCTGAAATATAAAGTCCTAGCATTTCCTTTTCCATAGATAATAAATCACGATTAGAGTATTCTGCTAAAGTAGTGTAATGATATTTTATTTCTTCTAGTTTTTTGTCTTCTGTTCCTATATCAAACATGCTTACTTGCCCTTGCATACTTTTTCTTTCTGTTCCTGCAATTGTATCTATAATGCTTTCAAAAGAAGCCAGAAGTGTACTTCTTGTGTATGGAAAGCATTCAAAAGCTCCTGCTTTAATTAAGCTTTCTATGCATTTTCTATTTACTGTTTCTCCTTGAATTCTTTCGCAAAAATCAGAAAAATCCTTATATGGTCCATTTTTTTCCCTTTCTTGTACAATAGAATCTACTGCTGCTACTCCCACATTTTTTATGCTTCCTAAGCCAAATCGTATTTTTGAATTATCTACCGTAAATTTTGTATTACTTTTATTAATATCTGGCTTTAGTATTTCTATTCCTAGTCTTTTGCATTCGTAAATATATTCTGGAATTTTGTCTAAATTTCCTAAAAAACTATTTAAAGTAGCTGCCATAAATTCTTCTTTATAATAAGCTTTTAAATATGCTGTTTGATAAGATACTACCGCATATGCAGCAGCATGCGATTTGTTAAAAGCATATTTTGCAAATTCTGCCATTTCATCGAAAATTTTATTAGCAGACTCTTCATCTATTCCATTTCTGATGCATCCTGGAATAATGACATTTCCATCTTCATCAGCCTGCCCATAAATAAAATATTGTCTCTCTTTTGCCATTACATCTAATTTCTTTTTGCCCATAGCTCTTCTTACTAAGTCTGCTCTCCCAAGTGAATATCCTGCCAATTCTCGTACAATTTGCATAACTTGCTCTTGATAAACCATGCAACCATATGTAACATTCAAAATAGGTTCTAGTGCAGGGTGAGTATATTCAACGTTTTGCGGGTTTAATTTGTTTTTTATATAACGCGGGATTTGATCCATAGGACCTGGTCTATAAAGTGATACTCCTGCAATAATGTCTTCTAGTCCATCTGGCTTTAACTCTTTCATAAAATTCGTCATACCAGCACTTTCAAATTGAAAAATTCCTGATGTTTTTCCTTCCTGCCATAATTTATATACATTTGGATCACTCATATCTTTATCGAATACAACATCAATTCCTCTGCATTCTTTTACCAATTTTTTAGCATCTGCAATCACAGTTAGAGTTCTTAATCCTAAAAAATCCATTTTCAATAAACCTAGTTCTTCTAGTAATGTCATAGTATATTGAGTAGAAATATTTCCTTCGTTAACATATAAGGGTACATATGTATCAACTGGATTTTTTGTAATAACTACTCCACAAGCGTGAGTAGAAGCATTTCTTGGAAGTCCTTCTAATCCCATTGCTATGTCCAATAGCTTTTTAGTTTGTTCGTCATTTTCGTACAATTCTTTCAGTTCTCTGTTTTGCTCTAATGCTTTTTTAATCGTAATGTGAAGCTCCATTGGAATCATTTTAGCTAATTTATCTACTTCTGCATAAGGAATGTCTAGTACTCTTCCTACATCTCTTATAACCATTCTGGCTGCCATTGTACCAAAAGTGATAATCTGTGATACATGGTCATTTCCATACTTTCTTGCAACATAATCAATCACTTCTTGTCTTCTCTCATAACAAAAATCCACATCAAAGTCAGGCATACTTATTCTTTCTGGATTTAAAAAACGTTCAAAAAGTAAATTGTACTTAATTGGATCAATGTCTGTTATTTCAATAGCATATGCCACAATGGAGCCAGCTCCTGAGCCACGTCCAGGTCCCACTGAAATCCCTTGAGATTTCGCATAATGAATAAAGTCCCAAACAATTAAATAATAGTCTACATATCCCATTTTTTCTATTACAGACATTTCGTATTCCACTCTATTTATAATTTCTTGTCCAGGGTTTTCTCCATATCTTTTTTTAATTCCATCATTACAAAGTTTTCTAAAATATTCTTCATGAGTTTTGTATTCTTGTGGCACATCATAATTTGGTAATTTTGTATGTCCAAATTCAAAGTCAAAATTGCATTTTTCTGCTATTTTGACGGTATTTTCTAATGCTTCGGGTAAATTTTTAAAATATTCTTCCATTTCTTCTGGACTTTTTATATAGAATTCATCTGTTTCAAATTTCATTCTATCTGTATCTGCCATTTTTTTTCCGGTCTGAATACATAGAAGAACTTCATGATTATATGCATCTTCTTTTTTTAAATAATGTGCGTCATTTGTTCCAACAATTGGAATATCTAATTCTCTTCCTATTTGTACTAATTGCTGATTAACCAATACTTGCTCTTTTAGTCCATTATACTGTAATTCTAAATAGTAGTCTTCTCCAAATACTCCCTTGTACCACAAAGCAATTTCTTTTGCTCTTTCTATATTGCCTTTTTGAATTTCTTGTGGCACACTACCAGCTAAGCATGCACTAAGTGCAATAAGTCCTTCATGGTACTTTTCTAGTACCTCTAAATCAATTCTCGGCTTATAATAAAATCCTTCTGTAAATCCAATTGAAACAAGCTTAATTAAATTTTGATACCCAGTTTCATTTTTAGCAAGCAAGATTAAATGATTGTATATATTATCTACATTTGCTTCTTTGTTTAGTCTTCCTCTTGGTGCTACATATACTTCACAACCAATAATAGGTTTAATCTCATTTTTTTTGCATTCTTTATAAAATTCAACTGCTCCATACATAACTCCATGGTCTGTTAGAGCAATAGCCTTCATTCCTAATTCTTTAGCTCTTACTGGCAAGTCCTTAATTCGATTAGCCCCATCTAACAAGCTGTACTCACTGTGTACGTGTAAGTGAACAAATTCTGGCATATTTTTTCTCCTTCTATCTTTTTTAGTTTGATTATATATTTTTTTTCACAAATTTGCAATCATATTATTTTTAAAGACCTGTGGAAATTCCACAGGTCTTTAGTTGGTCAGTTATATGCGTACTCTTCTATCATGGCTGATATCTTTGCACTCCGGATGCAATCTACAGCACACCTAAGCTGATACTCATACATGTTACCTTCATTTATGAGTTCTGCTACCTCTTGTTCATCGTTATCCCGAATTGCTCTTGCCATTTGGCTGTTCCAGTGTCGTTCATCCTGCTGATGCTCATATTCCAGCATGTTCTCTCCGTAAGTGTGGTTCTTCCGCATAAAACTCCCTCCTATCTATAAAATAGATAAATTAATTATATCACATATAATTGCAAATGAACAGTATTTATTATTTCATTTTTGATTTTTTACATAGCTTTTTATAGATTACCGTTATTACTAATGTTATAGCTATTCCAATTGTTGTTATCGTTTTTATTATGTTGATGTTTTCACCAGTAGGTGGTACTACTTTTGCACTGTTTGAAGCTTCATCTGTAAAGTCCTCATCCATACCGTCTCCTGGGAACATGCCTTTTATCCATGATATAAAAGATGTTTTTCCTCCACTTAAAACTTCTTCCGTTATTGCTTTTGCCATTCTTCTATTACTATTGTTTCTATAGCCTAATATTTCTACTGCGTTTGGATTTTTTCCGTCATCATTGAGCAAATCCGTATCACTCATTTGGCCTATTACCCTGCTTGCAACTAATTTTATTTCATAGTTACCTCCTGGAGATATATAAAATCCGTTTTCTCCTTGTCCAGCATTATCTAAAACTATTTTTACAGCTCTTCTATCTTGATATGCCCTATAAACACTATTTGTTATAAATCCTTTTTCATTTAATTCTTGCAAAGATACAAGTTGCCATCCAAGATTTTTATTATAAATGCCTTCTTCAGTTATTAACTCTGTATCTTCTGAATATAAAAATCCTTCTGGTAAATAATCAATTATTTCTAGGTAATTGCATTGAATGCTAGAGTTGTTTCTTATGCTAATGGTATATTCTACCTCAATGGTTGCACCATGCGCAATTTCTTCTGCTAAAGATTTTATTAAAGCCATGTCTGACATTACTTCTCTAGTATCAACATAATATACATATCCATCATTTAATACAATTTTCAAACCTGTTACTGTTACATTTAATGAAAGATGCATAACCGGTCTCTGTTTTAGAATCAAATTTTGATTTGAGTATTCACCACTCTTCCATATTTCCGTTTCTACATGTTCCACAATACGTTCTTCACCAGTTTCTTGGTCTATCACATTTTCTTCCCACCTTCTTATTTCTTTATATCCATCATAATGTGGGTTTTTAGTTATTTTATAATTTTTTCCTCCCTCTACTATCATATATGTCAAATCGCTTAATGTTTTAGCTTCATCTAAAGAAGTATATTCATCAATTTGTTTAAAAAGTGATGTTTTTATCCCTTCTTCTGCATTATAATAAAATGTTGCATTAAAATAATCATCTACTATTTTTCTTCTATTTGTATCTTCATAGCCAGCTAACGTAAAAATGCTATCTGTGTATTCTTTTTCTTCTGTGGTTTCTATTAAATATTTTTTTATGTCTTGTGTTATTATATTTATTGTTTCTTGTCCATCTTGTATACTATGAAATGAATCTGCTTCTCCAAATATGTCTTTTACTAATCCATTTTCTTCTTCTACATCTGATTTTGCAAATAATGATACTATTCTTATTCCATCATTTTTTAATTCTGCTACTTTGCTTTTAGTAGCTGGAGCTATTATATTATATAATTTATTTTGTATGCTATCATAGCTATCTGTGTTATATATTTCCGCACTACCACAAGAAGTTGGTATACCATCTGATATTACTATAACTGTTCTATTAGAATTATTTTTATCTTGATTTTTAAAAGAATTTTTTGCTTTTTCTAATGCTCCTGCTATATTTGTATTAGGAGTATACCAATTATTTTGCAATATAGAATCTAAATCTTTATTTAGAATTTCACTATCTTGTGTTAGACTTCTTGCTCTATAATTTGTTCCGGAGAAGAATATAAGTCCAACATAAATGTTTTCTCCTCTATCTAGCAATGCATTTATTAATCTTTTTGCTGAATCTACTGCTATCTCTAATCTTGTTTTGGTTTCATTATACATTTTGACATTTGTAGTACGCATACTATAAGAGCAATCTAATGCTATAAAAACCTGTGCGCATCCCCTTCCACTATTCGTAATTTCAATTTTTTTAGTATCTATATATTCATTTGCTCCAGGCGTTTTTATAGCAATATAATCATGACCATTATATTTTAGAACTTTTTCTATGGAACTATTCCCTTTATTTTCTATATTTCCGTAAATAAATCTTATAGAATAAGTTCCTTCTGCAGGCGAAAAACTGTAATTTCCATCTTTTCCTGTTACAACTGTATCTATTACCTCATTGTTCTCATTTATTAGTTGCACCATAATTCCTTCTGCTCCTATATTTATAGGAGCACTATCAGTAGCTGTTGTGTTATTACTAAAGAAATCATCTATTTCTTCATATACATTTCCAGATATTTTTTCATAATACGTGTGATATATAGTTGTATCATTTGTTGCATCACTTGGAGTATTAGTTTCATCTGGCGGAGTAGGTGGTGATGGCATATCACCACTTTCTTCACGTACCCTATCAAATAGGTCATATATACTTGCATATGTAAAAGGAGATTTTATATAAATTATGCAAAATAACATTACAATAATAACTATAAGTTTAATTCTTCTATTTCCCATCTTTTACACCCTCTCTCCTTTTTACTATTTTTCTTTTATAACTTATATGTAAATTATAGCACTTTTTTGTACTTTTTTCAATATTATGTAATTTTCATTTTAGATATTGTTTACTATGTATTATTATTTTTGCAAATTCTGCATAAAGCACTTGTAATTTCTTGTAATCTATGTTAAACTTATACTTAGTCAATTTTATTATTCATAATAGGAGGTGCTTTTAAAATGGCAAAATGTGCAATTTGTAATAAATCTGTTAGCTGGGGAAACAAGCTTAGTGTTACACGTTCTCATATTAGTAAAAGAACTAGCAGGACATATAAATCAAATTTAAGAACTGTTAAAGCAATGGTTGATGGTCAACCAAAAAGAATTCATGTATGTGCAAAATGCTTACGTTCAGGAAAAGTTACAAGAGTCTAATAAGCGAAAAAAGATGTGCGTTATTGAAAGCAAAACTTTCGTCGCACATCTTTCTTTTCTCCCAAGTAAGAAATAAAACCTCTTATGTATTACTCTTTTATACCAAATATGAGTTTTACGAATCCTCTTAGGAATTTAGGCACTTTTTTTACTACTATTTTCATGTTTCTACACTCCTTTGTTCCTAAATGTCAACACGCTAGCCATGCGAGCCCTATAGCAACTACAGCAATTCCAATTAAAAATAACCAGCCCGTTGTCGGAAGTAATATTACTAATAATATCCCCAATCCAAATCCTATTAAGCATACAGCTAATGTTTTTTTTAGTAGTCTAAACATAATCTATTACCTCCGTTTCTTTATTATATTATATTAATTGTTATCTGAAAGGTGACCATAATGAATAAAACAAATATTAAGAAAATAATTGAAATTTTAAAAGATTCTTATCCAGACGCTAAATGTAGTTTAGATTTTGCGTCTCCTTTTGAACTTGTTGTTGCTGTTATGCTGTCAGCACAATGCACAGATGAAAGAGTAAATTTAACTACACCTAATATTTTTTCTCGTTATTCTTCACCAGAGTCATTTGCTTCTGCTGATTTGTCTGAGCTAGAGAAATTAATTCATCCTTGTGGTTTTTATCGAACCAAAGCCAAAAATATAAAAGCTTGTGCACAAAAAATTGTAACTGATTTTCATGGAGAGGTTCCTCATTCTATGGAAAAGCTTACTTCTCTTCCAGGAATAGGTAGAAAAAGTGCAAATGTAGTACTTTTGGAAGCTTTTCATATTCCTTATGGAATTGCAGTAGATACTCATGCAAAACGTGTTTCAAATCGATTAGGTCTTTCTACTGAAAAAGAGCCAGAAAAAATAGAACAAGATTTATTAAGAATTGTTCCTAAAAAATTCATTCAAGATATAAACCATCTTTTTGTTTGGCACGGCAGAAATTGTTGCACAGCAAGAAATCCTAAATGTAACGCTTGCCCAGTCCAAAATCTCTGTCACAAAAATTTATAATTATTTCAAAATACTATTCTTTCTAATCCTTAACTGCTTTGAAAGGAATGGTTTTTTACTGAATATTTTTTTTATTTTTTTGTATACTATTATCTAGAGGTGATTTCATTGACCAATATCAACTGTTCTTCAAATTGTATCTACCAAAAAGATGGAAAATGTACTTTGGAAAAAGTTTCTTCAGACAAGATTACCCCACATGCTAATTGCCCTTATTTTAAACAATAATCTAATTTATCTTTCTTTAAAAAGCTAAATTGGATTATGTTTTTTTTGTGTTTTTTCTGTGTTTTAATTGACAAATTCTATTTTTAGCTATATTATTTGAAGCATGAAAATATATTTTGGGAGGAGTTTTTATGCAAAAGGTAAAATTTAAACTTATTGCTATTTTGGCATTGTTTGTTCTTCTTTTTACTGGAATATGCTATGCAACAGATGACACAGCTGGTGATGTTACTACTATTTCTAGTGAAGAAGATTCAAATGCAACTACTGATGATTCAGTAATTGAAGAAAGTTCTGGTGAAGAAACTACTACAGAAGAACCTATGATAGAAGAAGACTATTTTTATCTTTCGGGAGATGACTTAGTACTATCAGATACTATTGATAGTAACGCATTTATTATTGGCAATAATGTTACTATTACAAGTGAAATTGGTGGAGACCTATTTGTTATAGCTAATTCTTTAAACTTAGATGGTGGTTATGTTTATGGTAATGTATTTGTTCTTGCTAAAGATTTTACATTAAACGCAACTGTGTATGATATTTATGCAATTTGTTCTAATATCACAATTAAATATGATGGAATTATTTATCGTGATTTAAGAGCTACTGCTAATTATTTATCTATGTCTGGTGGTGTTGGTAGAAATTGCTATATTTCAACTCAAACTCTTGATGTAACAGACGATGCACTTATTTACGGTGATTTCAATTATTCTAACAAAGAAGCTATTGTTATTACAGAAGGTGTTATCTCTGGAAATATTAATTATTTAGGAAAAAGTTCTTCTTTTACTGGTGAAACTCAAGATCCAGTTAGAACTCACATTATAAATTGTTTAACTACTTTAGTATTCACTTTAGCAATTTATGGATTAATAATATGGATTGCGCCTAAGTTCTATTCTAAGATGACAAGTATTAAACTTTCTAGAATTTTCATTGGTCTTGGAATCGGTATAGCTGCTTTATTCATTATTCCAATTATTAGTATTTTGTTAGCCTTTACTTTTGTAGGAAGCAAAATAACAATTGCACTTTTACTTATTTACTTTGCTATGTTGTTTGTTTCTGCTGTTATCGCTTATATTGCTATTGGATGCTTCATTGCTAGTAAATTCGGAAATGCTTCAAAAGCAAAAAATCTTATATTTGTTTTAGCAACAACTCTTGTATTCTTCTTACTAGGCTTAATTCCATTTGCTGGATTATGGATTAGCCTTCTAGTTGGATTAACTGGTTTCGGAATTCTTATTCTTTCTATTGTAAAGAAAAAAGATATTTCTTCTGTAGCTACTGCCGTAGAAGAATAAAATAACATAAATTTTTCAAAAGAATCCATGAATGCTCATGGATTCTTTTATTTTATTTCTTTAAATTTGCAATCATTTGCTTATAATCTTCAGATTGTAGAATAGCACTACCTGCCACTAAAATGTCTGCTCCTGCGTTTTTAACTAAACTAGATGTTTTCTCATTAATGCCTCCATCTACTTCAATTTCGAAATCAATATTGTTTTTCTCTCTATAATTATTTAACTTTTCTATTTTTTGTATTGTTTCTGGTAAAAGTTTTTGCCCTCCGAAGCCCTGGTTCTACAGTCATCACTAAAGCTAAGTGAATATATGGCAAATATTCTTTTATTTCTTTTATTTGTGTTTTAGGACTAATAGCTAGTCCTACCTTAATCCCTTGTTCTTTTATGTATGAAATAATGTTTTTGGTATTTTCTTTACTTGCTTCTACATGAAATGTCATAATATTAGGTTTTAGTTCTATATATTCATCAATTATGTCCTGTATATTTTCTACCATAAAGTGGACATCTAATGGTAAATTTGATATATGCTTAATAATAGTAGCATATTCTTTCATTTGTTTCAAATTTTCTTGTTTTACAAATTTCCCATCCATAACATCAATATGAAAATAATTACTTCCCGCTGTTTCTATATTGTAAAACGTTTGTGTAGCATTTTCATTTTTTACATTTAATACAGATACAGATATCTCTATCATAATTTTTCTTTCCTTCCTTTATTATAGTTATTTTAATTGAAAGGGCAGGTGTAAAAACCTGCCCATCCATATAGTATATTTTATCGTCTTATTCTATTGTTTTTTCTTTTACTGTATTTAAGTCAATTTGTTCTGTTCTTCTTAAATTTCCATCAATATATACTTTTACTGTTACAGTTCCAATTCCTTGTATTGTTACCGATTCGTTTTCTGAATCTTGGCTAACACTGCGTTCTTCTACTTGTTCGTCATTTACTAAGACTTTCAGTTTTACTTCTTTTGGTTCTATTGGTTTTCCTTCATCATCAACGCTTTCTGTGTATCTCTCTATAGATTTTACATTAATATAAACTGTTCCTGAAACGATTTCAGGTATCTTGTTAACAGTAATTATAATTCCTGTACCCTCATCTACTACTTTTCCAGCGTCTATATCTTGTTGCAATACAATTCCATTAGTTTTAGTTGTATCGATTTCATATTTTACATCTGTAATAGTTAATCCTACAGATGTTGCTAAGCTTTTTGCTGCTTCTTCTGTTTTGCCTGTTAATACCGGTACAGTTACTTGTTTTTTTCCTGTTCCTATACTAACATAAATTTTTACTATGCTATCTACTTTTGCTTCACTACCAGCTTCTGGTTCTTGCCTAATAACAATTCCGGCTTCTACTTCTTCACTTGTAATATTTACTAGTTCTGCTTGTAGCTTTGCTGCTTTTATTTCTGTTTCTGCATCCTCTTTAGTTTTTCCTGTTACTTTTGGTACCTCAGTTATCTCTTCTCCCTTACTAATAACAACTTTTATAGTACTTTGTTCTTTAATTGTATAATTTTCTCTATATTTAGGCTCTTGAGATATAATTTGCCCTTCCGGTACTTCACTATTGTATTCTTCTCCCACTACTTCTAGATAAACATTAATTTTTTCGACTTCAGCTCTTGCTTCTTCTTCTGTTTTATTTACTAGATTTACAATTTGTACATCTTTTAATTTATTAGAATTAAATGCAAAATAAGTAGTTGCAACAGCAGCAACAACCAAAGCTAATAAAACGCCAATAATCACTCCTATTTTTAATTTTTTGTGTTCTTCCCAAAACTTGGAAGTACTATTTTCTTCAACTTTTTTGTTTTCTTCATTACTAATGCTATTAATAATAGGAACTCTTTGTGTCGGAAACTCTTTTGCTACATCTGTTCTTTTCACAAAGTCTTCATCTGGTTTTTTTAGTGCTAGAGTTAAATCTTTTAACATTTCTGTTGCAGATTGATAACGTAAGCTTATATCTTTTTCCAAGGCTTTCATAATAATATTATTAACACTAATTGGCAAGTTAGGCTTTATTTTATTTGGTTCTTTTGGTGTTTCTTGCATATGCTTTAGTGCTACAGATACAGGGGTGTCTGCATCGAAAGGCACCTTCCCTGTAATCATTTCATACATAACAACACCTAAAGAGTATAAATCTGATTTTGCGTCTGTAAATCCTCCTCTGGCATGTTCTGGTGAGAAATAATGAACTGAGCCAATAGTAGTTCCAAAAGCAGTTATAGTAGAATTAGAAACAGCTTTAGCAATTCCAAAATCTGTTACCTTAGCAATTCCCTCCTCTGTTATTATAATATTATGTGGCTTTATGTCTCTATGAATAATATTATTTTTATGTGCTACCTCTAATGCAGATGCTATTTGAATGGCTACATTTACTGCCCACTTCCAAGGAAGTGAACCATCTTCTACAATAATTTCTTTCAATGTCTTTCCTTGAATTAATTCCATTACAATATAGTATAAGTTCCCTTCATTTCCAACATCATAAATAGACACAATATTAGGATGTGCTAAACTAGCAGCTGATTGTGCTTCTGTATTAAATCTTCTAATAAATTCGGAATCAGTCGTATATTCATCTCTTAATATTTTTACTGCTACATATCTATTAAGTACATGGCATTTTGCTTTATATACAGTTGCCATTCCTCCACTTCCGATTTTTTCTATAATTTCATAACGGTTTCCTATTAATCTACCCTCTAAATTCATCTTCCTTCCCCCTACATATGAGAATTTATATTTCTAAACTTTTATTACAATTACTGTTATATTATCGTGTCCGCCCATTTCATTTGCTTTCTCAACTAAAGCTTCAGCTATATTTTGCTCTTCTTCTTGAATCATTTGAAGTATTTCTTGTTCTGATAACATGTTAGATAATCCATCTGAACACATTAAAATTGTATCTCCTTCTATGATTTTTTTCTCTATAATGTCTGGTTCCGCAAAAGTATTAGAACCGATGACTTTAATTAACATATGCTTTTTGGGATGATTCATCGCTTCTTCTTTTGTAATACTTCCGTCTCTTAAAAGTTTCTCCACATAGCTATGATCAGTTGTTAGTCTTCTAATAATATTTTTTCTTATTCTATAAACTCTACTATCTCCTACATGCCCAATATAAATTCTGTTGTTGTATATAATTGCCACATCTAAAGTGGTTCCCATTTCGCAAATATTTTCGTCTTCATTTGCTTTTTCATTTACCATCATATTAGCATATTCAATAGCTTCTTTTATACATTGTTTAATAGTTTCTCCTCTACATTCTATTTTTTTTAAATTATTATTAATATATGTTTTTACAGAATTTACGGCTAAACTACTTGCAATTTCTCCTCCTGTATATCCTCCCATTCCGTCTGCCAATATATATACCTGAAAATCACTATCTTCCCCTTCTTCTATATAGTAGCTATCTTGATTAGTCTCTCTTGCTTTTCCTATATCTGTTTTTGCATAAATTTTCATTTTAACAACATTCCTTTTCGTAACAAATCTAGTGTAAAAAGTGGTTTTACCATACTAATTTTTTACCTTAAAACATAATAATTTTAAATTGTACATTTTTATTTTATCCACTATTGTTCTTTCACACTATTTATCTCCTAAGCTCTTTCTTCTTAGTTGCCCACAGGCAGCGTCTATGTCTGAACCAAGTTCTCTTCGAATTGTTGCAACAATTCCATTTTCATTTAAATAGTCTCTAAACTTTATAATATTTTCGTTTGTACTTTTTTTAAATTTACCATTTTCTATTTCATTAATTGGAATTAAATTTACATGGCAAAGCATTCCTTTTAGTAACTTTGCTAGTTCCCTTGCATCTTCTAAATTGTCATTGTTGTTTTTGGCTAGTGCATATTCAAAAGAAATCCTTCTATTGGTTTTTTGTATATAATATTTACATGCTTTTATCACTTCTTCAATTGGATAAGCTTTATTTATTGGCATTAGTTCACTTCTTTTTTCATTATTACTACTATGCAATGAAATAGATAATGTGCATTGGATGTTTTCATCGGCTAAACTATAAATTCTAGGAACTACTCCGCTTGTAGAAATACTAATATGTCTTGCTCCAATGTTTAGTCCTTTTGGATGATTTAGTACGTGAATTGCTTTTATTACATTTTCATAATTATCAAAAGGTTCTCCTATTCCCATGAAAACTACGTTGGATATTCTTTCCTTAAGATCTCTCTGAACTATCAGTATTTGTTCTACGATTTCTCCTGTATCTAAGTTTCTAATAAAGTTAATACCAGTAGATGCGCAAAATTTACATCCCATTCTGCATCCAACTTGAGAAGAAACGCATATAGTCTTTCCATATTTATATTCCATAACCACAGTTTCTATGGCATTTTTGTCCCATAATTCTAATAAATATTTTTTTGTTCCATCTATAGATTCTTGTTTTTTTAAAATATTATGCGTTCCTATAAAATAATTTTCTTCTAGTTTTTTTCTTAGTTGCAATGATAAATTCGTCATTTCGTCAAAACTTGTTACATTTTCTATGTAAAGCCATTTAAATATTTGTTCTGCACGAAATGGCTTTTCATTTAAGTTAATTAATTCTTGTTTTAGTTCTTCATGAGAAAAATTTTTTATATTTGGTTTCAAGTTTTCCTCCCTAATTGTTATACCATATCTTACTAACTTTTTCAATTATTTTTGTCTTTTTTAAATATAAATAATTTACTAATAACATAATTTGCAATAATTACCAAAGCTTGTGCTACTAAAGTAAAAATAACAACATAAAAGTCCGAATCTAATTTCAAAAGAGTAACAAAAAACCACATGACAAACATCTCTAATAATAATGTAGCAATCCTGCCACAAATAAAGCTTGCGAATTCTTTTAATCGATGTTCATTCTTGCTTTCAAATACGAAAGTTCTATTTGTAAAGTATGCAAAAGTTACAGCTGCTATCCAAGATATTATAACAGAAATTTGCAGTTGTGTTGCATTACTTGCATCTAATATTGTAAATAATAGTATGTATTTTGTTGCTAGGTTTACAATAGTTGCAAGTATACCAAAAATAACATAATTGATAATTTCTTTATATTTCTTATAGAGCTCTTTTATATTTTCTATCATAATTTTCCTCTCTAATCTATATTAATTTTTTTATCAATAATGTATTGCGGTCTTTGTTTGCTTTCATCATAAATTCTAGCAATATATTCTGCTATAATCCAAATGGACAACAATTGAACTCCACTGAAAAAAGTAATCGCAACCATAATTGAGGTCCATCCAGAAGTTAAGTTATTTAGCTTAAATATATATGATATAATAGAATATATAAGAAGTACAATTGAAATAAGAATTGTTAATATTCCAATCCCTCCTACTAGTTTAAGTGGTTTGCTAGAAAAACTAATAATTCCATCTGAAGCCAATTTAATCATCTTTTTTAAAGGATATTTCGTTTTACCTGCAAATCGTTCCTTCCTTTCGTATTCAAACGGAGTTTGCTTGTATCCAACCCAACTAAATAATCCTCTTAAAAATTTGTTATGTTCAGGCATGTTATTGATTGTATCAACAACTTTTCTATCAACTAATCGAAAGTCTCCTGTGTCTTTAGGTATTTCCACGTCTGATAATGCATTTAATGTTTTATAAAACATTTTTGCTGTAAATAATTTAAACTTTGATTCCCCTTCTCTAGTTTTTCTTTTTGCATAAATTACTTCATTACCTTCTTCCCAAAGCTTTAGCATGTCTGGAATTAGTTCTGGGGGGTCTTGCAAATCTGCATCAATAATTACAACTGCATCACCTGTTACAAATTTTATTCCTGCTGTTACCGCACATTGATGTCCAAAATTTCTAGAAAGCGAAATTACTTTTACATCTTTGTCTTTTTCTGCTATACCTTCTAAAATAGGAAGAGTTTTATCTTTGCTTCCATCATTTACAAAAATGATTTCATAATAGTAGTTGTTAATAGATTTTAGAACTTTTGTTAATCTTTTATAGCATTCCTCTGCTACTTCTTCTTCGTAGTACATTGGAATTACAACTGATATTTTTTTCATAATAAGACTCCTTTAATTTTTCTAATTGCTCTTTTCTTTTAATTTATCTAGATATTCTGTATACCTTATTTCAAAGTCTTGTCTTGATTTTCTACTAATTGTATCTAACATAAGCCCTCCAAAAAAAGATTGAATAGCACAAATATAAAAGAAGACTGCTGCAATAAATGATGGAAATTTCGGAACCAATCCTGTTGCAAAATAATCTATTAAAACTGGTGTTAAGAAAACAGTCCCTATAATAACTAAAAGTACTGCCAACCATAAGAAAAATGATAATGGTTTATAGTTTTTATATAATGTAAAAATTGTTTTTATTACTTTTAATCCGTCAGAGTAAGTATTTAGTTTCGATTCACTTCCTTCTTGTCTGTCTTGATATTCAATAACTACATTTTTTGTAAATAAATTTTTATCTAATGTATGTATCGTCATTTCTGTTTCTATTTCAAATCCCTTAGACAATACAGGAAATGTTTTTACGAAACAATAGCTAAATGCTCTATATCCAGTCATAACATCTTGAATATCACTTTTATATATTGAATTTATTAGGCTTCTTACTAAAACATTTCCAAAATTATGAAATGGTCTTTTATTTTCTGTAAAATACGTAGAAGAAAGTCTGTCTCCTATAACCATATCAACTTTATCGTTTAATACTAAGTTTGTCATTTCTCTTGCATTTTTAGGTGGATACGTGTCATCTCCATCTGCCATAATATAACACTCTGCGTCAATCTCTCTAAACATTCTTTTAATAACGTTTCCTTTTCCCTGCTTTTTTTCATACCTTACAACAGCTCCTGCTTGTCTTGCTATTTCATCTGTTCCATCTGTTGAATTATTATCATATACATATACTGTTGCTTCTGGCAATTCTCTTTTAAAATCTTCTACTACTTTTTTTACAGTTTTAGCTTCGTTGTAACATGGAATTAGTACTGCTATTTTATCCATTTTTTTCACTCCTTTTTATACTTTATTAAAATTTAATATTGTAAGCCAATCATTATAGTCTGTTTGGTTTCCTTCATTTTTAAAGTAAATTTGTACACTAGAAATCGCGCTGTTATTTAGTTCCATTTTTACTTTTTTCATCCCATCACTTCCAGTTATTTGGTCAATTAAAACAGTTTCCAGTACATTGTTTTGCGAATCTAAAAAGTCTACATATACATTATATCCATCATTTCCCGAATTGCATAATGTTGGATAATTCCCATAATAGAATGAAATTTCTTTCGTATTTTCTAAGTTTTCGAATGTTAGTTTTTCATTTTCTACTTTACTTATCTGTATTGCATTATTTTCTATTGTGTCTGTATGTGTTATCTCTAGCAAAATTAATTGTGTTCTTGCATCTAAGAAATCTGTATAAAAGCTACGTATTTCCCCTGTTATTTTAAATTCTGTTGTGTTTAAATATTGAATTGTCCTTTCTATAGTTTCAGAAGTAGAAATAACAAATATTCTTTTATCTTTATATTCCTCTATTCTATCTTCAAACTGTTGCTTTCCATACTCATTTGCATATCCTTCTAATAAGGAGATAATTGGAATGTTATCTGAAAGTAGTACTGCATAACCAGAATTATAATCAGAAATAGCAAAGCAATCCACTCCATTTAAATATTCTGTATAGTCATATTTTTCAAACATGCTTTTTAAATTTTCTTTATATTTTGCTACATCTTGAAATACCGTAGTACGCCAAGATAATTCAGTAGGAGTAAATACAATACTATATACAGATTTTCCAACTTGAAAAATCAATAATCCGCACATCATAATAGCAAGTACATTTCTTACAAAAGTGTTTTTGTAAAAAAATTGATATATTAATACTACCATAACTATTCCAGATAGAACTTCTAATATTAAGGCATAACGAATATAACCCATCATAAAGTTACTCCATACAAGGAAAAGGATGATAGTTAACCCAGATAGTAAAAGTTTTTTCTTGTCTTTGTCTATAGTTGAATTAATAAATAATAAAATAGAAGCTATATATCCAAAAGCCATTCGTCCATAATACATTTCAACATCATGTGCTCTTCTTGGTACAAAAATTGTATAAATTGGCCAAAAAATTTTCTCTATAATAGTTTTAGGACCATAAAAGCTTTCTATCCAATTGGTGTTTTCTAAATATAGTGATTGAAAAATGGAATTATAAAATGGGAATACAGGATTTCCGAGTTTGTATATAGTTATTTAACAAATATATTGCTACTGGAAATATTACTAGAATAATTCCAATTAAAACCGTGCTTAATCGAATTGTTTTACGAGCACCAATCAAATATACAATTGCCATTGGTATTAACAATAATGCGTTAGAGACTTTTAGTGCCACAATAATTCCTGCACATAGTAAAGTTAGTAAATTATGGAAAGAGTCGTATTCTTTATTCAATATAATATACAAAATTTCTAATATAAATGGAATTGCAATTAAATCTACATAATAGGTAATATAGTTTTGCAAAATAAATTCTGTTGTTATAGCAAGTAAAGCTAAAACTGGTATTAGCATATTTCTTTTTGTCTCTATGAACATATTTAATATTCTTTTTATTTGATAATACACTACTATTAAAATAAAAACATTAAATATGTTCCCTAATCGATAACCTAAAAAGAATCTGAAAAAATAATTCATTCGGTCTCCTAAAGGAAAACTAAATGTATTAATCCATCTAGCAGGGAAAAAGTGGTACATTATGTTGTCACTGAATGTATTTTCTTGTACATATAAATGATAATTTAAAGTATCAAATGCTTTATCAGGTATTGCAAATTTAATTGCATAAATTCCTAATATCATTACAAAAAATAGTAAGTCATATTTACTAAATTGTTCCGGCTTTATTTTTACTTTTCGTGTTATAAAAAAAGCCACAATGCCAACTAAAAAAGCAGAAATTGCATAAGTAAGTAAACTACTGTTTGCTTGAAAACAAAAGCATATGTAGTCATTAATAATAATAAATATAGTATACATGCATAATACAGCAAATAGCAGATTTATCTCTTTTTTTCTGTTTATCTGAATCAGGCTTTTTAATTTTTCCATTTTTTACCTCTTACCATATTTTTCTATAATTGCATCTGCAATTCTTTTACTTGCAAATCCATCTCCATAAGGATTAGATGCTTTACTCATTTTTTCATATTCTTCTTTGTTTTCCAACAATTCTTTCGTAAGTTTATAAATATTTTCTTCTTCTGTTCCCGCTAATTTTAAAGTGCCTGCAGCAATTCCTTCAGGCCTTTCGGTTGTGTCTCTAAGTACTAAAACTGGTTTTCCTAGTGATGGTGCTTCTTCTTGAATTCCTCCACTATCTGTTAATATCAAATATGCTTTATTTAAGAAGTTATGAAAGTCTAGTACTTCTAGTGGTTCTATTAGTTTTACTTTTTCATTATCTCCTAATACTTCGTTTGCTACTTCTCTTACTTTTGGATTTAAGTGTACAGGGTAAATAACCTTCACATCTTCAAATTCATCTAAAATTCTTTTGATTGCTTTGAACATGCCTCTCATTGGTTCTCCTAAATTTTCTCTTCTATGTGCTGTAACCAAAATGAGTCGACTATTTCCTACCCACTCTAATTCTTTATGTGTGTAATTTGGATTTACTGTTGTAGATAGTGCATCAATTGCTGTATTTCCAGTAACATATATATTTTCTTCTTTCTTTCCTTCTTGTAATAAAGTTTTTTTACTGTTTTCTGTTGGAGCAAAATGCATGTCTGCTAGAACTCCTACCATTTGTCTGTTCATTTCTTCTGGATATGGTGAATATTTATTCCAAGTTCTTAATCCAGCTTCTACATGTCCTATGTCTACTTGATTATAATAAGCTGCTAAAGCTCCTGCAAAAGTTGTTGTGGTATCTCCATGTACAAGCACAATATCTGGCTTATTCTGTTTAATTACATCCTCTAGCCCTTTTAATGCTCTACTAGTTATATCACTTAATGTTTGTCCTTGTTGCATAATATTTAAATCATAGTCTGGTTTAATTTGGAATGCATTTAGCACTTGATCTAGCATTTGCCTGTGTTGCGCAGTAACACATACAATGCATTCTATCTCCTCTCTTTTCTTTAGCTCTTTTACTAATGGTGCCATTTTAATTGCCTCTGGTCTTGTCCCAAAAACAGTCATTACCTTAATTTTCTTCATTTTTTTCCTCCTTACTCCATAACACTATCCACAAAAATTTAATTAGTTTTAATTGTCTAAAAAACCTTTTTGGTTCTTGCAATAGTCTATATAGCCATTCTAAATTAAGCTGTATTATCCAATTAGGAGCCCTTTTTATATTTTTGCTAATTACGTCTAAACTTCCTCCTACACCCATAAAAATCTTGGTTTCTGGTAACCTTTCTTTATTTTTTATAATAAAATTTTCTTGTTTTGGGCTTCCTGTAGCTACAAAAACAATATCTGCTTTGCTTTTTTTTATTTCTTCATATGCCTTTTCTTCTTCTTCATATCCATGGCATGTTCCCGCAATTTGAATTTTAGGATAAGTGTTCTCTAATTCTTTTTTTGCTTTTTCAGCTACTCCTGGTTTTGCTCCATAGATAAAAATTTTAGCATTATATTCTACAGACTTTTCGCATATGTAATTCATCAAATCAATTCCGGTAATTCTTTCTTTTATTTCTTTTCCTTTTAATTTAGCGGCTAGTAAAATTCCAATTCCATCCGGAATTTGGTATTTTTGTTGGTTAAAAATTTGCTTCATCGCCATATTTTTGTAATTTTCCATGGCAATTTCTGGATTTATATTAACGATAAATAATTGCTTTTTATCTTCGAAATCCTTAAAAATATTTTTTGTTATTTCTTCATAAGTAGTAGAGCATACTTTAAAGCCAAGTATTTTTTCTTTGTTCATATTCTTTCCTTTTATTTTAAAATAAAATTTTATTCATATTTTTGAAGAAGCTCTATAATCAATTTTGCTTTTGCTTCCCATGTATTGTCCATCGCTTCTTGTTTCAAAATTTCATAATACTCTATATCTTTTTGCTTGTCTAGTTTCATTGCTTTATCAATTAATTCTACGAATTCCTCTTTAGTGTTTGCAATCATAACAGATTTATATTTTTTGCACTCTTTCATTGCTGTTGTAACAATTGGCTTTCCTAAGGCCATATACTCAAATAATTTAAGTGGAGATGTTGCTTGCGTAATATTGTTAATTAAAAATGGAATTGTGCATACTTGAAAGCAATTAGCATAGTTTGGCAAAATATTATAGTCTTTTGGTCCTAAAAAATGAATATTTTTATACTTATTTATTTCCGCATTGTCAAATGAGTCATCATATTTAATTCCCAAAAGTACAATATCATATTTAGGTCTTTCTTTTGCTAAATACTTTACCATTTCGTAATCAAACCAGCTTGCTAGTGCTCCATAGTATCCAACAATTGGCTTTTTTTGCTCTAATATACTTTGAAACTCACTGTCTAGTTCAAAATTTTCATTTCTATTTTGAAAATGGTTGTAATCTACACCATTACATGAAAATACTAATTTTTCTCTTCCTCTTTT
>CAWVME010000005.1:0-7662 GCA_963930325.1 Bacillota bacterium | reverse complement strand
ATGTTGCGCATTTACAATTTTATGTGGCACTTTTTATTATTATATTTATATATATTGCGTGTTGGTTTTGTGTTTGTGGCAAATAATATTTATCCCATACATTTCTCTATATGCTTATGTTACTCATTTACAATTTTATGTGGCACTTTTTATTATTATATTTATATATATTGCGTGTTGATTTTGTGTTTGTGGGCGAACAATATTTATCCCATACATTTCTCTATATGTTCATGTTGCATGTTTGCAGTTTTGTGGCTTGCTTATTTAGTATTATTTGCATATGCTCTGCAAGGCACATGCAATAATCATCTAAAAAATGTAGGGGCGAACATTGTTCGCCCGCATTTGTTTTTATTATACTATTTTTATGTTTCTTCACTTTTTACTATATTTATGTCATATGCATTTGTTATATCTGCTGTGATAGAAGCTGTAATTTTTACAGTTCCACCAGGTTCTACCCTATCAATATATCCTCCAAAGTAATGTTCTGGATTTCCATCCTGGTTTAACACAACCATATCAAGGTAAATCATTCCTCTTACTTCTTCTGTAGGATTATACGCATCTGCTGTTAAAACACATTCTTCTCCATTTTTTGTAATATTTATGTTTTTAATTTCTAATCCGTCTACTTCTTTTGTTTCTCCTAGTTTATTACCTACAACTGTAGAGCCATTTTTAGGCATTAGTAGGGCACAGCATAATCCTATTACTATTAATATAACTGCTAGAATTGCTGTTATAATAAGAATATTCTTATTACTTTTTTCTTTTGTTTTTGAATTTTGTGAATTTTCAGCTGCTTTTGTATCTTTTCCCATATAATCATCCTTTCTTTTGTTTTTTATTTATACATAGAAATGTTTTTCTACTATATTTTATTTTATTATATACATAATTGTTTTTTTAATCAAGTATTATAACTTATATTTTTCTCTTTTTTGATAATGAGTATGCAATAACTCATGCGCTTTATGGCTTCCTGGTTTTCCTAAATAATCCTGATATATTTGTTTTAAAATAGGATTTTCATGAGATTTTCTAATTTTACTTTTTTCGTCAATTGAATATAATGCACCTGCTCTTAATGCTCTAACATCAACTGTTGCTCTTGTTTTAGCATCTTTTATTGGCTGTCCTCCTCCCATAACACATCCTCCTGGGCATGCCATAATTTCTACAAATTGATAGTCAGCTTTTCCGGCTTTAATTTCTTCTAATATTTTTTGTGCATTTCCAAGTCCATGTGCTACCACTACTTTTATTTTATTTCCTTGAATATCAATAGTAGCTTTCTTTATCCCCTTTTCTCCTCTCACTTCTTCAAAATCTACATTTTTTAATTCCTCTTTTGTTATAGTTTCATAAGCAGTTCTTAAAGCAGCTTCCATAACTCCACCAGTAGTTCCAAATATTGCAGCAGCACCAGTTGCTTCTCCCATTGGACTATCAAAAGTGCTTTCCTCTAAATCTGTAAAATCAATATGATATTGTTGAATCATTCTAGCAAGTTCCCTAGTTGTTAAAACAGCATCTACATTATAATATCCATTATTTTTTAATTCTTCTCTTTGTCTCTCAAATTTTTTTGCAATACATGGCATAATTGATACAATATAAATTTTTTCTGGGTCAATTCCCTCTTTTTCTGCATAATAAGATTTTAAAATTGCTCCAAACATTTCATGAGGGGATTTACAACTAGATAAATGTCCCAATAATTCTGGATAATTCATTTCTATGTATTTTACCCCGCCTGGGCTACAAGAGGTTATCATTGGAAGTGTATCGTTTTTAGTAAATCTTTGTACAAATTCATTTGCTTCTTCCATAATAGTAAAGTCGGCACCTGTATTGGTATCAAACACTTTTTCAAAACCAATTCTCTTTAGTGCACTAACCATTTTCCCTGTTACATTAGTTCCAATTGTCATTCCGAATTCTTCGCCTAAAGCTACTCTAACAGCTGGGGCTGTTTGCACAAAAACATGCATATCTTTATCATGCAATTTTTCTATTACATCTTCAATCATTTCTTTTTCTTTTAGTGCACCCACTGGGCATGCTTCTATGCATTGCCCACAAAAAGTACAATTTACTTCTGCTAGGCTTTTATTATTAACTGTGCCTATACATGATTCATATCCTCTTTCTAAAACATCAATAGCACCTATCTTTTGTACATTTTTACATACGGCAGTACATCTTCTACATAATATGCACTTATTTGGATCTCTAACAATCGATGGGGACAAATCATCAATTGGTTTTATTTTTACAGCTCCTTGATATTCAATTTGTGTTACATTGAATTGCATAGCTAGTTTTTGAAGTTCACAAGTTCCATTTCTTGTACAGGTTAGGCAATCTCTTTGATGATTACTTAGAATTAAATCTAAAATCATTCTTTTAGCTTCTACTACTTCTTTTGTATTTGTTCTTACAACCATTCCTTCTTCAACTTTTTGTATACAAGATGTAGCAAAGCCTTTTCTGCCTTCTACCTCTACAATGCACATTCTGCAATCTCCCACTTCGTTAATTTCTTTTAAAAAACACAAAGTTGGGATTGTAATATTAGCTCTTCTTGCTGCTTCTAATATAGTGGTTCCCTCTGGTACACAAACTGCTTTTCCATCTATGGTAAGATTTATCATTTTTCTATTCCTCCTTACTTACTAATTGCCTTAAATGGGCATTTACTTACACACACACCACATTTAATACAAATATTACTATCAATTTTATGTGTTTTTTTAGGTTCCCCACTAATTGCACCTACTGGGCAATTTTTCTTACAAATTCCACAACCTTTACACAATTCTGGGTTAATGGTAATTTTAGTTAAAGCCTTGCATTCGCCGGCAGGGCATTCCTTTTTTATAATGTGTGCTTCATATTCTTCTCTAAAATATTTAATAGTGCTTAGTATTGGGTTTGGTGCTGTTTGCCCTAGTCCACAAATAGAAGCTTTTTTTATCATATTAGCTAATTTTTCTAGCTTTTCTATATCTCCATTTTTTCCTTGCCCTTTGGTAATTCTTTCTAACAGTTCTAGCATTCTTTTGGTTCCAATTCTACATGGTGTACATTTTCCACAAGACTCGTCTACAGTAAAGCCTAAATAGAATTTTGCTAAATTAACCATACATTTTCTTTCATCCATAACAATTAGTCCACCAGAACCCATCATAGATCCTATAGTTGCTAAAGATTCATAATCAATTGGTGTATCTAAGTATTGTTTTGGAATACATCCACCAGATGGGCCTCCTGTTTGTGCTACTTTAAATTTTCTTCCTTCTGGTATTCCCCCACCAATATCAAATATAATTTCTCTTAATGTTGTTCCCATAGGCACTTCTACTAGTCCTACATTAATTACATCTCCTCCTAATGCAAATACCTTAGTTCCTTTCGATTTTTCTGTTCCAATTGAAGCATACCATTCTGCACCA
Source organism: Bacillota bacterium (assembly GCA_963930325.1). Classification (GTDB taxonomy): domain Bacteria; phylum Bacillota; class Clostridia; order TANB77; family CAG-508; genus CALXJM01. The sequence goes on along the minus strand of CAWVME010000005.1, from coordinate 4,198 downwards.
TTTAAAATAATTTTTGTTACATTTGCAAAAGTTTCTACATTATTAATTAATGTAGGCTTGCCCCATAATCCACTATTTGCAGGATAAGGTGGTTTTACCCTTGGTTGTCCTCTTCTTCCTTCAATAGATTCTAGCAATGCTGTTTCTTCTCCACAAACAAAAGCTCCTGCGCCTAATCTAATTTCTAATTCAAAGTCGAATCCTGTGCCCCAAATGTTCTTTCCTAAAATTCCATATTCTTTAGCTTGCAAAATAGCTACTTCAAATCGTTTTACTGCAATTGGATATTCCGCTCTTACATAAATATACCCTTTATTAGCTCCGGATAGCAAACCCAGCTATCATCATTGCCTCTATTACACAATGTGGGTCTCCCTCTAATATACTTCTATCCATAAAAGCTCCTGGATCTCCTTCGTCTGCATTACACACTACATACTTTTGGTCTCCTTCAGCTATTTTTGTAAATTGCCATTTCTTTCCTGTTGAAAATCCTGCTCCTCCTCTACCTCTAAGTCCAGAAGCGGTAATTTCTTCAATAACATCTTCAGGTGTCATTGTTTTTAATACCTTTTCTAATGCCTTATATCCATCAAAAGCTATATATTCATCAATATCTTCTGGGTTAATTACACCACAGTTTTTTAAAGCAATTCTTTTCTGCTTTTTATAAAAATTTAACTCGTCTAGTCTTTTTACAACTGTATTATCAACATCTTTACATAATAATCTCTCAACAAGTTTTCCTGCAATAATATGTGTATTAATAATTTCTTCGCAATCATCTTCTGTTACCATAGCATAAAAAGTATCTTCTGGTCTAATAATTACAATAGGGCCTTTAGCACATAGTCCAAAACAACCTGTTTGTATAACTCTAACATTTGAAAGTTCTTTTTCTTTAACAAGTTCTTTAAATTTCTCTATTATTTTAGGTGATTTTGAAGAAGTACAGCCAGTTCCTCTACATACCAAAATGTGCTTTTCTTTTGTTATAGCATTTAAATTTACTCTTAAGTCTAATTCTTTACGTTTTTCTTCTCTTATTTGCTGAATTTCCTGCAGTGTTTTCATTTTTTATACCTCCATTTTTTATTTATTCATATATTCTTCTATTACTTTGTCTACCATTTCCACTGTAGCTTTTCCATGCACTTCGTCATTTATTGTAAACACTGGAGCTAATCCGCAAGCTCCAATACACCTAGTTGCCTCTAGAGAAAATTTTCCATCTGGAGTAGTTTCACCTACATCAATTCCAAGTTTTTGTTTTACCCTGTCTAAAATTTTTTCTGAACCTTTTACAAAACATGCTGTTCCTAAACACACAGCAATATTATATTTTCCCTTTGGTTTAAGCGTAAATCTAGAATAAAACGTAATAACCCCATAAATTTCTGCCATTGGAATGTTTAAATATTCTGAAATAGCTTTCTGATTTTCTGTACTGATATATCCATAATGTTCTTGTACTTCATTTAGAATTTGAATTAAATTATCCTTATCCTTTGTGTATGTTTCCAAAATTTTCTTCATAGTGCTGTCTAATTTTTCATTTCCGCAATGACATTTTTGTTTGTTTTCTTCCATGTGCCTCCTCCTTTAATTTATTTTATTCTTACAAATTTGTAACATTCATTGTAGTAATAAATTTTAATAAGAAAAAATCCACATCCAGTTAAGATAAAGGACGATTTTTTTCTATATAATAAAAAACTCTATGCTGATTATATCAGAATAGAGTTTTTTTTACAATTTTTTTTATAAATTTACATTTTTTTATAAATTTACATATTTTTTGCCTTTTTCTTTAACGCCTTGGAGGAGGCAGGATTTTCACATAATGCTGTTATTTTGGTTTTGTTTTAGCAATTTCTACGAAGGGCGGGCGAACACTGTTCGCCCTACATGTGCTCTGCCTGATATTGTTTGTTGCTAACATTAATTCCGTTCAATCTGTAGGGGCGAACATTGTTCGCCCGTTAAGGTTCTCTGCTGTTATTGCTTGTCTCTAATATTAATTCTGTTGTAATTTTGTATGGGGAAGTATCGTTCGCCCATACGGCTTCAGTTTCCTATTTCCAATCGCTTGGTATAGATGAATAATTGCTTAGATTGTTGCAACCATTAAAACATCTTGAGTATGATGTAACATTTGTTCTTTCCCATAGTTCTGGTGCATTTCCTGTTAGCCCTCTACAGCTAGAAAATGTACTTGAAAAATCTGTTACATTTAGACAATTTGCAAATAGTTCATCTGGAATGCTCATTAGCTTACGACAACCACTAAATGTAGCTGAAAAATTATTTGCCTTAGAACAATTTGCAAATAAGTCCGATGGAATTGCTCCCGTTAGACCTATACAGCCAGAAAATGTTCTATCAAAAGTAGTTGCCTCAGGACAGCCTGCAAATAAGCTCTCTGGAATTGCTCCTTTTAGAGCACTACAACTATTAAATGTCATGGTAAAATTTGTTGCTTTAGGACAATTTGCAAATAAGTCTGTTGGGATACTTGTTAGTCCTCTACAGTCAGCAAATGTACTAGTAAAAGATGTTACACTTCTAAAGCTTTCTGTCCTTGGGCTTGCTATACTTGTCAGATTTTCACATGTGCTAAACCCAAATTTTGTTGCTCCTATATCTCCCCAATCTTTTACTTTTGTTACATATTGTGTAAATGTGTATTCAAAATCTTCTTCTGTTGGAGCTGCATATCCGTTATATCCAAATTCATTTAATGTTCCTGTTATATTTATGTCATATGTTCCTGCAGTTGCATATGTATGTGTTGGAAATGTTCCTGTTATTTCTTGACTTGTTCCATCTCCCCAATCTACACTTGCGTACAAATTTAATGCGCTGCTAATTGGTAATTTAATTTCTGTGTTATCCTCTGGGATATTCCATTCTGTTACTAAGCCTTGAATGTTTTTTATTCCTATTACCGCTGTTATTTCTTTTCCCGTATCATCTACTGCCTTAAATCTATACACTCCATTTTTTAGTACATTATATATTGATGTGTCTCCTTGCGTTATTGTTCCATCTGGATTTTCAATATAGTTTATTCCTGCTCCGGTTTTGTCTGTTGCTACCGCTTTTATCGCTCCATCTTCTTCTGAATATGTTAGCGTTAATTCTGGTTTAATTGTATTAAGGTAAAGTACAGCTCGAGTAGAATTCTTAGATTGCGTACCTGTCGAATTTGGTGAATGGTTGCTATTAGAAATCGCACTAGCATTCTGGAAAGAATTATTATCAACAGAAAAGCTACTTCCACCACGTATAACCCTCATGTTGTTTTGCCATGCCGTCTGTGTCCATTCCCAGAAGTTTCCAGCAAAATCATATATATTATTTGCCATTGTAAAAGTTGTTATTCCTGTATCTAAAGGAACATCTTCTCCACTTTCTTTAATAATACTTGTTCCTTCTGAGTTGTATACATCTGTGTTTAAATAATTTCCCCATGACTGAGATGTAACAATATTGTCTACTGGCTTTTTATCTCCTCTCGTATTAATGAACTCTGCTGCCATTTGCCATTGTGCTCCCCAAATCATAGTTGATGTTACTTGTTCTGTACTAAATTTTGTACATGCATTATATAAGCTATACCAGTTTTCTCCTGAAATTGGTGTACCTGAAACTACTGTTGGATTATCTATAGTCCCAGTTAATTCATATCTTGCTATATAGAATCCATGATATTCCGAAACACTATCAACCATGTCATTATAATCTTTTACAAATTGCTCTGCAAGCATATCTAAACTAGTGCAATATTCATCTGCTGTATATCGTGATAAAACTGTATTGTGGTATATAGCATCATATGCCGTTCCATTGCCATTTGTATCACGTGGCGGTACAGAAATTGGTCCACCTGTTATAATATCTGGCTCACGCCATCCTTCATACCCTGGTTTATTAGTTCTAGAATTGTATTCAAGTGGAATTTCATCTTTTCCGCTATATGCTTTATATTCATACCATTTACTATAACGATTTGCTACTGCGGTTGTTCCATTGATTGGTATGTTTGGTTCTTCAACTATCCATTCATTAATATCGTCTACTGGTACCCATACCCATTCATTACCATTTGGATCTATTACTACTAATCCATTTTCCACTGTTTGTTCAGTTGGTTCTTCTGATACAGTAAAACCATCTGGAATAGGTGCAGTCTCTC
>CAWVME010000004.1:0-16369 GCA_963930325.1 Bacillota bacterium | reverse complement strand
TGAAGATTTAGAAATAAAGCAAGAAAAAATGAAGCAAACAATAGACTATTTTAATCAAATTATAGAAGCGGAAGTACCAGATAAAGCAATACTAAACATGCTAATTGATAAAATTTACATTTATCATGATAAATCTACAAAATTTGAATTAAAAATAGATATAGAAAAATTAATATAAATGGTTCAACTGTGTGAGCACAATCACAACATTATGCTGGTGTTTCTTTTGACGTTGGGCAAACGCTTACAAATGCCCAAAGAAATCGTATGAGAGATTTAGCAATTTCTTCTGGTGTATGGAGTTACGTTGAGCCCGCTTATTTAACACCTACTTGGGTTCACTTTGACAAGCGTGACTTAAATCCCGCTTGCTCAAGTGGCGGATATCCCTTAATTCGTGAAGGTTCTAGAGGTGTTTACGTTCTTATAGCTCAAGATGATTTAAACACTCTTGGCTTTCGTACTGGTGGTCTAGATGGAATTTTCGGAACACAAACAAGAAATGCCGTTTCTTCTTATCAAAGAAGCAGAGGCTTATCCGCAGACGGTATAATTGGATGTAATACATGGCGTTCTTTACAAGAAAACGTAGTAGGTTCTGGTAGAACCAGTACAACTATTGACTAGAAGTCATGAAATGTTATTACTAAACAGGTAAAATCTATTTATATTAGGTTTTACTTGTTTTTAATAATAAGTGTTTTTTTGTAGAATAATTTTGCTTTTTCATTACATATACAGACACAAGATAGCTAATGCAAAATATACTAATTTCTATAATTAGCTTCACATTCCCACTTAATCCCCATATTGGTATCATTTTTACTATTATTTTTGCTAGTAGTGCTCCTATCACAGGTTTTAATATCCACTCCAGAATGTCTATTTTGAATTTTGTTTCTCTTTTTAATTGCCACAAACTAACACCCGAATTTAATAGTTCGCTCATAAATATTATTCCTAGATATCCTTTTACCCCATAAATTGGTACAAAAAAATAAATGCAAAAAATGCTTATAAATAAGTCTAGTATATTACATTTCATAACACTTACTTGTTTATCTAATCCTTTTAAAATACTATCTATAATTCCATCTAAATACATAAATAATAAGAGAGGGCACAAAATCTTTATGTATATAGCTACTTCTATATTGTTATATATTGCAACACTAATCTCTTCTGCATATGTCCAGAATACTCCTATTGCCCCTATAGTAAATAAAAGTGTTACTCGAAAAACTTTAGAAATAGTTTGACTAATTCTTTGTTTTAAATTTTGTGTATAATAATATGAAAATTCCGGTATTAGAAGCAAGCTGAAAGAATTAATAAAAACTTCTGGAAACATTAGAATCTGCATTGTCATCCCATTAATTAACCCATATTTTGACAGAGAATCTTCACAACTTAAACCAGCTTTTTCTAATCTAATGGGGATTAGCATTTGTTTGATTGAAGAAAGTCCTGAACGTATATAAGAAGTAACAGCTACTGGCATTGCAATTCTTATAATTCGTTTTTGATAATTCTTCCCCTTTTCATGATAATTATATTTTCGTTTCTCTAACCAGTATAAAAAATAGGCAAATAAAAAAGATGTTATCTCCGAAATAGTTTCACCCATCACTAATGCTAAACAAGCATTTTCTAAGCTACAAGGTGAAAAAAAATTTAGAATGTAAACAGTTGTAATAATTTTTACAAATTGTTCAAAAATTCTTGTTATTGCATTTCTAGTATCTTTTCTAACTCCTGAAAAATAGCCATTGATAGAGGCAGACATAGAAATACATGGTAAACTAACAGCAATAATTACAAATAAATATGGTGACACTTTATTATGAATAACAACTTCTGCTATCCAAGAAGAAAGTAAAATTAATAATAAAGCCGCTATGCTTCCTAAAGTAAAACTATATTTTAAACATTTTCTTAATAAATATTTGTTTCCGCATTCTGGATTTTTTGTAACTTCTTCTACTACTATACGAGTAGAGGCTAAATTAATACCAGAAGAAGCTAGTGTGATAGAAAACATATATACTGACATAATTAAACTAAACACTCCAATAGCCTCTGTTCCAATTTGATTAGAAATGTACACATTAAATGAAAATAAAACCATTCTCATAATAAAAGATGTTACAGTTAAAAAAATTCCATTCCATAAAAAAACCTTTATTCTTCTCAAAATATCACCTACAAAAATATATGAAAAAAAATGAAGCTTATTCTTATACAAGAAAAATGATTTTTCTTATATAAAAATAAGCCTCATATACTATTATTTATTATAAAATTTTTTCTTTCACCTAATAATAGCCTTATTACTCTGCTACAGCTTTTATTACAGTTCTTTGTTTTCCATTATTGTAACATGTAATTAAAGTAATTTCAGTTTTTCCGTTTGTTAATTGGCTTGTACATGCAACATCAGTTGGTTCTACTACATATTTATCATATACTTTGTAGTTTAAAGTCTTCCTGTTTAAATCTTTTAGTTCAATAATATCTCCGTTTTCTAATGTATGCAATTTACTAAAGAATTTTGAATTATGATAATTATGCCCTACAATACATAAATTTCCTACTTCATTAGCTCCTGGGCCATGAAATTTGCATATAGATACTTTAAGCATTTCTTCCATTAACTCATCAGACGGTTTATCTAAAACAGGATATGTAATTCCAAGTTTTGGAATAGTAAGTACTCCGATTGCTTGATAGGTAATGCCTCCTGCTTCATAAGTAGATGGTGCAGCTACAGGAATATCTTCTTGTTCTTGTACTGTTTCTATATTTGTGTAATTTAGCAATACTCTTATAACTTCACTTTCTTCTTCATTGATATCATTTTCATCTATCTGGCTAAAAGATAAATTTATACTATCTAAAATATCTTGAGATACTTCTTCACTTTTGTTTCTATCATATTCTGCATATATGTAATAGGAAAGTAAAATGCACACTAAAAAAACAGATAAAAGGAATTCAAATTTATAGAATTTCTTTTTTCTTTTTAGTGCTGGTGTTACATATATCTTTTCAGTTGCTAAAATCTGATTCATTCCTATTACTCCTATTCTTATTCTTTTTTTATTATATCAAATATTTTCTTTTTTGAAAATAGGTTTTAAGCATTTTTTGTAATAGTTTATTTTTTGTACTTCTCAACCCATTTTTATTAATACTTTAAAATTAGCATATATCTAATCTTCTTAGTAAATTATAGAGGAAGAAATTTCAACTTTTGAAATTTCTTCCTCTATTTTGCTCTAACTTGCTTCTTCAAATATTCCCGTATACATTCCATAATAAATTCCTTTTTGTTTCATTAATTCTTCGTGCGAACCTGATTCTACTATCCTTCCATTATTTACAACTAGTATTCTGTCTGCATTTACAATTGTTGATAGTCTGTGTGCAATAACAAAACTTGTTCTGCCTTTTAGCAACAAATTCATAGCTTCTTGAATTTTTACTTCCATACGAGTATCCACATTACTTGTTGCTTCATCTAGCACTAAAATTTGCGGATTATTTAATATAACTCTGGCAATATTTAATAATTGCGCTTGCCCTTTAGAAATATTTCCAGCATCTTCTGATAAAATTGTATTATATCCATTTGGTAATCGTTTAATAAAAGAATGTGCATTAGCAAGTTTGGCAGCTTCTTCAATTTCTTCATCTGTTGCATCTAGTTTTCCATATCGAATATTTTCTCTTACGGTTTCATTGAACATAACTGTATCTTGCAGTACAATTCCAAGAGCATTTCTCAAAGAATCTATGTTAACTTCTCGAATATTTTTTCCATCAATTAAGATTTCTCCTTGATTAACATCATAAAATCTGGTTAGTAAATTAATAATAGTAGTTTTTCCTGCCCCGGTAGGTCCCACAATTGCAATAGTTTCTCCTGGCTTTGCTTCTATGTTAATATCTTTAAGAATAGGTGTTTCTTCCTCATATCCAAAAAATACATTTTTTAGTTCTACATGTCCTTTAACTTCTCCAATGTCTGGTTTGCCTGCACTTTCTGGAAATTCTACCTCTTCATCAATAATTTCAAACATTCTCTCTGCTCCTGCGATACCAGCTTGAATTAAATTAAATTGATTAGTTATTTCTGAAATTGGTCTTGAAAATTCCTTAGAAAATTTTGTGTAAATAGCAATCGTTCCTATTGATATTTTCCCTTGGATTGCTAAAATTCCCGCTACTAATGCTGTAATTGCTGTACTCACATTAGAAATTCCTCCCATTACCGGCATAACAACACCTGCAATAGCCTGAGCTAAAAATCCTTCTTTTCGTAATTTGGTGTTTTTTATGTCAAAATTTTTCTTTACATCATCTTCTTTGTTAAATGCTTTAATCACTTTTTGCCCTGAAACATATTCTTCTATGTATCCATTCACATCAGCTAAAGCTTCTTGTTGTCTAATAAATTGCTTTTTGTTTATTTTGGCTATTTTAGTAACAATAAGTATCATGATTGGAAGTGCTAATACACTAATAAGTGCCAAAATAGGTGAAACAACAATCATAACAATTAAAGTTCCAACCAGAGTTAATAAACCAGATATAATTTGATTTACGCTTGTGTTTAATGCGGTACTAATATTATCAATATCATTAATAATACGACTCATAAGCTCTCCATATGGATGAGTATCAAAATACTTAATAGGCAATTTTTCTATTTTTTCAAATAAATCTTTTCTCATGTCTTTAACCGCTTTTTGTGCAATGTTTACCATGATTTTTGATTGAAAATAGGAAAATAAAGCAATCAATATACATATTACAACATATCCTCCTAGGATTTTAATAAAGCCACTTCTATATTCTGCTTCATCCGGATGTTGCATCATTGGAATTAAATAGTCATCTATAATTGGTTGAATTAGAACTGACGATAATAAGTTTAAAACAACATAAAATATAATACATATAATTACTAATGTTAATCCCTTTTTGTGAGCTTCTATGTATTTCATAAGTCTTTTAACGGTTCCTTTTACATCTTGAGCTTTGTCTAAATTTACTTTCATAGGGCCTCCTCCCCCTATTCTACCTTTTGCCATTTTCTACTCCTTTCTTATTCTTCTGTCATAACTTCTTTTTGAGAATTGCTAATTTCTTGGTAAACTTTATTATTTTCCATTAGTTCTTCATGAGTTCCTATCCCTGCAATAGTTCCATCATCAACAACAATAACTTTGTCACTATCTTTACAGCTACTAATTTTTTGAACAATTAAAAATATAGTAGTATTTTTAAGTTCTTCTTTTAAAGCTCTCCTTAAGTTGATTTCAGTGGTTGCATCTAATGCACTAACACTATCATCTAAAATTAAAATTTTAGGTTTTTTAATTAATGCTCTAGCAATAGCTAATCTTTGTTTTTGCCCTCCAGAAAAATTGGCCCCTCTTTGCTCTACTTTAGAAGCATATTGTTCAGGTAATTCTTCTATATAAGTATCAATTTGTGCAATCTTACATGCATGTTTAATCTCCTCTAAGCTAGCGTCTCTTTTTCCCCATTTAATATTCTCCTCAATGGTTCCTGCAAACAATCTGTTTTCTTGTAATACCATGCCAATTCCATCTCGCAAAATTTCTAAATTATAGTCCCTAACATCTACATCATCAATTTTAACATATCCGTTTGTTACATCATAAAATCTTGGCATTAAATTTACCAATGTTGATTTTCCCGTACCCGTTGATCCTATTATTGCTACTGTTTGACCAGGTTCTATTTTAAAATTAATATTTTCTAAAATCGGTTCTCCTCTTGAATCTGCAAATTCAAAGCTTTCAATATGATATTCTACCTTGCCTTTTTCAATTTTAGGTGAATTTTCTTTTAATATATGGTTAGTAATATCTGGCTTTTCTTCTAGTACTTCTAGCACACGATCACTAGAAGCTTTAGCTCTAGAAAAGTTCATAAATACCATAGATAACATAATAAGCGACATTAATGTCATAACCATATAAGTAATAGAAGCACTGATAGCACCAACGTCTATCATGCCACTGCCTCCTATCCATAGAACAGCTATAATAGCTAAATTCATGACGAACATAATAGTAGGCATTAGAAATAGTATAATTCGAAAACTTTTTATAAAAGTTTCCATTAAATCTGTATTTGCTTTTTCAAATCTTTTGTTCTCAAAATCTTCTCTGACGAAAGATTTAACAACTCTTGCTCCAACTAAATTTTCTCTAATAACTGTATTCACTTTATCAATTTTTTCTTGCACCATCTTAAATAATGGAAAAGCTTTTTTCATAATAATTACTACTAATACAGCTAAAATAGGTAAAAGTGCTAAAAATATTAAAGAAAGTTTTGGGCTTAAAATAAGCATAGAAACAACTCCACCTATAAGCATAAAAGGTGATCGTACAGTCATCCTTAATATCATTTGGAATAAGTTTGTTAGTACTTCTACATCATTAGTTAGCCTTGTAATTAATGAAGAGGTACTAAATTTATTAATATTACTAAAAGAAAATTCTTGAATTTTACTTACCATATCTTTTCTTAAATTAGCTCCAAAACCATAAGCAGCTTTGGAAGAAAAAAACATAGCAAGAAATCCTCCTGCAATTGATACAATAGCCAGTACAGCCATTAAAATTCCTGTTCTTACAATATAACCTGTATCTCCATTTGGTATACCTATGTCAATAATTTTTGAAGTAAAGTAAGGTTGTACAATCATTCCCAGTGTATCTACAATAATAAATAGTGGTGCTAAAATTGTAGCTATCCAATTTCCCTTTACATATTTTATATATTTTTTCATTTTTCCTTTCCTTTCAAAAGTAATATTATACTTCTTCTATATTATTTTTACAAATTTATACACATTTCTTATTGTTATAAATTGTGTTTTAGTAAACTTATTTCTTTCTATCTTCTATTGTATTAATAATGCTTTCGAATTGTTCCAGTGTTAATTCTTCTGCTCTTGCATTAGAACTTATTTTTAATTTTTCCAATGTTTTTAGCAGTTCCTGTTTTTCTTGCCATAACCCGCTATTCATAAAAGAGTTAGAAATAGTTTTTCTTCTTTGCATAAAAGCTGTTTTTATTAAGCTGAATAGTATTTCTTCGTTTTTCACTTTAACAGGGGACTCTTTTCTCAAGTTTAACTTTATTACTTCTGAAGTCACATCTGGAGCAGGAATAAAAGATTCTTTTGGCACACTAATTACTTTTTGAGCTATTGAATAATAGTATATGGCATATGTAATTGCTCCGGTAGCTTTTTGCCCTGGTATAGCTACTAATCTATCTGCTACCTCTTTTTGTACCATAACTAGAATACTTTCTAACCCTAATTTGTCTTCTAATAACTTCATAATAATTGGAGTTGTTATATAATATGGAAGATTTGCAACTACCTTAGCAGTTTTGAAATGGTTTTCTTCTATTTTCTTTCTTAAATCTACTTTTAAAATATCTTCTTGCAAAATTTCTAAATTAGCTTGTTCTTGAAATCTATCTTTCAATATAGAAACCATTCTTTCGTCGATTTCCACTGCTAATACTTTTCCCGCTTTTTCTACTAGGTACTGTGTAAGTATTCCTAGGCCCGGACCTATCTCTATGACTATATCATTTTTGCTTAAATTTGCTTGTTCTATAATTTTCTGAATAACTTCATCACAGATTAGAAAGTTTTGCCCTAAACTTTTATTAGCTGTAATTCTATATTTTTTTAATAATTGTATCGTTTCCTGATAAGCGTTTCCCATAAAATTAAGTTTCCTTTCTCTATCATATCTCTTTAGCACTGTTTATTTATTCTATAAAAAAACATCTACCTTGTCAAGAAGAGTAATCTGCGGAATATGCTATTTAATAGAGTTTTCGTATTTTCTTTGTTTCTCTATTCATTGTATACAAGGCAAGAATTTAATGTATTAAATTTTTCTGTGTCCATAATTTGACATTTGTGTGAATTTCATTGCATTTTCATATTTAATCATATACAATATATGCAATATATAAAACTAACAGGAGGCACTATGGATAAAAAGAAAAAAAATATTAGTATAAAAAAGGAAAAAGAACAAAACAAAAAACTTTTATCAAAACGCAATTTATTTTTTATGCTTTTTACTTTAGTTGTTTTTTTACTTTTAACATTTCGTTTAGGTTGGATTCAATTTGTTAAAGGAAGCGAATATAAAGAAGCTGCATATGTAATGCAAACTTCTACTCAAACTATTGCAGCAAAAAGGGGAACAATTTATGATTCTACGGGAAAAATTTTAGCAGCTAGTGCAGAAGTAGATACTGTTAGCATTAACCCTGGTAGTATTAAATACAAAGATGACAGTACAGTTCCTTCTGAAGTTTTAGCAGAAGCTTTTTCTACTATTTTTGAACTCGATTATAATACTGTTTTAGAAAAAGTAAATAGTGATTCTTCTTCTGTTACAATTGCTAGAAAAGTAGAACAGGATAAGATTGACGCATTAGAATCTTGGATGACTCAAAACGATGTAACTACAGGAATTAACATTGATTCCGATACCAAAAGATACTATCCTTACAATAATTTAGCTTCACATTTAATTGGTTTTTGTGGTGATGATAATTATGGTCTAGACGGCTTAGAAAGCAAATGGGACTCTACTTTAGCTGGAGTCGCTGGCAAAAAAATAACTTCTTTAAATGGTGCTAGGCAAGAAATTCCTGACGAAAACCAAGTTTATATAGAACCACAAGATGGAAATGATATTGTTCTTACAATTGATGCTAACATCCAATCTATTGCAGAAAAATACTTAAAACAAGCAGTTGAAGAAAATAACTGTTTACGTGGTGGAAACGCTATTATAATGGATCCTAACACTGGAGATATTTTAGCAATGGCTACATATCCGGATTATAATTTAAATGATCCATTTACAATCAATTCTTCTTCTTTGTCAGAAACTTGGTCTGAATTATCCTCTACAGAGAGAAATAATGCTCTTCTTAAAATGTGGAGGAATAAAGCCGTTTCTGACGGCTATGAACCAGGTTCTACATTTAAATTAATTACCGCAGCTATCGCTTTAGAAGAAAACCTTATTGAACCAGATACTTCTAATGATTTAGTTTGTAATGGATATGAGCAATACTATGATACTAAAATTAACTGTTGGCGCTCTTGGGCACCTCATGGCAGTCAAAGTTTAAGAGAAGCTCTACAAAATTCTTGTAACCCAGCTCTTATGCAAGTTGGGCAGAGAATTGGTTCTAAAACCTATTATAAATATTTGCATGCTTTTAATCTAATTGGTCATACTGGCGCTTCTGTTCTTGGCGAAGCATCTGGTCAGTTTGTAGATGAAGAAGACTGTGGCGTTATTGAGCTTGCTACTATGTCGTTTGGTCAGAGATTCACAATTACTCCCCTTCAAATGATTACTGCAGTTTCAGCCATTGTTAATGATGGTATTCTAATGCAACCTCGTATTGTAAAACAAGTGGTTGATACTAACTCTAATGTTGTAACTAATATTGATCCTGTTGAAATCCGTCAAGTCATTTCGAAAGAAACTTCTGAAACTATGAGAGATTTGATGGAATCAGTTGTAACTAGTGGAACTGGCCAATATGCTAAAGTTACAGGATATTCAGTTGGTGGAAAAACTGGTACATCTGAACCTTCTCCTGGAAAAGAAAGTGAAGGATATGTTGCTTCTATGGTTGCTATTTCTCCTACTGTAAACACACAAGTAGTAGTTCTTGTAACATTATATCAACCAACTGCCAATGGCCACCAGGGAGGTTCCACAGCAGGCCCTGTTGTAGGACAAATTCTATCTGAAGTACTACCTTATTTAGGAATTTCTTCTACAGATACGGAAACAACAGATACAGAATCTACCTCTACTTTACCAGATGTTCGAAATAAAACAATATCAGAAGCTAAAAAGAAATTAAAATCTGCCGGATTTAGAGTTAATATTAGTGGATCTGAAGATCCTGACGAAACGTTGGTTACAGATCAAGTTCCAAAACCTGGTGCATCTTTAAAAAGCAATTCTATTATTTGTTTATATACAGCAGAAAATAATGCAAGAGTTACTACAACGGTTCCTAACTTAAAAGGTAAAACAGCAGCAGAAGCAACAAATATGTTAAAAGCTAAAAACTTAAATATTAATACAACTGGCTCTGGTGTCGTCGTCTCGCAAGACATAGCCTCTGGCACTTCAGTAGAAGAAGGTACCATTGTTCATGTAACACTGCAAAAAGAAATTTCAGATGCACATTAAAGTAAATCATCTTTTTATAGATAAAACCATTTACAGAATTTAACGTCTTAAAACTAAAAAATAAAGTACTTCACTATTAATGAAGTACTTTATTTTTTAGTTTTCGTTTTTTTCTATTCCATTATCAAATTGATAAATTAATTCTTTCAATCCTGTTGTAATGTCTGCAAGTTGTTCTTGTGTTAAAAAAGTTACTTTTTCTCCCATTGGATTCATATATATATTCCTCCCTTTTTCTATACATTATTTTAACATATTTTGTAAACAAATGCAAGTTTCTTCTATAAATTTCTATTATTTTTTAATGCTTCTTCTAGCGCTTGTGCTAATTGATCTGGACAAGAAGTTCCTTTATATCCACAAGGAATTCCTTTTAGCCTTCTAATTGCCTCTTCAATTTTCATTCCTTCTATTAATTTAGAAACCCCTACCGTATTTCCTGCACATCCTCCAATAATTTTTACATTCTTTATTATATCTCCTTCTAACTCAATAATCATTTCTTTTGAGCAAACTCCTTTAGGTACATATCTATACTCCATCTTTAATTTCATCCTTTCTTTTATGTGGAACTAATTTTTAAATGTATTTTATTATTCTTAAAACAATTCTATTTTTTTTAGTAGTTCCCTCTATTTTTTCTATTTCAAATCTTCCTTTACCTCTAACGGTTATAATGTCTCCTACTTTTAAAATTTTTGAATTTTTCAAGATATTTTCTCCATTAACAAATACTCTTCCTGCAAGTATTACTTCATTTGCCTTTGTTCTAGAAGTTCTTATCATTTCTCCTACAATACAATCAAGTCTCATAGAAGGAACAATAACACTTATGTTTTGAGTTTTTTGTTGTCCATTTCTTAAGTCTTCTATATTTACATTTTGAATTTCTGCTTTTTGAAATCTAGTTAATTCTGCTAAATTATTTTTCACAAACTCTGCTATGTCATTTAGTACAATAATATCTGCACCTTCTTTACAAACACGTATATCTCCTACTTTCTCTCTCTTCAATCCTAATTTCATAACAGCTCCTAGATAATTTTTATGTACGTATTTCTCATGCAAATCTGCTGGTAATATAATTCGTACAATTTTTATAAGTTTACTGCACATATTTTCTACTATTTCTATAGTTATTTTGTCTGGATAAATAACAAGTATCGTTCTTTCTGCTCCTTCAAACCCTCCGTAAAATAAATAATTAATATTACTTTCTTTTACTATTTTTTCCGCTATGTTTTTTTCATACATATCTAAAAAGTCAGTATTTACAATTTTATTTTTAGTTTGACATATTTCTATTTTATCCAAAATTTTTGCAACTAACAATCGTTCTTCTGGTTTTATATATTGTTTAATTATTTCATGTTTATCCATGCTTATTTTTCCTTTCTCTTTTTGGTTTGTATCTTATATGCAATACTAGATATAAACTCATCAGAAGCAAGTCTTATTAATTGCTTTATTGCTTTCATTTGCCATCCAGGAATTATAATAAGTTTTCTTTTTAGCATTTTTTCTATCGCGTATTTTGCTACATATTCACTTGATAACGCCTTAGTTTTAAAACTGACATTAGCTACATCATTAAATTCTGTATTTACCGGACCTGGGCATAGAGCACTAATGCAAACTTTCGAATTTGATTTATCTAACTCCTTTGCAATAGCCTCTGTTAGCCTTAGTACATATGATTTGGAAGCATAATAGCTTGCCATTAAGGGTCCTGGCATAAACCCAGAAATAGACGCTACATTTAATATATATCCTTCATTTCGTGCTTTCATATCTTTTAAAAATAGTTTTGTTAATGTGTGAACTGCAATAATATTAGTATTAATAAGTTGTGTTTCTTTGTATAAATCTGTTTCTGTAAAATCTCCGAAAACTCCAAACCCTGCATTATTAATTAAAATGTCAATTTTTCCTGCCATTTTGTATAATTCGATACAATTTTCTTGCAAACTAATATCCATGCTTATAATATCTACATTTGTTTTCAGCTCATTCTTCAGTTCTATCAATTTTTCTTCTCTTCTAGCAACAACAATTAAGTCGTAACCTCTATAGCTTAACTCTCTTGCTATATCTCTTCCTATTCCAGAAGAAGCTCCTGTTATTAATGCTTTCATAATTTTCCTTTCATTTTATAAATTATTCTTATTCATGTATTTATTTTTTATACGCTCGCATTCTTGCATAATTATATTTTCATCATCTTGTATTAGTTTTCTATTTTCCATTATAATTTTACCATTAATAATAGTAGTATCTACATCTTGTCCAGTAGCACTATAAACCAAATCTGAATAAACATCGTGAATTGGTTGTAAATGTGGTTTGTTTAAATCTACTAAAATAATATCTGCTAATTTTCCTTCTTCTAATGTTCCAATTTTTTCTTGCAGACCTAACACTTCTGCTCCTTCTCTAGTTGCCATACTTAATGCAGTAAATGCATCCATGCAAGAAGCTTTTTTATGTATTACTTTTTGAAGCAATGCTGCCGTTTTTATTTCTTCAAACATATCTAAAGTATTAGTACTTCCTGCTCCATCTGTTCCCAAGCCTACTTTAATACCAGATTTTTTATAATATGTTATGTCTGCTATTCCTGAAGCTAATTTCAAATTGCTAATCGGATTATGTACAATTCCGAGCTCTTGCTTTTTTTATTATTTCTATGTCTTTTGCATTTAAATGTACTCCATGTGCTAAAATACATGGCACTTCAAAAATTCCACAATCTTCTAAATATTCTGTTGGTGTTTTATGATATTCTTTTTGTATATCTTCGTTTTCCTTTTCTGTTTCAGATAAATGAACATGAATCGGCATATTATATTTTTTTGCCATATCTACACATTTAGCTAGTGTTTCTGGATTGCATGTGTAAGGAGCATGTGGTGGAAGATTAATATAAATTCTTCCTTCCGCTTTTTCATTCCATTCTTTATATATTTTTTCAGCTTCTTCTAATCTTTTTTCAGCTTCTGTTCCATCCATAATAATAGTTCTTCCTAAATAAGCTCTTATTCCTGTTTCTTCTACAGCCCTTGCAGTCTCTTCTGTAAAAAAGTACATATCATTAAAAGTAGTAGTCCCAGATTTTATCATTTCTATACATGAAAGCTTAGAAGCAAAATATATATCTTCTTTAGTTAGTTTGTCTTCTATTGGCCAAATTGCATTTTGTAGCCAATCCTGTAACTCTAAATCGTCTGAATATCCTCTAAAAATAGACATAGCAGCATGATTATGCCCATTAATTAAACCTGGCATAACCACTTTACCTGTTGCATCTATTATCTTATCTGCAGTTTCTTGTATATCTTTCTGTATTTTCTTTATCTTTTCATTTTCTATTAATATATCTTTTATCTCCATATTTTCTTGTTTTTGTCTCATATCTATAACAAGTCCGTCTTTAATTAAAATTTTCATACTCAATCCTTCTCTCATTAATATCTATATTAATATTTGTTTAAAAACTAATAATTTCATTATACAGCTCGATGGCATAATTATCTGTCATACCAGTAATATAGTCCAAGATTGCCCTTAAATAATCCTCTTTGCGTTCTATAAAGTAAATTACTTTGTTTCTATAGTTTGTTTCCTCTCTGTTTGTTAAGTTCCAATATTTTTCAATCCATTCCATAAAGCCTTGTGTTGTCATGGGATAAAATCTCTTCATTTTCTTTAGTTCTTCTTTTGTCTTACTTCCATTATAGCACTGTTTTAATGTTTCATAAATTTCATTAATAACTAAATGAAAATATCTATTGGTAGCATTCATTCTTTTACATAAGTAAATATTTTTATAGTTGAACTGTTTAATTTTGTTGAGCATAGAAAAATAATTATCTGATAATGTAATCCCTGTTTCTAAATTGCTATTTGCACACAAGTCTTGAATTAATTCGTGAATAATAATCGAATTATTCAAATTATCAAATCCTGTTGTTTCAATAATATTTGATAACTCATCTTTTTGTTCTTCATCTAATAAATTTAGACTGATTGCATCTTCAATATCTCTTCCAATATAAGAAATTTTGTCTGCAACTTTTACTACACATCCTTCCCAAGTATAAGGAGCATACTGATTTGGCATGGTATATACATTTAAATCAATTGCTTCCTCTCTTGGTTTTATCCCGTTTTGGTCTACCTCTCCACAATGAGATATAATTCCATCTCTTACAGCGTAAGTCAAGTTCAGGTTAAAAGTATTACTTCTTTCATCTTCTAAAAGTTCAATATTATCTACAAAATGTAATCCACTTTTTTCATGCCATAAAGGATATCCTAAGTCCTTTTTTGCAATTTCAGATAATTCGTGTTCCCCCTTATGTCCAAATGGGCTATGCCCAATATCATGAGCTACTGCAATTGCTTTTGTTAATTCTGTGTTAAGCCCCAAATAATTTGCTATTGTATAGCTTATTGATTCTACATGGTTTACATGCTCAATTCTGGTACAAATATGGTCGTTCTTAGGAGAAAAAAACACTTGTGTTTTATGTTTTAATCTACGATAAGCATTAGTGTGTACAATTCTATTATAATCTCTCTCAAAATTGGAACGCAATTCATTTGGTCTTGTATAAATTTCTTCTTCTCTACTGATAATTTTATTCCATTTTGGATTATTTTTATTTGCACTTGCCTCTTCAAATTTTTTCATTTGTCCTCCTCTATCTTTTTAAATTAAGACGTTTGCTTTATATCGTGCATATTCGCACAAATTACAAATATGGAAAAGCTATTTTTCTTATTATATCTTATTTTCTTTTATAACAAAAGAGAAAGGACAAAAATTTTGCATATTTTTTCCTTGTGAGAATATAATAATATTACAAAGTTTTTCACAAAATTTTCACAAAACTATTGACATATCATCGTTTTTAAGAGTATACTATATAAGAATTAAGTAAACATCGCGGGGTGGAGCAGTTGGCAGCTCGTTGGGCTCATAACCCAAAGGTCGTAAGTTCGAGTCTTACCCCCGCAACCAATTTTGAGGCTTTTAGCCTCTTTTTTTTATTTTAAAATATTTTATATTATTTTATAAAATGCCCTAATATCAAGCATTTTATCTAAAAATAATTTTACTTAATTTAATTTATTTTTTATTATTTTTTACGATTTGTTACCAAAGGTGCTACCAAAAAATATTTTTTCTGACTAATGGTAGCACCTACATGCTACCATTAGTGTTTTCAAGTGTTACAGCCATTATTTCTATAAAAAAATTATCTTTCATAAGAATCTTTATCTTCTTTATTCATATTTTCAATAAGATTTAATGGCTCATCTAACCTTAATATATTTGCGTTTGAATTATCAATTAAATTTTGTTCCATATAATATTCATTTACTTTTTCAAGTTCATTTCTTTTATACTTATCAAATACAGAAGTATAAGCATTTAATGTTACGGAAACATCAGTATGTCCCATTAGTTTTTGTAATACTACTGGACTCATTCCTGCTTCTATTGCTCTTGTTGCGTATGTATGTCTTAAACTATGAGTAGAAAAATGTGGTATATCTAACTCATTCAAAATTTTATTTAATGACCAATTTAAAGTGCTTATTCTTGCATAATGCACAATAGGTGGTTTAAACAATAAATGTTCAGTATTATTTGGTACATCTTTTGAAATTTTCATCTGTTCTATAATAAAAGGTTCTAATACTTTTGGAATTGGTAATATTCTATTCCCAGCTTTAGTTTTAGGAGAATCACTCATAACAATTGTTCCATCTGCTAGTTTTGTTAATGTTTTATTTACATTAATTAAATGATGAACTAAATCAATATCTCCACTATTTAAAGCTAATACTTCTCCTATACGAAATCCCATAAGTAATTGCATTAAGAAAGCATTTCTATATGGAATATCTTTTACACTATGTTCTAGTAAATAATTAATAAATTTTGATTCCTCATCAACGGTCATAGCTCTTACATCTTTATCCTTTTTTACACTTTTAGGTCTTATAACTTCTATCATAGGATTTTTACTAATATATCCTTTATTAAAAGCATA
>CAWVME010000003.1:0-2983 GCA_963930325.1 Bacillota bacterium | reverse complement strand
TGTTCGAGGAGGAACATATTATGATGAGTATGGAGGAATATTTAATTTTGGACTTGCTACAGGAGAAGATTTCAATTATATATCATTTAGACCTGTAATTGTAAAAAAGTAAATAATAAATGTATATTTTATCTATAATTAAAAACAGAAAGTAAAAAGAAAGGAAGTAGAGCAAATATGAAAAAAAATATAATATGGATAATTGTTATTATAGCTTTAATTGCTATTCTTGCATTTCTAGGATGGAATTTTTATAAAAGCAAAACTGAAGAAGTTATAAACCCAATCGTTACTATGGAAGTAGAAGGATATGGAACGGTTAAAATTGAACTATATCCAGACAAAGCACCAGAAACTGTAGCTAATTTTATAAAATTAATTCAAGATGGACATTACAATGGAAAAACCTTTTATAGAACCATTCCGGAGTTTATGATACAAGCAGGTTCTAGAGATGAAAGTCTAGACTATTCTATAAAGGGAGAGTTTGTAGCCAATGGTTATGCACAAAACGACTTGAAATTTGAAGCAGGTGTAATTGGTATGGCAAGAGCAGATTATAGTGACCTTGGTTTAACTGAAGAAGGATATAACTCTGGCTCAGCGGATTTCTTCATTACGCATGTGGATTATCCATCTTTAAATGGATACTATACAGCTTTTGGAAAAGTAATAGAAGGTATGGACGTAGTTGATAAAATTGCTAATGTAGAAGTACAATATAGAGACTCTGAATTAGGAGAAGATGAAGAAATCCCAACAGATGAAAATGGAGAAGAAATTCCATCTGACAATCCAAAAGAAGAACCAGTTATTTCATCTATGACTGTAGATACATTTGGCATTGATTATGGAGAACCAGAAAAGTTAACACCATTTGATTATAATCAATGGATTTATGAACAATATGGAATTGATTTAACTAATACAACAACAAATGAATAGTATGTTGGACATGTATATATGCATGTCCAACTTTAAAAAGGAGAATAAATGAAAAAAATAAAATATATTATCAGTTTACTATGTTTTTCTATTATCTTAGGAATTAACTTAAATTCTATAGCAACAGAATTTGTATTATCAGAAACTTCAGAAGAATATAAAATATGGGAAAGTTTACCAGAAGAGAAAAGAAGCAGAACAATACAACCAAAGAATATTAATATTGACCTTAAGCAAACAATAAAAAGATCCAGATACAATGTATTATTAAGGGAAAATACAACACAGAGTAGTTATAATCTAAGAACAGTCATACCTAATATAGAAGTAAGAGATCAAAAAACAACCTCATTATGTTGGGCATTTTCATTTTCTAGTGTAATAGAAACTACACTAGCTAAAAGAACTAATAGAGATTCTAAGATTTATTCTGCTGCACATATAGAATATAAAGCTACTCAAATGTTTAACAGAAATTTAAATGATGGCGGAAATGGAACTATGGCAGTAGCTTATGCAGTGGCAGGCAATGGACCAGTATTAGAGGAAGAACTTCCGTTTTCTAGTGTATATAATGAAAATGACAATAATATAAACAATGCATATTTAGCCCCAATAGATAATGTGGATTTAAACAAAGATGTAAGCGCTAAAATAGAAGAAACAACTACTTTTTCTGATATATACAAAAAATATGAAAATGGAACAACTAAGTATTATAAAGATAAAACATACCTAAATGAGTATACTGAAGAAGAGTTACAGGCAGCCAGAAAATTACTAAAGGATCATATACAAAATTATGGTGCATTAACAGCTGGGTTGTATACCGATATAAAAGTAGATACAGAAGGAAATTATAGTAGCAATTATTATAACTCTACAAATTCTGCTTATGCATATTTAGAAACAGATCAAAGTGCAAACCATGCAGTAACAATAGTAGGCTGGGATGATAACTACGGAGTAGAAAATTTTAGTGAAGCATTTAGACCATCTAATCCGGGAGCTTATATAGTATTAAATTCTTATGGAGAAGCATTTGGAGAAGATGGATACATGTATGTATCTTATGAAGATGCCAATATTGAAACAAATTTGTTAGGAATAAATTTAGCCCAAGAAATAACAGAGAAACCATATGACGAAATTTATCAATATGATGAACTAGGAGTAAATCAAGGCATTGGAAATAATTCTGCATCTATTTGGGGAGCAAATGTATTTACAAGAGACATATCAACAATTAACGATAAAGAAGAATATATAAATGAAATAGGAATTCAGCTAATTTCTACACAAGGTATTGAAATTTATTTAAATGCTGCTAATGATAATTTTTTAGAAAGCACTTTAGTAGCAACACCTGGGGCTTTAGAGGCAGGTTACCATACAATTAAACTACCAAGTCCAATCAAATTAACAGGAGAAAAATTTGTAGTTAGTGTAAAATATATTAATACTGAGGGAGCTAAAGTGCCAATAGAGGCAAATTTAAAAGATAGTGGACTTACATATGTAAGTAATATATATGATACAGCTACAGCTAATCTAGGCGAAAGTTTTATATCTTTAGATGGAAGTACATGGCAAGAATTAAATGGAATTGAAATTGGAGATACAATAACATTAAAAAATACAAATGCATGTATAAAAGCTTTTACTACTTACCAAGAGAAAATAGAAGATACAGATATACGAGTGACAAATATTACTTTAAATGAAACGCAAATAAATATAGAAGAAGGAAAAACTAAAACTTTAATAGCCACTATAGAGCCAGCAAATGCAACAAATAAAAACATAATTTGGACAAGTTCGAATGAAGAAATTGCTGCGGTAGATGGAGGCGTAGTAACAGCAAAAAAAACAGGAACTGCAATTATTACAGCCACTACAGAAGATGGGGCTAAAACAGCAAATTGTACAATTACTGTAGAGCCAAAAATAGTTAATGTAGTAGAAATAACATTAAACAAAGAGCAAATAAGTATTAAAGAAGGAGAAACTGAGGTTTTAACAGCTATTATAGAACCAA
>CAWVME010000002.1:0-5698 GCA_963930325.1 Bacillota bacterium | reverse complement strand
AAGCTTGATTAACTCTCTAAAAAAGGAAGCTAAAAATGCAAAACAAGTTATTTTAGCGACTGACCCGGATCGTGAAGGAGAAGCAATAGCTTGGCACTTGGCATATCTCTTAGGAATACCAGAGGATGCTGTGTGTAGAGTAACTTTTAATGAAATAACTAAAGAAACAGTAAAAGAAGCCGTAAAAAAACCAAGAAAAATCGATATGAATTTAACAAATGCACAACAAGCAAGAAGAGTATTAGATAGAATTGTAGGATATAAAATTAGTCCAGTTTTATGGAAAAAAGTACAAAAAGGTCTTTCTGCAGGACGTGTACAATCAGTTGCTGTTAGGTTAATTGTAGAAAGAGAAGAAGAAATTGAAAAATTTATTCCTGAAGAATATTGGAATATTTATGCAGAACTTTCAGATGGAAAAGCTAAAAAAACCTTTTTAGCTAAATTTTATGGAAAGAAAGACAAAAAACTGGAATTGCATACAAAAGAAGATGTGGACGCTATATTAGCAGACTTAAAAAAAGCAAAATATATAGTTAAAGATATTAAAAAGAGTGATAAAAAAAGAAATCCTGCACCTCCTTTTACAACCAGTACTATGCAACAAGAATCTTCAAGAAAATTAGGATATGCTTTAAAAAAGACTATGGCTGTTGCACAAGGCCTTTATGAAGGTGTAAAAATAGAAGGAAAAGGCGAAATAGGACTTATTACTTATATGAGAACGGACTCTACCAGAATATCAGAAGAAGCAAGAAAAGCAGCCAAAGAACATATCGAATCTGTATATGGGAAAGAATATTATGAAAATCGATATTATAAAACCAAATCAGATGCACAAGATGCTCATGAAGCGATTAGACCAACATATATAGAATTAACACCAGAAATAGTAAAAAATTCTTTAACAAGTGACCAATACAAATTATACCGTCTAATTTACAATAGATTTATAGCTAGCCAAATGGCAGCAGCAATATATAATACTGTAGCAGTCAACATTTTAGCAGATGAATATAATTTTAAGGCAAATGGCCAAACGATAGCTTTTAAAGGCTTCATGACATTATATGTGGAAGGGAAAGATGACGAAGAAGAAGAAAAAGAAAACAAACTTCCAGAACTAAAAGAAAATCAAGAATTAAAAAAAGAAAAATTAGATGCGAAACAAAGCTTTACAGAGCCACCTCCAAGATATACGGAGGCAAGCCTAGTAAAAGCATTGGAAGAGAAGGGAATTGGAAGACCAAGTACTTATTCTCCAACAATTACCACTATTTTAGCTAGAAGATATATCGAAAAAGAAAAGAAACAATTAAGCCCAACAGAACTTGGAAAAATTGTTAACCGTTTGCTAATAGAGAACTTTCCGGATATTATCAATGTAGAGTTTACAGCGAAAATGGAAGAAGAATTTGATAGAATTGCCGAAGGAAAAGAGGAATGGAAAAAAGTAATAGGTGATTTTTATACTCCATTTGAGCAAACAGTAGAAAAAGTTGAAAAAGAGCTAGAACATGTAAAGCTAGAGCCCGAAGTATCTGATGTGCCATGCGAAAAATGCGGAAGAATGATGATTGTAAAATACAGTAGATATGGAAAATTTTTGGCCTGCCCTGGATACCCAGAATGTAAAAATACAAAACCAATTATAGAAACTGTTGATGTTCCGTGCCCAAAATGTGGAGGTGCAGTACAAATAAGAAAAACCAAGAAAAAAAGGAATTATTATATTTGCGAAAATAATCCAACAAGTTGCGACTATATTTCATGGAATAAGCCAAAAGCAGGAGAAAAATGGAAAGAATCAGAAGATAAGGATGCAGAAGAAATAAAAAGCGAAATAAAAAAAGAGAGTAAACAAAAGAAAAAAAGTACAGCTAAAAGAAAAACAAAAACGAGGGAAGGCTGATTCCAGCACTTCCCTCTAAGAACTAAAGGTATGAACGTACATGCTCAGAATACTGGTGAGGATATAACTCTGCCAGTGTTCTTCTGATCTCTTGCTTTAAATGTTCTTCTCTTACGCCATAGGGCATTTTGAGAGGAATCAGTCGGTCCATACATGGCTCGTAAGCAACCTGTCCCACATAAGCCGTAGGGCAATCTCCAAACAAAAAAATGTCCCAAAAAAAGATCCCTTCATGATAGCTTGACAACCGAAGTGTCACGTGCTTGCCATCTCCGTTGAATATTGCCATGAAATACCCTCCTTTTGTTCTTATATAAACTTGTCCATGCAAGTTTATATATATTAACATAAAACAGAGAAAAAAGCAAGCAAAAAACAAACAGAGTAATCAATTTTGATTTTACGAGAAAGGAATGTATATATATGGAAAACTCAATAACAATTATTGGAGGCGGTCTGGCTGGCTGTGAAGCCGCCTATCAAATCGCAAAAAGAGGAATAAAAGTAAAACTATATGAAATGAAACCAAAGAAATTTTCTCCTGCACATACAAATTCAAACTTGGCAGAAATTGTATGTAGTAATTCATTCAAATCTAATAGTATTAACAATGCTTGTGGACTTTTAAAAGAAGAGCTAAGGAGAGCGGGATCATTGTTAATAAAAATAGCAGACGAAGTGGCGGTTCCAGCAGGACAAGCTTTAGCAGTAGATAGAGATGAATTTTCGAAAAAGGTAACAGAAGCGATTGAAAAAAATGAGAAAATAGAAATTGTAAAAGAAGAAGTGACACAAATACCAGAGAATGGGATTGCTATTATTTCAACAGGTCCTCTTACTTCTAATAGTTTAGCTAAACAGATTGCGGAAATAACTGGAGAAAAAAGACTGTTTTTTTATGATGCGGCAGCTCCTATTATAGAAAAAGATAGTATTGATATGGACATTGCTTTTTATGGAGATAGATACGGAAAAGGAGATAAGAGTTATATAAATCTTCCTATGAGCCAAGAAGAATATAAAAATTTTTACCAGGAATTAATAAGAGCGGAAGTGGTAACATTACATGAATTTGAAAAAAGAGAAATATTCGAAGGATGTATGCCAATCGAAATAATGGCAAAAAGAGGAGAAGAAACGATGCGCTTTGGGCCATTAAAACCAGTTGGTTTTATAGATCCAAGAACAGGTAAAAGACCATATGCAATTGTTCAGTTAAGGCAAGATAATACAGAAGGGACTCTATTTAATATGGTAGGATTTCAAACTAATTTAAAATTTGGAGAACAAAAAAGAGTATTCTCATTAATACCTGGACTAAAAAATGCAGAATTTGTTAAGTATGGAGTTATGCATAGAAATACTTACATTAATAGTCCAGAATTATTAGATGAAACGTATCAATTAAAAAAAGAAAAACGTATTTATTTTGCAGGACAAATATCAGGAGTAGAGGGGTATGTAGAATCTATTTCTTCCGGATTGATAGCAGGAATAAATGCTGTTAATCAAATTTTAGGAAAAGAAAAAATAATATTTCCTAAAGAAACCATGATAGGAACTCTAGCAAGTTATATATCAAGTTCAAACGAAAAATTTCAACCAATGAATGCCAATTTTGGAATCTTGCCAAAACTAGATGAGAAAATTAGAGACAAAAAAATTAAATATGAAAGACTCTCTCAGAGGTCATTAAACTCCCTGAGACTTGACTTTTTTTACCAAAAACAGTATAATTAATTTAAGTTATTATGTTTAGCAAAAAAAGAAAGGGGATATTCTATGGAAAAAAAAGAATATGAAGACATAAAAAAAGAAATAAAAGAAGATTTTGAAAAAATGCTAGAATATAATGAAGAATTAATAGAATTAAGAAAAGATGCAGAAAAAGAAGAGGGGGGAGAATAGATGCCTAGAGAACCAAAAAGCGAATTAGAAAGGGATTTTAGATCTATTCAGGGAAGCGAAAAACAGTTAAAAGGAAACGTAGAAAAAATTAACGAAGCAAGAGACCAGTTAATTAATAGCACTGCAAAAAAAGTAATTACAGATAGTTATCTTAATAGCCAATATGGAAGTGATTATACAGATTTTATAAATGCAGGTGGTACTAGAGACGAATTTATAGAACAAAAAATGTCATTAGATACTAAAATAGAGATTATTGCTAAGTATACTAATAATGATAGAATTTTTGGTGGAGAAAATGGCTTTGAAGCAAAGCTAAGAGACACACAAGTAATTAAAAAACAAAGAAAACAAAGATATGCACAAAGAGGAAGAGAAATATTAAGAGAATACAAAGAAGCACTAGATAGAAACCAAGCAAGAATTAATAAATTAGAACAAGAAATTAATGATATAAAAGAGGACATTAAAAGTGCACGAGAAAAAATAAGAGATATAGCAGCGATACAAGATGAACAAATTAATAGACAAAACCAAAAAGCTGTATATGACAAGAAAGGATCTAAACAAATCATAGAAGAACAAATTGCAGAGCTACAGTCCGAATTGGCCACAAAAGAAACAGAATTAAAAGGATACAAAGAACTACAAGCAAAATTTAGAGCTGAATTTGTTAAGAGAAAAGATGAATTAACTGCATTTTTAGAAGAAGAAAAAATATTTATAGCAGAAGATGCAGGACAAACACAATCAGGAACAGAACAAGCAGAAAGTAGCGAACAAAACAATATGGGAACCGGAATTGGTGGAGTTAATGAAAAAACAATGTCTCCTCATGCAGTAGCAGTAAGCATGTTAGAAGACTTTGTGGATCGCTCGCCAGAAGAGCAGAGACTCTTGTTAGAACAATGTGGTAGTAAAGATTTACTAAATATGGCTAGAAAACTAGACCCAATTAGTAGAGCAAAGTTTAAAGCTGCTATAAAAAGAAGACTAGAGGAACTTCCAGAAGATAGTGTGGAATTTGGAGGAAGAACTATAGAAAAAAGTCAGTTGTTAGGTGGAGTCCTAGAAAAAAAACAAATTGACGCAATAAGGGGAGAACTGGACGAATTCAATGCAAATATCGCTAAAAAAACACCAGAGCAAATACAGGCATTTGAAGAAAAATTAAAATATATAAGAGCAGTGTGTTTACTAAATGAGACAGGAGCAATTAGAAGATTTGTAGATATGATAAGAGGCAATAATACAGGCTATATTCATGATTTATCAAGTTCAATTGCTCATTATGGCAACATAAAAGATAAACTTGTAACAAACCAAGAAAATTGGATAGATAAAATTAGAACAACAATAGGAAGGACACCAAAAGATCCAATTAACAAAAGTACAACTAAGAGACTAGATAGGACAAAAACAGATTCTTTAATGAGATAATAAGAAAAAATGAATAAAAGTCAGTATATAAGTTGACATTAACGGAAAAAAATGATAAAATATTAACCGCTAATACTTACAGTATTAGCGGTTAATATTTTAATTAGGAGGTGAAATAAATTGCCAACCATTAATCAATTAGTTAGAAAAGGTAGAACAACAACAAAAGCAAAATCAACAGCACCAGCTCTTCAAAAAGGTTACAACTCAAAGAAGAAGAGAACAACAAATCATAGATCACCACAAAAAAGAGGTGTATGTACAGTCGTAAAAACAGTAACACCTAAGAAACCTAACTCAGCTTTAAGAAAAGTTGCAAGAGTTAGACTTTCTAATGGTTATGAGGTTACTTCTTACATTCCTGGAATAGGACACAATTTGCAAGAACATAGTGTTGTTTTAATTAGAGGTGGAAGGGTAAAAGATTTACCAGGTGTT
>CAWVME010000001.1:0-5386 GCA_963930325.1 Bacillota bacterium | reverse complement strand
CAAGTATTGTTAAGCTACCTGCGTTTTCAGTATTTCTAGCAGCTCCAAAAAATCTTTTTGGCTTATGCAAAGCACTAGGGTCTAAACCACCAGAGAGAGTTCGGCCAGATGAAGGAATTACTAAGTTATAAGCTCTTGCAAGTCGAGTAATACTATCAAGTAGAATAACAACATCTTTCTTCTGCTCTGTGAGACGTTTTGCACGTTCTAAAACCATTTCAGCAACTTTTACGTGATGCTCTGGAACTTCATCAAAGGTAGAAAAAATAACATCACCTTTAATAGAACGTTTCATGTCGGTAACTTCTTCTGGTCTTTCGTCAATTAGTAACACGATTAATTCTATTTCTGGGTTATTAGTTGTAATACTATTGGCAATTTTCTTTAGAATTGTAGTTTTACCAGCTTTTGGAGGAGCTACAATCATGCCCCTCTGCCCTTTTCCAATTGGTGATAATAAATCAATAATTCTCATAGTATATTCATTTGATATTGTTTCAAGTTTGAGCCTTTCCGTTGGATAGATTGGGATTAAATTATCGAAGCTAGTTCTCTTCATTGCATTTTCGGGATGCTCCCCATTTACTTCTCCTACATAAATCAAAGCAGGAAATTTTTCACCTTCTTTAGGAGTTCTCATGATTCCTTTTATTTTATCTCCTGTATCTAAACGAAATCTCCTTATTTGAATTGGAGAAACATACACATCTTTAGCTGTAGGAAGATAATTTTCACCTCTTAAAAAGCCATAACCATCTGGCAAAACTTCAAGAATTCCTTCTGCAATAGAATCTCCTTCATTTGTTAACTTATATCCCTCTTGCTGTACTGGCTCAAAGTTTTTTTGAGTTTCTGAGTGGAAGTTAACTTCTGTATTTTTAGAAGCAGTAAGAGAATCTTCAACTTTTTGGAGAGATAATATTAAATCTTCTTTTTTTAGCTTAGAAATATTTTTTATTCCCTTTTCTTTTGCAAGCTCTTTTAGCTTTGCTAATGTTAATTCATTAAAATTCATAATTTGCCCCCATATATTTTTTGTAGTGTAAATTAAACCTAGCACAATATTTCACATGTTATATTTTGTTACTAAGATTACTTTAACACTATCATTTTTTATATTACACACTTGGAAAATATTTAGAAAGAAATAATGATAGTTAAAACGGTAGATAAAATAAAATGAAAACAAGTAATAGATTATGAGATAAAAAACTATACATATGCAAATGTATAGTTAATTCCCTACATCAATATATACTTTTTCATTAGGTAAATACATATCTAGCTTTTCTCTAGCTATTTGCTCAATATATTCTGGAGAGTTTATGTTTTCTTTTAAAGATAATAAAGATTCGTTGTAATCTTTTTGTTCTTGAATTTGTTCTTGGTAATATTCTTTTCGACTCGCATAGGAATCTAAAGTTTTCTGTTGGTCAACGAAAATACAAATAATGTAAATTGCTAAACCTAATATAAATAATTTTTTATAAAACTTTTTGTTTTTTAATATCCAACTCATATGTAAATATCTCTCCAGTTATCATAAGTTTATCATATAATTATATATTTCTACATAGTTATAGAAAATCCTGCTACATATTTGCCTTTTTTTGCTTTTTTAATAAATTTTTATGGATTTTTGACATATTAATTATAATACTTTTTGTCGTTTTTCGCAAGTTTATAAAAATAAAAGAGATTGGTTTTAATAAAATTTTTCTAAGTAAATGGAAAGGCAATAATAAAATATGTATCATGTAGACAGCAAAAGATTTTAATGCAAGAATGAGTTTCACATTTATACGAATAAAATATTTACTAATTATTAATAAATATGCAACTAAACCTAAAAGCAATCCTAAAAACAAATAAATTCTAAGCTCTCCATTATTAAATATGAAAATTGAGTAGATCAGTATAAAACCAGACATTATCCAAAATATAATATCTTCAATATATGTTACAAAATCTGATGTTTTAAAGCTTTTTCTTAAAATTCGAAAAATATCGAACAGAACTCCAATAATACAACCAGTAAGAAAAAACATAGAAAAAACATATAGCTGATGTAGACTAGTACTCAATTTTACTTCCCTCCTAGTGACTAGTATAGATTACTTAAAAATTTTACCAAGAATACTGCTGTTCTTTTTTTCCATTTCTTTTTCAGAATAAGCTAAATTACTAATTTCTCCTTCTACAATAATTTCAGAAGTGTCAATACTTAATTTATTAATTCTTAAATTTTCGCCCTTTACAGTGAGCATTCCAAGTTCTGTTTGTACAATTACAACTTGGTCATCAAAGCTTAGAACATCAATAACACCAGAAATACTGAGTTTTCCTCTGTTTTCTAAAACTAAATTTTGAATTACTCCAGTTGAAAATGATTTCCTTTCTTCCATATTATTTATCATAAACTTTTCCTCCTTTGATTTTAAGCTAATATATATATATTCAGACCTTGTCTTATTTAGAACTATCTTTTTATTATAGTTGCTTGACTTACAAGATATATTATGATAATATTTATGCTATTGTTTTTAGGAGGTGGATATGGAAAAGAGCGAATTTATCATGGAATCTTCTAAACTAAAAGAGATTATTCAAAAATTAAACAAAGAAGATGAAGAATTAATCATACGACAAAAAAGTAGTATGGAAAATTATGACAAAAGTGATTTTGTTCGAGCACATTTGCTTTACTTAATAGAAAAGCGCTTGCAAGATATAAAACTTATAAAAAACAAACCGTATTTTGCGAGGCTAGACTTTAGAGAAAAGACATCAAATATAACAGAAAAATTATATATTGGGAAACTGTCTATTTTAGATTATGATACTAAAAAGCCACTAATCGTAGATTGGAGAGCGCCAATTGCAAATTTATATTATGAAGGCAGGATTGGAAACGCTTCATACTACTGTCAAGATGGTGAAATTAGTGGAGAGATATCTTTAAAAAGGCAGTTTTTTATTGAAAGTGGTGATTTAAAGAAATATGTCGATGTTGATATTACGACGAATGATGCCCTATTACAAGAGGCATTAGGGAAAAATGCGGATGATCGCTTAAAAAATATTGTAGCTACTATTCAAGAAGAACAGAATAAAATTATACGTGCTCCAATGGGAACACCTCTAATTGTGCAAGGAGTAGCTGGAAGTGGAAAAACTACAATAGCACTTCATAGAATTGCTTATCTAGTTTATCAATATGATGAAAAATTTAAGCCAGAAGAATTTATGATTATTGCACCTAACAAATTTTTTCTAAATTATATTTCAAATGTTTTACCAGACTTAGGTGTAGAAAACGTGTTACAATATACATTCGAAGATTTTGCTTATGAATTAATCGGAAAAAGGCTAAAAATATCAGATGGAAATGAAAAGTTAGTTACGATTGTAAATCAAGAATTTGATGACATTAATAAAGGAAATGTAGATTTAATTATTAATGAAGCTAAATTTAAATCTTCTATTGAATTTAAAGATTTAGTAGACGCTTACTTAGTACAAATTGAAGAAAATTATATTCCCAAAAAAGATTTTCAAGTTGAAGGCGTTAAAATAACAAGTTATACTCAAATGCAACTCTTATTTTTAGATACCTATTCCCTATACCCTTTTGAAAAAAGAGTACAAGAACTGAAAAAACATGTGGTAACAGATTTAAAAGAAAGAGGTCCTTATATAATAGAAAAAATTAAGGAAAAACGTTTGCAAAGAATAGAAAGATTAAAAGAATTAAACCTTTCAGAAGAAGAATTTTTGCAGAACAGAATAGAAATTTTCGAAGAGTATGAAGGAACAATTAAAAAACTAGAAGAAAAACCACAAAAAATTGTAGATGAATGGTTTAAAACAATTTCAAAAAAAGAAGCTATTGAATATTATAAAAATTTTTTAGAAAATTATATATCAATTTCTGCAGTTCACAAAAACTCCGAAATGATAGAATATTTAATTAAAAACACTTTAAAAAATTTGAACAAAAAAGAAATATCATTTGAAGACTTAGCTCCTATTATGTATATTCATTATAAACTATATGGAGCTAAATACAAAAATGATTTACGCCATATTATTATTGATGAAGCACAAGATTATGGAGAATTTCAGTTTTGGACTTTGAAAACAATCTTAAATAGTAATTCATTAACTATATTAGGAGATATTGCGCAAGGAGTTCACGGATATAGAGGAATTAATAATTGGAAAGATTTTATTCATACAGAATTTGGTTTTGATACAGAGGTGACTTATACAACATTAAAGAAAACATATAGAACAACTACAGAAATTATGAATTTAGCCAATAATGTTATATCTAAATTACCTGAATATGAAAAAGAGTTCATTGTGTTAGGAGAACCAGTTATAAATGCTAAAGATTGTATTTCTATTAATAGAAAGGAGAATTCACAAGAAGTTGTTCTAGACATTCATAAAAAGATTGATTTATATCAAAAAAGTGGACTTAAATCAATTGCTATTATAGGGAAAACTAAATCAGAATGTGAAGAAATATATAAACAAATGACTTTATATAGAAAGAATGTTAAATTAATTCAAAGCAAAGATTCTGAATATAATGCAGGAATTTCTATAGTACCTTCTTATTTAGCTAAAGGTCTAGAATTTGACGCGGTATTTTTATTTAATGTAAATGATGCAAATTATTCATTATCAAATTTGGACATTAAACTTTTATATGTAGCTATTACAAGGGCTATGAGCAAATTAGATATTTATTACCAAGGTAGAATAAGTGATCTAATAAATTAAATTAACATTTTTGTAAACGGATTAATACTGTGAAAAAGCAAATATACCAGAAGCAAGCTTGATTCGTTTCTGGTATATTATTAGATTACTAAATAGAGTTTTTAATATTTTTTCTAGTGATACTTTAACGATTGCATCCACAACTATTTTGACAGCTATTCTCCATATTATTTAAGTCATTCATGAAAAACCTCTTTTGAGCTAATTTATCTTGCACTCCATTTAAGGCTTCTCCAAATCTTTGAAAATGGACTACCTCCCTTTCTCTTAAGAATTTTAGAACATTTATTACATCTGGTTCGTCACAGCAGAGGTCAATTAATTTCTCATAAGTTGCTCTAGCTTTTTGCTCAGCAGCTAAATCTTCTGTAAGATTAGCAACAGGATCTCCCTTAGCTGCTATATATGCTGCTGTAAAAGGAACGCCAGAAGCAGATTGAGGATATACATCTACCCCATGTGGTGTGTGCTTGTTATCTATCCTAAAGGGAAATATATATGTAACTACTTATTTTGTACAAGAAATTTTGTGTCTACATTTTTGTAGGCATTGTTTATTACCTTACAACTTTATTCTGCTTAAAATCGATTGTGA